>DASYYT010000015.1:0-31719 GCA_035949755.1 Candidatus Sulfotelmatobacter sp.
CGACCGGCACGTCCACCGAATAGCTTCCGGGCAGGAACAGGAACGCATTGCGCTGCGCCCCGAACTCGTTGTGCTCCTGCACCGCATACACGGCATCAATCTGCTTCTGGATCGCCTGCGCCGGCATCGAGGGATCGAAAATAACTACATTGGGACCGAAGCCGGGCCGCGCAACCTTCGCGCCCTGTGCCGCAAAGGCCGGCAGCGCGGCAGCCAAGAGCGCCCCTGAGAAAGTGATCCGTCCCAAAAGTCTGAGCGCTCGCGTAGAAGGCATACAGGTCCCCACACCAAAGGCATTATTGCAGAAGCCCAACAGATGTGTTTCGCGAATCATCATCGCGTAACCGCCGTCGATGGGTGAACGAGGACATGCGTTGACTACCCTCACAACCTGACAGACTTGCTTGTTGTTTTCCTATGTCTCGAAGCATCCCGATGAATTTGGGGCACTCCCCAAAGCGGATGACTGATGGCTGGGGGTTTTGAGCGCAATCGCCTGCTTACAACAGTTAGCCAGTCCTGATATGCTGCGTGCGAATAAAAGCCATGCTCAAACTGTATCGGGTGACGGAACGGAAGAAGGAGTACTGGGAAGCGTGGGCCACTACCACCGAGATCACAATCCACTGGGGAAAGATCGGTGAAGAAGGTGAGCAACGAGAAATTCCAATACAGGCGGCGATCAATCCCTATGACACGATCAAGTCCGAGGCAAAGCCCATCCGAGCCGCAGGGTTCAAGCCGCTGAAGCGTTCAGAGCTTAGTTCTATCGTCATCCAGTACAAGATTGAAGGCCATGGAAGCACCGATGATCTAGAAAAACGAGTTGCCGTGGAAGGATTGATGAACGAGCGGCTGGGGTGGACTGGGTTGGGACACTGTGATGGGGGCGACATTGGATCAGGAACGATGAATATTTTCTGCTACGTGGCCGACGCCAAGATCGGCGAATCAGTGATTGTCCGCGAATTAAAGGCGGGTAAGTTTCTCAAAGGTGCCGTGATCGCAGAGCGTATCGGGGACACGTCGAAGGTGCTCTGGCCGCGCAAATTCAAGGGTTCGTTCTCGCTTGTCTGATGTCAGTTGGCGAAAAATCCCGATTGCGCTCAAAATGCCCCGGCAGGGGGTTTTGAAGTCAATCGCCTGGTGGCAACAGTTGAGGAATTGATGAGGAGCCCAGTAAGAACGATGACGGTCTCTAGTCGATCTTCGGAACGCTGCTGCTGCGAAGTTCACTTGCCACCCGGTGAGCCACAAATCGCATGGTATCGTCGGCGGCGCGGACGTCGTTGCCGTCCACTACGGGCGCAGTGGCTGTGCCTTCGGCCACGGTTCGAGCACTGCCGACTTCTAAGATCACGAAGTTCATAGCCATGGTCTGGTTGGGATCGACGTTTCCGATGAGGACAGGAGCCCGTTGAGAGCCATCTGGACCGCCCGAAATTCCTGGACCATGGCTTGGGTTCAACAATGTAGTGAGCACGAAGTACTGGCACCCCTTCTTTTCTGCTTCGGGAATGGCATCCTCACGGGCCGTCGCCTCCAGAGAAACAGCCTCGATGACGATGGTGGACTTGCGCTGCTTACCGAGACGCTGAAGTTCGCGCACTAGTTGATCGCGCTCCCAGGTGGGAATGATCTGGCGGTTTGAACGGTTCATCGTTGCAGCGATGCCAACGCGAGTCGTCTGTTTCTCCGCAGAAGAGTTGGTCTGAGTGAAACCTGCTCCAAAACACGATATTACGAGCATCAACGGGAAACACAGGCGATATGACATACGCAGACCTCCTCTCAGCGTTCCCGAATATAGCAGAGTACTCCACCTCAATTGGCGCAAAATCCCGATAGCGCTCAAAATGCCCGAAAAAGGCGAATGAAAAGCGCATACTTGTGAGAAGGCCTGTTCACAGAAGTCATGCGCCACGATCCACAAATGGCAAAGGTTGGGGCAGTTAGAGAAAGTACGCGATCTCGAGTTTGGATCAGTGGAAGTTGCTGAACATGACCACATCGGTGTTGAACTCAACCGCCCGGGTGATGGCGATTTTTTTGCCGTCATGGGACCAGGCAAACGCCGCAATCCTCATCGGCTCGGAGTCGAAATGAAGCAAGGGCACGGGCGTGCCCCCGGTTATCGGCTGCATGTAGAGCTGCGATTTGTTTGAAGTGAAATCCACGTAAACCAAGCCCTTGCCATCCGGAGTCCATTGGAGCAAAGAAAGGCGTAACGGCGCGTCTATTTCCTTTACCGGAGCGCCACCCTCAATACTCTGAATCACGAATTTAAATCTTCGGCCCGTTTTTTCTCGGAGGACTTTATAGTAAGCGACCAATCGGCCATCCGGGGAAATTTCCGGCCCGAAAACTTCGCCCTCGGCGAGTTCCACCGGCGTGCCACCGTCGATAGAAACTTTCATGATTTTGTCGGTCTTCTCTACCGCGTTATAGACCATCCACTTGCCGTCGGGGGTGCAACTCGGCTGGATATCGTTGGTTCCGGTGGTCAGCTGTTTGAGTTCCCCCGTTGAGACATTAAGGCGCCACAAGGTATAGGTTTTTACATCCGGAAACCGCGACACAACCACGGTATTGGCAGGTCCGCAACCGCTCACATCCTGATTATAGTTGTCCTGTTGGAGCAGGCGTGTTCGCCCACTCCCATCGGCCGCACTGATGTAGATATGCGAGTCTTTATCCAACTGCACGAGCTGTCCGTTTCCTGTCCAACTCAGTCCTTCCATTCCGGCCGACTGTTCTCTAGAAATGGGTGTCAAATTCCAGGTGCTTTTCGGGGTGAAAGAGGTGGGGCTATCCGCGATATAGATGGTCGACTGTTGCCGGACTTGAGCCGTGACCAGCGACTTGCCGTCCCCTGACACACTTACGCCACGGTATGCATTCAAGTCGTTGCTGATCTTGATTGGCTGACCCTCCGGGTAGGGTTGAAACCAGACGGCTGTGTTCGCCGAGGCCGAGGGATCCTCCTGAGTGTAGAAAAAGCCTGACGAGTCCGGCAACCACGCGAGATCACTGATTCTGATGGGCGGAATGAAGGTTTTCACCAACTTGCCTTCGGGAGTAATCACCATGGTTCGGCGGAGAGGAATCTCGGGTTGATTAAATTGCCGCTCGAACACGGCTAGAAGATTTTTCGAGGACCAGGAAACAGACGTGAGATAACCGGGATTCGGCACCGAGAGAATTTCGTGCTCCCCCGACCCATCTGCATTGGCAATCAGCAATTGCTCCCCAACCGGGGCGGTTCGGATATAGGCCATCCTGTTGCCGTCTGGCGAGAAAGAGGCGGCGCTATTCACGTCGGTGACCACCAGCCGCGACGGGCCCCCCAAGGAAGGCGCGGAATACAGGCCAACCACGTTCCCGCTCAGCATGAGGTAGTAGAGATAGTCTCCGCCATTCGTGAAGGTGGCGCCGGCGATTAGTTCCGCCCGTGGCGGAACAACAACAACCTCGCTGCCAGTCGAGATCTGCTTCACTCGCAGGCTGTATTTTCCATCCAGAGATGCGCCGTAGGCGATGAGTTTGCCATCGGCTGAGATGGCGCAAAAATAGGTTACTTCGCCATTGTCGGTGATGGGGTGGATCTTTATGTTGCGGGTGTCGATTGCCGAGGGTTTGGGTATCCCGGAGAATTTGTACCAAGCCGCAGCGGCGGCGACAATTAGCAACACCGTGATGGAAACAGCCAAGGTACGATTCGGACGTTCGCCTTCCCCGACCAAAGCTGAGCTGGAACCGGAATTGAGTACCGCCGACACAGCTGGCTGCGAAGCAGAGGGATGCTGGGAGGCAGTTAACTCTCTGGGCACCCTTCCCGAACTGCTATCTCGCCTAAGCCGCTGCAGGTCGGCCCGCATTTCCGACGCGCTCTGGTAACGCAAGTTCCTGTCTTTTTCCAGTGCCTTGGAGATGATCCGTTCCAATTCCCCCGGAAGATCGCGATTGAAGCGAAGAGCTGGCGGCGGATCGGAATCGAGGATGGCTTTGAAGATCACGCCCGAGCTTTCGCCTTGAAAAGGCAACGCTCCTGTCGCCATCTCATAAAGAACTGCACCAAATGAGAACAGGTCGGTGCGTGCGTCCAATTCTTTCGCGCGCACTTGCTCGGGCGACATGTAAGCTATCGTGCCAACTGCGTGCCCTGGACTGGTGAGGTGTTCTTCCAGCGTTACCGTCGGCTGGCCCGCTGCCTGGGATGCTCCGCCCGGCTCGCCAATCGGCTGCGTGACCTTCGCTAACCCAAAATCCAGGATCTTGGCGTGCCCACGTTTGGTCACGAAGATATTTGCCGGCTTGATGTCTCGGTGGACGATCCCCACCGCATGCGCTGCGTCGAGCGCATCGGCGATCTCGATACTTGCGGACAAGATCGAATCGGTCTCCATCGGACGCCCGCCAATGCGATGCTTCAGGGTCATCCCGTCGAGGTACTCCATGACGAGGAACGACTGGTCCCCGTTCTTGCCAATTTCGTAGATCGTGCAGATGTTGGGATGGTTCAGCGCAGAAGCCGCCCGCGCCTCGCGGCGAAAGCGTTCGAGAGCCTGCGGATCATGGGCTACGTCTTCCGGCAGGAACTTCAGAGCGACGAACCTGCCCAGTTCGAGGTCTTCAGCCTTGTAAACCACTCCCATGCCGCCACCGCCGAGCTTCTCGACGATGCGATAGTGCGAAATGGTTTGGCCGAGCATGGGCTGAAATGGTAGGTCCGGAAGCCCCGCAAGTCAATGAAAGTGCTGAGCCTTGGATGCGTGGCGAAAAGTCAGTTGTCGAAAAATCCCCATTGCGCTCAAAATCCCCCTTGGATCGGGCTAATATTCTGGATGTGCAGAAAGCGACCAAGGCCCGCGTACTTGAGTTCCTGAGGCCACTCGTTCTGGGTGTGGGGTTCGCCTTTAAAGCGGTCTACTACATCGTTTTCGCATGGTGGTTGAGTCCTTGGCTTCGCCACAGAGCTAATCGTGAATTGGTGGAGGATACAGAGCGGAACTTATGGTTTCTCATTTCAGAGCCAAAAGCGATCAAGGTTCTACACACAGAATGGCCTACGATACAGATTCTTTCCGGCAACTTGTTGTTCACGATCTTGCGATGGCGGGACGAAACAACCGTTTCTGTTGCCCCAAGGCATTCCCCGGCGCAGTCTTACCAACTCGGTCCACTTGACGATGCGGCGAGATTATTGCGAACACGCCTAGAGGATCTCAACGTCGCATTCTCAGAAGAGAAATTTTCTCGTGAGACAAGGTTTTGTCTCCCCGACTTCCTGCGCTCCCGGTAATTTTGGCGAAAAATCCGGATTACACTACTTACCCGCAGTCAAAGAACTTTCCTCACAGTAACTTGTGCAATGGCCTGAAAATCGCGGTCAATCGTTCCTCTTAAGTTTCCGATCGGTAAAGCCTTTTTGCAGACTGTTGCTGGGTTGCAGCTTTGGATGCAGATTCGAACTGCATCCGTAAGTGATAGCAAACTTCGTGAATTGCCTGGCCATTTTCATCGGTCTTGCATGTTTGAAGGGAAATCAGTTCACCGCATAACCAGCAGCGGAACGTGGAATCGTTGTCTTTGGAAGTCATGCCAGCCCCCTGTACGAACGTATCAGTTGCACAGGAAACCGACGCCCAGGCTGGGCACGGCGGAATGATGTGGAAGTGATTGCCTTCAGTGTACACCCCAGTCGTCAAACCACCCAGCATATATTTTTTCGACGCCAGACACGCAGCAGATCGCCGTTTGCCTGCAGGATGAATGACGAAAAATCGCACTCAATATCAGTTTTGAGTTTTTACTTCCTGGCCTCGACTCCGCGGCCGACACGGAACACGTGGCCATCGGGATGGCGGAGGTGCATCTCGCGCACTTTCCACGGCATATCGGTGGGCGGAAACGTAACCTCCAGCCCGGCGGCCACGCACTGCTTGTGCATCTGGTCCACGTCGTCCACCCACACCGACATCCAGACGCCCTTGTCGCCCTGTTCGTCTCCGTCCTGCTGGAAGGTGGTGGTGTTGGCGCCGCGGCCGCGGCCTCCCTGCGCTCCCTGACAAAGGAAAATACACGCGTCCTTCCCCGAGCCAACCGCGCCAAATGTCGGAGGCGTTCCCCAGTCCCACAATTTCTTCCATCCCCACTTCTCAAACCATGCGAACGTGCCGGCGATGTCGGACACGTTCAATATCGGAGTCACACCCTTGGCTTCCATAACCGCAGCAGGATAACACCCGGCCCGACCGGCGGACTGTCCTACGACGACTGCTTTCTTGCGCTTCCTGGCCGAATCGTCAGCAGCGTAATCTCGGGAGCGCAATTGAACCGCACCGGAATCTCCACCGTCCCCAATCCCGCATTCGTGTACAAGGTCAGCTTCCCGATGTGGTAGAGCCCCCAAACGTATTTGCGAGCCAGTTCCGGCAAATACAGCGGTCCCACCAGCGGCACGCGAACCTGCCCGCCATGCGAATGCCCCGACAGCTGCAGGTCCACGGGATAGCGCGCAACCTTGTCGGCATAATCGGGCTCATGCGCCATCAACACCGCGGGCTCATCCTGGGGAATCTTGCGCAACGTCTGGTCCAGGTCCGCCCCTTTGCCCAGAACGTCATCCAGGCCAGCGAGCCAGAAGCGCGCTCCGTCGCGCTCGATCGGGACCGACTGGTTGATCATCACGGGAATTTTCTCCGCCTCGAGCGCGCTGGTGACCCGCTCCGGGTCGGTGAAGCAGTCGTGATTGCCCAGCACGGCCCACAATCCATGCGGCGCCTTCAGCCGGGTCAGCAGGCGCGCACAAGGCTCGGCCGCGGCCGCGGCTTTGGCGTGGTCGCCGCTCCAGGGCACGGAAACGAAATCGCCGGTCAGCGCGATCAGGTCCGGATGCAGATCGTTGACCATGCCAATCGCCCGGTGTATGGGATGAACCGAAAAAATCGGATCGTAGTGAAAATCGCTGAGCAGCGCAATCGTGAACCCGTCGAGCCTCTCCGGCCAGCGCGCCAGCGAAATCTCGCGGCGGATCACGACCGGAAAATTCGGGTCCAGCAGCAGGCCGTCGGCGCCCAGCGCCACTACGCCCGCACCTGCGGCCAACCCCATAAACTTTCGACGGTTAATCGGAAAAAGAGCCAATCGTTCTCAAGCCCTGAGCCGCATCGGCGGCGGCAACCCACACTCCAGCATACCGCGAGCCGATGGCCGCGGCATATGAGCCCCGATGTTCCATAGTGGCTCAGTTTGAATTTCAGCAACTATTTCGCGGCGAGGTCATTCGAGCGGGCTGGTTCTCACGCAGAATGAGGGATGTCGCGCGGATTGATGCGGCGGTTGCCACGCACGAGATCCCTCGGCCCGCTGGTAAAAAGCGCGGGCCTTTGATTGCATAACGACGTTGGATGACGCCTTCCGACTTAGCCCGGGGCTAGGAGCTTAGAAGCTGAACGTCGCCTGCAACTCGACTCTTCGATTAATCGCGTTGCTGGGCGAGAACGGCCCTCCCTGCAACGAATTCGAGATGTCAAACAACTTCGATCCCAGCACTCCATTCGGGTTGGCCACGTTCACATGGTTGAAAACGTTGCGCACCCCGAGACCCAGGGTCAGGTTGTAGCGCCGATCGGAATTGGAAGACATAACCATGCGCCCTCCGCCGCCAAACAGCGGACCTCCATGGTGGTGACCCCCGTCTCCCGGCCCTCCTTGCTGCCCTGCTTTGGCCTTGCCTCCCAGTCCAATTGTCTTGGTCAAGCGCAGGTTCAGCACAAAATGCCCCGGCCCGGTCTCGTAATTGATGGGCAAAGGCCTTCCCGTCGCCCCCGACGCGTCGAATGTCCCCAGCGGGGTGCAATAAATCGTTGTGCCGCTGGTGACCGTCGAAGTCGGACAGGTTGCGCTCGACACCAGGCTGGGACGGTCGTTGTAAATCTGATCGCCATTCAGATCGATCGGCGAAACCACATTGAAGGGCGCACCGGAACTGATCACCATGAACGGATTCAGCCGGATCAGGAACGGCAACCCAATGCTTCCGCCCAGAAACAGCCGGTGCCTTACATCGAACGAGGCCCGTCCGTAGTCCTGGCTGATGTTGTACGAATTGGTCGGAAAGCTGTTTACCCCCGAAGTATCGCTGTCGGCGTAGCCAAACGTGTAGAAGCCGAACAACTGCACCATTGAACCCACTTTAATGTTGGTGTTGACGATCAACTGGTTCTGCTTGAAATTTCCCTCCGACACATAACGGTAGATGTTGCCGCCGGTCACTGTCGCACACGCGGGCAGACCGGGTTGCGAGCACGGCGTGCCAGGGTATGGCGCATTCGCGTTAATGGTCAGAAATTGATCGAAGCCGCGCGAATTCAAATACGTCGCCGTCACCGTCGCCGACTTCGTAACCTGCTTTTCCACGCTCACTGCCCCTTGCAGCGTGTAAGGCGCGTGCAGCCGGGGGCTGACTTGATAAATGTTCGACGTACCCAGACTGGGCGCGCCGCAACTTGAAAAATTGTTCAGCGCCACATCCACTCCCGGAAAGCAAGTGGGATTGTTGATGATGAACTGTTGCTGGATCACTCCATTCAACCGGTCGACCTGCAGCAGCGGTCCGGTCTGGAAGCGATCGTAGAAAATTCCGTAGCCGCCGCGAATCACCACCTTCGGAGGAGCGTTTCTTCCTCCCACCGCCCAGGCGAAGCCCAGCCGCGGAGCCCAGTCCCCATGATCATGAATCGCGTTTTGGGTTTCAAAGCGCAGCCCCGTACTCAAGGTGAAGTTCGGCCGCACCTTCCAGTCGTCCTGTATGTACAATCCGGCATCGTTGTAAGTGACTTCCGCCGTCGGCAACCCGCTGGTGTACGTCAACTGCGTCGCATAAGGCGTGCCGCCGCCCGCCAACTGCTGCTCGGCATAAGACAACGAGATCGGGCACGGCGCCGCACCACCCACCGTGCAGTTGTTTCCCGGCACATCCTGCGGCGAATTCAGCGAAGAAAACGTAAACGATCCGTTGAATCCTGAGCTCGATAGGTTCGTGTCCTGCGTTTCCCGCACTCGCGCGCCGAACTTCAGCATGTGGTTGCCGTGGATCACCGAGGTGTAATTCTGAAATTCGTAGCGGTTTTGCTGATCGTTCTGGGTCCCGCCATTGTTGCCGCCGCCCACGAAGTTCCCCAGCACGTTGACGGTCGGATGCAGGTCATTCGGATTCTGCCCGTCGGTGTCCCGCACATATTGAAAGCGCGTTTCATTGACGATCTTGGAGCCAAACACCTGGGTGTCGCTGACCTGCAACGTGTGCTCCACTTCCTTGGAGTAGAGCGCCTGCGAAGGAAGACTGAGGATTCCCACGCCGTCGTTGGTTTCGGTATCGCGCCAGTACTGGTAGCGCGCGGTCAGGGTATTGTTCTTGGTCACCGCCAAGTCCAGGCGCGGGCTGATGTTGGTGCGCTGCCGCGGGTTCGGAATCGATTCGATCAGCGCCTGCGAATGGGTCAGCGTTGGATCGAGCTCTACCGCGTTCACCGCCGCCAGTTCGTTGATATTCCGGCGTTCGGCATTGAAGAAGAACGATGCCTTCTTTCCCACCGGCCCGCCCACGTTTCCCTCGTACTGCGTCGAATAATACGGCGGCTCGCTTCCCGCAAACGGGCTCGGAGCGTTAAACGCCGAATCGTTGCCCATGATAAAACCCTGCCCATGGAACTTATCGGTTCCCGGCTTGGTAAAAATCTCAATGCGCCCGTAGCCGAGCTTGTCATATTCGGACGAAAACGGATTCTGATTGATGCGGATTTCGCGGATCGAAGACTTGGGCGGCAACTGCCCCGCGGTGAACCCGTCAATGTACATCTGCCCGCCGTTTGGCCCGGCTGACGGCCCCGCCAGCGCCTCCAGATCCGACTGCAACTCGTCGGGATCGTCGGGCAGCGCCTCCAGTTCTTTACCCGAAATCACGATCGCACCGGCATTGTTGGTGGGATTGACGTCGATGGTCGGCGCCGTATCGGAGACCTGCACTTTCTGCGTCTCCACCTCGATGTTCATGCTGACGTTGAGTCGCAGCGGCTGATCGGCCACAACTACGTTGTCATTCTCATACAGCGTGAATCCCTGCGCCGCCACCGTCAACGTGTACTTGCCTGAAGGCAGGGTCTTAAAGTCATACATCCCCTGCCCATCGCTGTGGACGACAATGGGAGATCCCGTCGCCGGCGTCATAATCACGCTGGCGCCGGGGATCGCCGCGCCCGAGGGATCGGTCACTTGCCCGCGCAAGCTTCCCGACCCGTTCTGTGCAAGTAAAGAAGCTGCCGACAGCAAAAAGAAAAACAAGATAAGAAAGCTGATTCCGTTTTTCCAGAACTTCATTTCTGATAAGTCTTCCATTTCTATGAAAGTATGAAGCACGAACTTGTAGGTTCCCAATCTTCCCTGTGAACCTCTGTGACCTGTGTGGTGAAATCTCTTTTTAAGGCTGCAAGCGCCAAAACTACTGCATACCTTCGCCGCCCGGCGCGCCGCCCAAACTCCACGGCGTCAGCATCATGGCCTGGCTGGGAGCCGCTTGCAGAATCGGTTCGACGCCGCTCAGCAGCGTGATGGCCGTACCTCCGCCCGTTCCAGAGCCCTCGGTCGCCACAATCAAGACCGCATCGCCTTTGTGCAGATCGGAAAGCGTCACCGCCGGCATGCGATTCAGCATCGACTGAAAATCACGCGAGCCGCCCTGCCGCATCCCTCCACCCATGCCCCCGTTGCCCGTCTCTCCACCGGCAGGCCGCTGACCGCCCGGCGCGCCGTTGCCTGCTGCCTCCGGTCTTGCGCCACCTGCGCCGGGCGTTCCCGCTGGCAGGTTCTTTCTTAGCCGCATCGCGATCATCTCCGCCATTTCCGGCGGAAGTTGGTGCAGTTGCGACTCCGGCGTGACCTTCACCACCACCGGCTTCTTGGTCAATAAATCCTGAACGTTGATCGTGCCCGCGCTTGCATCCACCGAATTGACGACGCCGGCGACGTTCTTAAAGCTGCCGCTGACAATTTCTTCCGCCGTCACCTCCGAACCATCCGCGCTGCGCTCTCCGCGCGCGCGCAACTGGTCCCCGCGATGGATCTCGGCCAGCGTGCTCGGCTTGGCGTCATCGAACTTGATGGAGTCGGGCGCGTAGCGGCGAATCACGGTATTTTTCGCCGTTTTCACCGTGACCTCTTTTTTCCCGCTCAGGCTCGTGACCGAAATCGTCACCGTCCCATCGGCCGGATCCACGCTGCTGACCAGGCCGCCGACGCCGCGCTTCTGCCAGTCCTGGCGGATCTGCTCGCGCACCGCATCCACGGCGGAACTGGTAATCACCAGCACTTCCAGCGCGTCGATGCCCTGCCCGGCCGCATGCCCGCGCACCCGGACTTTGTCCCCGGCCTTCAGGTCCTGCAGTTGGATCGGCGTGGCGTTCTTCAAATCCTTCTCGCCCGGATTCAATTTCAAAATGCGGGCGCCGTCCTCGACCGTGACCGGTACGTCGGCTCCCGATTCCGGCGTGAGCGTGATCGCGTTCCCGTTGATGGACTTGATCGTGCCAATCTGCTTGGCAATCGCGGACGGCCCGGCAGCCTGTGCCGCGGCGATGCCAATGGCAGTCGCCAAAACGGCCATGACGGCTAGAATTTTGCTCTTCATTGCTTCACCTCTAATCTACTCTGCGGGAGCGGTTGCAACTCCATGATTTACAAAGTTTTACCCAAGACATAACAACGTTACAAACCCGCGCTCACCGAAATTGTAGAACGGCGAAAAACGCATGAGAAAACCACAACCTTCACCCCAGGGGACACAGAGAAAACTCATAAAAAACTCTGCCAGTGAGCGTGCTGATCGCATTCAGGAATGCCAGTTGCGGATGGTTGTGAAGCGTCGCTGCGAGAATCGACATGGCCGGTGACATTGCCAACGGCGCGCGCTCGACCGCGCTGGGGCGGGAAGGTAAATCGATTTAACTGTTATATCTATGTCTCACATAATCAGTAAGATGCGAGGATTATTTTACACAGCACTTAAAGCCGAGAGTGGGCTTTGAATCAGGCACTTGCGATCTCATTGCACCGTTTCCAATGCATTCAAATGGAAAAAGGGGGCTTGACTTTTCCTTGCCCAGGAAAAGCGCATGAAATTTCTGGCGCGGGTTTGCGATCTGCGAATCGATCGTTCACAAAATTCTCTCGTGCGTGTAACCCGCCGCCACCAGCGCGGCCAGCAACTCCGCAATGTGCTCGGGCCCGCGCGTCTCCATGGTGATGTCGATGGCCGTGTCGCCCAGATTCACGCCGTGATAGGCGCGGTCGTAAGCCGTCTCCACGATGTTGGCGCGATGTTCCGCCAGAATTCCGGTCAAGCGATGCAGGGCGCCGGGATAATCCGGCAGATGCACGCGCAGCCGCACCAGCCGCCCATCTTTCACCAGGCCGCGCTCGATGATGCGGGCCAGCAGCGTGACATCGATATTGCCGCCGCAGACCAGCACCGCAACCCGCTTGCCCTCGAGCCGCAGCTTGCGATTCAGCACCGCCGCAATGGCGGCCGCGCCCGCACCCTCCGCCAGCGTCTTCTCCCGCTCCAGAAGCAGCAGGATCGCGTTGGCGATTTCCTCTTCCTCGACGGTCACGATATCGTCAACGTACTTCTGCACCAGCGGCAGCGTGCGTTCTCCGGCGCGCCGCACCGCAATGCCATCGGCAATTGTCTTGGCGGAATCGAGCGTCACCGGCTTGCCCGCCGCGACGGCCGCCTTCATCGAAGGAATTTTTGCCGGCTGCACGCCATACACCTTTATCGCCGGACGGCTCTCCTTGACTGCGCAGGCAATGCCACCGATCAGCCCTCCGCCGCCAATGGGCGAGACGATTACTTCGATCTCCGGATGCTGCGCTAAAATCTCCAGCCCCAGCGTGCCCTGCCCGGCAATGACCGCGTCGTCGTCAAAGGCATGAATCAGGGTCAGCCGTTCTTCCCGGCTTTGCTCGACCGCCTTTTCATAGGCCTCGTCGTAGTTGGCGCCGTGCAGCAAAACTTCCGCGCCGTAGCCGCGCGTCGCCGACACCTTGGTCAACGGCGTAGGCAGCGGCATCACGATGCGCGCCCGGACTCCATGCTTTCCCGCGTGATAGCTGACGCCCTGCGCGTGGTTGCCCGCCGAGGCCGCGATCACGCCGCGCCCGCGCTCCTCCGCGCTCATGGTGAGCAACTTGTTCAGCGCGCCGCGTTCCTTGAACGCTCCCGTGCGCTGCTGGTTGTCGAGCTTGAGAAAAATGGAATTGTGCGTGATCCCGGAAAACGTTTCGGAACGCGGGCAAGGCGAAACCCGGATGTCGGCCCGAATCCTCTCCAAAGCCGCCTGGATGTCAGAAAGCTGGATCATGCCGGGGGAAACCTGAATGCGAAATGGCGAAGGAGAAGGTAAGGCCGGCGTCGCTGAGATTGGTAGCGCCGGCCTCTCGCCAGCTGTCGCGGGGGTCGTCGCATCCTCCGGCTAGAATCTCCAATACGCGCCGCCGCCCACGAAGAAATTATGCTGGCGGGTCTTTCCCGTGTCAGCCAGCGGAAAGTTTGGCTCGCCGGACCAGAAATCGCGAACCTGGGCCCGCAGGTAGACGCGTGACGAAACCTTCACATCGAGTCCCCCTCCGATCTCGAACACGCCCGTGGTCGACGAAGTGCCCGGGTTACTGCTGCCATAAATCAAGGTGCTGGACTGGCTGAAATGCCCGAAGCCGCCGCCCAGGCTGACCCAGGGCGAGACCGCAGTAGTCGGAAAAAGATTCACGCGCGCGGCCGGTGTGACAAACAGTTCCTTCATGCCCGGGGGCACCACCGCATTGCCGAAACTGCCCCCATTCACATCCTCGTCGGGGTTGTAGGCGAACACCACTTCGCCGGAAATCGCGTAGAGCGGAGTCACAATCAAACGCCGGGCATAATCCACATCGAAGGTCAGACCCTTGCCGAAGGCAATCACCGAAGGAGTGCTGGCATTCTTGATGCCCTGATTGCTTATAAACGTGCGGCCCAGGATGCCGCCGAGTTCGTTCTTCTCATCCTGCGCCATCGCCGAAGTCATTAGCAGCGCGACCACCGACAGCAACCCAACACAAAGCCGTTTGCCAGACATTTCGCCTCCAGCGAGGTTTTGCTCCTAAATTGTTACGGCGGTAAGGACCTAGCCTAGCACGACAATGCCCTGTGTGAAATCCACTTTTCCGTATCGTTGATGGTGCTGGTTAGGGGCCAGGAGTCCGCTTCGAATGGAGGCGAGTGATTAGTGATCAGTGGCCAGTGATCCGTCCTCAATTTGACCACTAATGGCTAGCCCCTGGTCCCTGGCCCCTGACCCCTGTTCTGACGCCAATGCTAAAATAATAAGATTCCATGCCCGTAAAAGACCTCACTGTAGCCAGCTCCGAACAGAAAACTTCTGCGCAGAAGCCGCCCGCCTCGCCCTCGCAGCGTCCCCAGAAGGTCGGCTTCGTCAGCCTGGGCTGCCCCAAGAATCTGGTGGACAGCGAGGTGATGATGGGACTGCTGGCCCGCTCCGGCGCCGAACTCACGGGCCGCGCCGAAGAGGCCGACATCATCGTGGTCAACACCTGCTCGTTCATCGAGAGCGCGCAGCAGGAATCGGTCAATACGATTCTGGAGATGGCCGGTCACAAGACTTCTGGCAAAGCCAAAAAACTAGTCGTCGCCGGATGCCTGGTGGAGCGCTTCCGCGACCAGATCCGCAAAGACATCCCGGAAGTCGACGCCGTAGTGGGCACGGGCGAACTGGAAAATATTCTGTCGGCGGCCGGCATCGCGCCCGCGCCGGCGAAGTCTCCTTTTGTCGTGCTGCAGTCTCGCCCCGAGGGCGACGCGCGCTCGGCTCAAGGCCGCTTCTCCCGCGAGTCGTGGGATGGAGCAATCACGGATCTGCCCAACTATCTCTACGACGACTGCACCCCGCGCGTGCTCGCCACCCCGGGCCACATGGCCTACATCAAGATCGCGGAAGGCTGCGATCATCCCTGCACCTTCTGCATCATTCCGCAACTGCGCGGACAGTTCCGTTCGCGCCGTTTCGAGTCGGTGATCGCCGAAGCCGAACGCCTGGCGCAATCCGGCGTCCGCGAAATTACCCTCATCGGCCAGGACACGACCTGCTACGGCGAGGATTTCGGATTGCAAGACGGTCTGGCCCGGCTGCTGGAAAAACTGGCCGGCATCGAGGATCTGCGCTGGGTGCGCTTTCTCTACGCTTATCCCAACAAGATCACCGGCAGGCTGCTGGAGACCATCGCCGCCCATGAAAAAATCTGTTCCTACATGGATGTGCCGCTGCAGCACGCCTCGGCCTCGGTGCTGAAACGCATGAAGCGCGGCGGCGGCGCCAACGTCTTTCTGAAGACGATCGAGAAGATGCGGCGCGTGATTCCCGATCTCACGCTGCGCACCTCGTTCATCGTCGGCTTTCCCGGCGAAACCGAAAGAGAATTCGAAGAACTTTGCGACTTCGTGCGCGAGGCCCAGTTTGACTGGATGGGAGCATTCTCCTACTCCGATCAAGACGGAGCCGCGGCCTACGCTCTTGAGGAGAAACTCCCGCCCCGCGAAATCGAGCGCCGCCGCAAGCACCTGATGTCGGTGCAGCGCCAGATCAGCAAAAAGAAAAAGAAAGCCCTGGTAGGCCGCGAGTTCGACTTCCTGCTGGAAGGCGAGTCGGAAGAAACAGAATTGCTGCTGGAAGGCCGCACGCCCATGCACGCCCCCGAAATTGATGGCAAGGTCTTCGTGAACGACTTCCCGGAAAATTCCGAGCCCCAACCCGGCCAGTTCTACCGCTGCCAGATTACCGAAGCGCACGACTACGACCTGGTGGCGCGGATCGTGTAAGGGCGGGCGAGTTTTCAATCGATCTAAATCTGCAATCTACAATGAATCTTCGTATGCCCCGCAAGCCCACCATCCAGCTTCGCTGCCCCATCTGCAAGAAAGCCGTGCAGGCCACCAACCCGGACTTCCCGTTTTGCAGCGAGCGCTGCCGCATCATCGACCTCGGCAAATGGGCCAGCGGCGGGTATGTGATCTCGTCGCCGGTCACCGACGCCGAAGAATCGATTCGCGAAGACATCCCTGAAGAATCTGAAAAAGACTCGTGAGAACCGCATATCCCGACTAGCCAGGCTGTGCGCGTGGGGACGCGGCCACCTAGCTTTGATGGAGTTTCTGGATGTCGGCGTTGGTGTAGACGCGAGGCGCTGGCAGCTTGTGGGCTTTCCAGTAGGCAGCCGCCTCGCCGAGAGGCACGCCATATCCCATTTCGCGCAAGGTTTGAGCATTCGTAAATCCGCCAAAGCCTATGCCGGTAATGCTGCCGGGCAATTCCGGCGTCTCTTCCGGCGAAGTCAGCTCAACCACGGGTATCGCCGGGTACCCGTAATAAATGGGCAACAGATCCGCCTGACCTTGGAGGATGGGATCGGTCTTATACGGCACGTCTGCTTCCTCGATCCCGGTGAGGATGACTTGCGGGACCGAAGGCAAGGGCGTCTCGAGAGAAAGCGAGGGCGTGCTGATGGGGCGCAGATACTGCGCGCCGGCTGTGACTAAGTACTGCGGGCCGGTGGAAAAATTCGTATCCTGGGCAGCGGCAAATCCCACGATGGCGAAGAGCAGAACGGCGGGAGCAATGAGACGCATAGCGTCCTCCGAGGTCTGATGCACTGGTAATTATGGCGCGAAACGGGGCAGATTGCCAGAGCCGTTAGACTCCGGTTCCGGCTCTGGACGCCGGCTTTGGGCGATCTGGCAGCGCCATCAGATTGCGGCGTTCGCGGCGGTTGGCGAGGATGATATAGAGCATGAAGAACACCACTCCCAGATTCACCAGGAGCAGGCCGCAGCGCACCGCGGTGACGCCACGAAAGAGCTCGCGCACCTCGAGCGGCAGCAACAGTGTTCCGGAAACAAGCGCCACCCACTCGGCCCAGGTGCGCTCTTTCCAGAGACCGTAAGCCTCGACGAAACGCAGCCCCGCATAGGCAAAGGCAATGCGGGCTGCAGCCCACAGCCGCGCGTCAGTGATGCTGTCGGCAAAATCGAGAAACAATTGCGCAGAGTGCCGGTCGGTGTTGATGTGCAGCAGCGCCAGCAGAGTCTCGGCAATCAGCCAGGTGTCCTGATGAACCAGGGCGAGAGCACAAATCCCCATCGCGACTACGAAGACACCCTTGAAGAATTCCAAACCAGCGACAGCCCGCAGCACGCGGCGCTGGCCGCGGTGCGGAATGGACGTGTTTCCAAGTGGGCGCATCAGCCGATTCAACGATTGAACGCAGGGTAACACGCACGGAGCTGTTCCCGGCTTCTTCTATCATCTCGTATTTCTCTTACCTCAGTAACTGGAGAGGGAGCTGTAACCGTGAAACCATCGGGGCGAGGCTTGGGGAAAAATGAAAACAACTTTGAGGGCGGCGATTTTGGCTCTGCTGGGCATGGCCTGCTGGGCGCAACAGAACACGGCACCGCAAACGGCGCGGCAGGCGTTGCTGGAGATGTTTTTCAGCAAGACTCCGGGAACATTTGCCCGGCACCTGCCGGTGGCCACGATAGCGGCGCTGGAGAAATCGGGAGCCATGGCCGGCCTGCAGCAATACTCGGTGATGGCCAGCCAACTGCAAAGCCAGCAGCAAAACATACAGACATTCGAAACCGGCTCGCTGCTGATGTCGGCGCAGGATCCCAAGACCGGAAATAAGTTCGAGGTCACGGTAGAAAAAGACGCGCTGCGCGGTGATCAGGACGACCTCCAACTTTCCTTTCTGATGTACAAGGATGGGCAGGCGCAGCGCACGCCTTTCATGCCGCAGATGACGTTTTCGATGAAGCAGGAAGCGCAAATCTGGAAGCTGAATGAAATCTCGATGACCATTCACGTACCGCTCACCGATCCCGACCTGCTGAAGGCCATCGGCGAAAAGATGAAGCCGCAGGTAACTGCGACCAGTTTTACGCCGCAGCCAGGGCAGATGACGGCATCGAGCGCGGGGAGCGACGCCCTGGTGTTGGCCGCCATGCGCAAAATTCTGGCCGCGGAAACGACCTATAGCGCCACCTATCCCGCGGTCGGCTATAGCTGCATGCTGTCGAATCTGGATGGTTTTGGCAGCGCCGAACGCAACGAGCACCAGGCAATGCTGATCGATAGCGGGCTGGCCAGCGGCAAGCGCTATGGATTCGTTTTCACGTTATCGGGCTGCACTGGAAATCCGGCGGCAAGCTTTCATCTCACCGCCGCACCGAATGCAAACACGTTTGGGCGAAAGGCGTTCTGCGCGGATCAGTCGGGCATGATTCGCTCTTCCGAGAACGGAAACCCAGAGACCTGCCTCAGGAATGGAACTCCGCTGCAATAGGCGCATCTCGGAGGAATGCAGAAGTCAGAATGCAGAAGTAACGAGTCATGGAGTAGCGCTGCAACAAAACTCGTACTGCTTCACTTCTGCATTCTCACTTCTAACTTCTGACTTCTCTACCTTCTGACTTCGCTTGCCCTAATGCAGCACGGCCCAGGCCAGGCCATCGGGCTCCTGGCCGACGTCAATGTGGCCGGTTACATCAAGGGATTTGAGATCGATCACGACCACGTAATTGTCGGGGGTGCAAGCGACGAACGCGCGCGCGCCATCGGGCTGCATGACAATGCCGGCGGCGCCGTGTCCAACTGCGATGCGCTTGATCTCTTTGCGGGTAGCGGCATCCAGTACGGCCACCGATCCCATACGCAGGCCGGATACGAAAACCATGCGGCCGTCGGGAGTAAATTTCAGCCGGTTCGCGCTGGGCACGTTGGCCGCTAGCGTATCGATTACTCTCTTTGCGCTCGCGTCAATGATCGAAATCGTGCCGTCCTGAGCGTTCGCCACCCAAATTTCTTTGCCGTCGGGCGAGACATCGAATCCCTCGGAACCATTGCCCACCTTGACGACGGTTTCATCCCAATCGCCGCCGGGAGGGCCGCCCATGCGGGGAGCAGTTTTTTCGATGATGCTGACCGTGCCCGAGCTGACATTGGTGGTGACGATCCGCTTCATGTCTCCAGCAACGAAGATCATGTGCGTGCGGTTTTGGCCGGTGCCCAGAATCCAGTCCACTTTTTTCGACACGGGATCGTAGCTGCCGATCGCCTTGGCGCCCTCGGCGGTGAACCAGGTTTTGCCGCCCACGAAATCCAGGCCGTGCGGGCCGCGCAGAGGGCCGAGATCGATGGCGGGAAGAGGTTTCTGTTCTGCCAGATCGATCACCGCCAGCGTGTTGTAGGCACCGCCGCCGTAATTGGAAACGTAGGCAGTTTTGCCGTCACTGGATGCGATGACTTCGTGGGGATCCTCGCCGACCGGTGCCTTGGAAAGCACCTTCAGGCTGGCGGGATCCACGATCGACAGCGTATGGTCGTGCTTGCTTAGCGCCAACAGAGTTTCTTTCGGAACCTGTGCGCTCGCGATCCATGGAACCAGCAAGCCCAAGAGAGCGATGCGAGCCTTTATTCTGGTAGTCATTTCCGAAAGCTTACATCACGGGTTTAGAGGCGGGAAGAGATAAGCGCCGTCCGCGGGAGTGAATTCCGTAGGGCGGGGACGTAAGAGCTTCTAATCGCTGAGTTCGTCGAGAAATGACTCTGAGAACGAAGAGAAAGCAGTACGCTGCTTGCCCTCATGCCCAAACCCCAGTCACGAGAAAGCGTCTCAATCTACTTTTCGCTTTTTTGCCGGATGGCATCTCGCAACTCCGCCACGATTTCCTGCGAGGCCTTGATGGCGGCGGCGTGCTGGTTCACGTTGAATGAGATGGCGCCGACGCGGGCATGACCGCCTCCGCCGTAGCGTTCGCAAATGCGAGCCAGGTTCACTTCCGGCTCCTGCGGGGCCCAGGGATTCGATCCCACCGAAACTTTTACGCGGAAACTGCTCTTGCTCAGACCGACGCTATAGACCGACTCCGGATGCAGGTAGTAGGGAATGAACTTGTTGTAGCCTTCGAGCTCCTGATCGGTCACGTCGAAGAAAATGGTGGCGTCCTTGCACTCGGTGCGCTGTTTGAGAATGCCGATGGAGAGCTCATGTCGCCGGAGCAGCGGCGGAAGCAGCGGCGCGACGAAAGGTTCTTCGAGGATCTCTGCCAGCGATTTGTTGGCCAGCAGCGGAATCAGTTTGGGCACGAAACCGTGATCGGGCGCCGACTCGATCACCATGGTCAGCTTCATCGCCGGCGCTTCCATCTCGACCGCGGTTTTGGCGTCCGGGTAGAGAGCACCGTCGATGACATCGGTCCAGTGCACCAGGTCGGCTACCGGCGCAGGATCAAAGCCGAAACGTTGCTGCGCAATCATGGCGATGAAGCTGGTGCAGGATTTGAAATCGGGATCGTAAAACTTGCGGTTGCTTTGATCCTGCTCGAAATGCTCGGCGTCGGCCGGAGTGAGAAATGCGCTCTCGTGATGATCGAACCACCAGGTGATGTTGGGCGAAGGGGAATATTTGAAGTCGACGATGGCGTTCTCATCGCCGTCAAATTGCTTCTCATCGAATAACGCTCCGGCGCGGTGAACCAGGCCGGTGAACTCAAAATCGGCATCGCCGCGGATGCGCTCGCGATAAAAGCGGGAAAACAATGCCGCCGAGGATGCTCCGTCAAAGCACTTGTCATGATAAAAAACGCGAACTCGCAATGAATTCCCCAATCGTCGAACAAATTCCCGCACCGAGGCGCAGCTTTGGACGCGAACCCGGCTTGTGGTTAAAAGCTAATAGGATTGACGGCTTGGAGGCAGAAAGTCAAGCGCGGTAGCTGACTGGTGCGGCCCGGGAATGATCCTTACATCGCGTTGGCTTGCTTCTCCGCTATACCGCCGACCATGGGCAACTTGAACATCTGGCCTTGGTAGGCTTTGATCAGGAGAACGATCCAGATAATGAACCCCGCGAGCCCGATCAGGGGCCATATCAAAATGCTCAGCCAACCGAGCAACGGAATGTGGGCAACAATGCTGAGGCCCATCCACAGGACCCACCACGCGATGGTAAAGAAGATGCACTGCCAGGCATGAAAACGGATAAAGCGATTACGGTTATATGGGGCCACAACGAGAAAGATGATCGCGGGAATGATGGTGACGTAGGCAAGCATGCCGGCGACATTGTCGGTCATTCCCGGCGCGGAAGCGGCGGCGACCGGAGGTACGGTAGCAGCGCGACTGGCGCAGGCGGGACAAGTGGAACCATCGGCAATCTGGGCGCCGCACATATTGCAGTAAGGCATAGCAGAGGTCCTCCATCAGAGCGTCGCGTGCGATAGCCTACGAATGCTGCTCGGAAGCGGCGGTCGGCGGCAAGGTATCAGAAGGTCGGGCGCAAAGCAATCTGTAATTGCGGCGGCGCAGAATTCCTAACCGGGGACGGAATACCTCTCTGCAAGATCTCCCAGCCAGGGCAGTTTGAAGGTTTCGCCTTGCAGGGCCTTCACCACCAGAACAATCCAGACAAAGATGGCGGCCAACGCCGCGGTCACATCCACCAGCAGGACAATCAGCGGGCCAAAGGCAGGAATGATGAAAAAAAGGTAAGCCAGCAATTTGAGGACGATGCCTACTACGATCATTACCACCCAGGCCAGCAGGCACTGGATCGAATGGAAACGCACGAACCCGCTTTTTTTGTAAGGGTCAACGAGAAGAAATACGAGCGCAGGCAGGAATGTGAAATAGGCGAGCCCTCCGGCAACATTCTCCGAAAGTCCGCCAACCTTACCCTGGGGGTGCACCGCGGAAAGCATGGAGCGGCCGCAACCCGGGCAGAACGCGGCCGTGGCGGGCATCTGCGCGGCGCAGTGCGGACACGACCGTAGCTCCGGCTGAATCTGATCCACTGCGGGCACCATATCAAAATCGCCCAGGCATGAACAAATGGGCAGAACCAATCTAGCGCATTGACGCAGCCCGGCACCAATAGTATGGTTCGTGCAAAATTCGGCTGCGACCGCAATCTCGTCGCGGCGGAGGATCGTATGAGCACATTCTGCGCGGCTTGCGGCAACAGCATGGCGCCAGACGATAAGTTCTGCCGGGTGTGTGGCCGGCAAGGCTCCGCCGCGGCCGCGCCAAACGTCGCCCAGGGTCCGGCGCAGACCAGCCCCAAAGCCATCCTCAGCCTGATTTGCGGGTTGTTATTTTTCGTGCCGCTGGCTTTCATCGCGGCAATCGTGTTCGGCCATCTCGGCCTCTCCGAAATCAAAAAAAGCGCGGGGCGGCTGAAGGGGGAAGGCATGGCGATTGCCGGCCTTGTTCTCGGATACCTCTGGCTGGCGGGCATTCCCATGTTCCTGATCGTTGCCGCCATCGCGATTCCAAATCTGCTGCGGGCGCGCATGGCCGCCAATGAAAGTTCGGCGGTGGCGGAAGTTCGCACGATCAACGCCGCCGAAGTCTCCTACGCCGCAAGTCATCCCGCGGAGGGATTCTCTTGTTCCCTTTCCGCACTCGCCAAAGCCGGCTTGATCTCCGGAGCGCTGGCCAACGGCCAGAAAACCGGATATGCCTTCGAGCTGACCAGCTGCGTGCCGGGCAACGGAGGCGGAGCGAATTCCAAATATCAGGTGGTGGCTTATCCGGTTCGGCTGAATCAAACCGGCGTGCGAGCCTTCTGCTCCGATGAATCCATGGCGATTAAAGTGGATGCCCGCGGTTCGGCGGAGAAATGTCTGCAGGCCGGTGAAGATCTACGATGACCGTGGTAAATCCCAGTCAGGAGCGAACCCATGTTTTGTCCTCAATGCGGCGCCAGCAACGCGGATAACGCCGCAGTATGCGCGCAGTGCGGCAGAGCTCTGCAAGCGGGAGGAACTCCGCTGCCGGTGACGGGAGTCGTCATTCCTCCCGGCACGACCGTGGAGAATTACCTGGTGTTTGCCATTCTCACGACCGTCCTTTGCTGCCTGCCGGCGGGCATTCCCGCCATTGTTTATGCCGCCCAGGTCAATGGGAAACTGCAGCAGGGAGACTTAGCAGGCGCGCAGGCGGCCTCCAACAATGCCAAGATGTGGTGCTGGATTTCTTTTGGGCTGGGCCTGGGCTGGATCGTGGTGGTCATCGTGCTGATGATGGTCGGCGTGCTGAGTAGCATTCACCACTAGAGGCTTCGGCAGTGCAGTTGGATGCTGCAGGGGGCCATCCTGAGCGGAGCCGCTTTTCCGCCGGAGCGAAGGATCTCGCGCAAACATGTATGCCGCGCACGAGATCCCTCGCCCCGCTGGTGAAAGCGCGGGACTTCGGGATGACCACTACAAAACTCGGGGAGAGAACGTGAGGGCGATGTCCAAGCGCACAATGGTGGCCGCGGGATTGTTCCTGGGCGTTGGGCTGGCCGTGCTTGGAATTTACGATCCGGCATCGTCCGGCATTTTCCCGCCTTGTCCGCTGCATTATTTGACCGGGCTCTATTGTCCCGGATGCGGATCGCTGCGGGCGATTCACCAGCTCCTGCAGGGGCATTTGCAGGGCGCGTGGGCCATGAATCCGCTGACTTGCCTGCTGCTGCCGTTTCTGATTTACGGTCTCACCTCGCACGCGTTGCTCTGCGCGCGAGGGCGCGGGCTGCCGCGAGTCGTGATGTCGGCCGCCTCGATCCGCGCAGTTTGCGCTGTCATCGTTTTATTCGGGATTTTGAGAAATCTTCCCATGCATCCGTTTGACTGGCTGGCGCCGGGTGCGATGTTGAGGCTCTGGTAAGATTTCCGAGACCAGCGAGGCGCCGATGGCTACGTTCTGCCTGGGCTGCGGCAACAGCATCTCCGAGAGCGACCCCTTCTGCCCCATCTGCGGCAGGGATTCGTCGCCTTCTGCTTCCCGCATCGATCCCGGCGTGGCTTTTGGGCTCGCGCCCGAAACCAGCGGCAAAGCGATCTTCAGCCTGGTCTGTGGCTTGCTCTTCATCCTGCTGCCCTTGTCATTGGTGGCCGTGGTGTTCGGTCACCTGTCTCTTTCCGAAATCCGCCGCAGCGCCGGACGGCTCACGGGCAGAGGGTTGGCCATTACCGGACTGATTTTTGGATACCTCGGCACCGTGTTGTTCGCCGGGTTCATCGGCCTCGGAATTTACGAACGAATGGCAATGCGGACGCGAATCCCGACTGGAGTCGCGGCGAGCTATGGTAATTCGGTCATATCATCGGTGCGAGCTTTGAATACGGCCGAGATCGCGTATGCGCAGGCGCATCGCACTTCCGGATATACGTGTTCGTTGTACGAATTGTCGGGCGCGTGGGGAATTGGCGGTGAACTCGCCAAAGGCCGGAAAAACGGATACGTCTTTGCGTTGCGGGATTGCACCGCTGCCAAGGCAAACGGGCCCATCGTGAAATACCGGCTGGTGGCCTATCCCACGGTGCCCGGACAGACAGGAACCGCGGCTTACTGTTCCGATGAGTCGGACGTGATTCGAATGGCTCCCAGCGGATCAGCCGATGACTGCATGAAGGCCGGAACGGATTTGTCGGAAACCGAGATGACTCATCCCAGAACGCGGGCGCAGCCCGCGCCGCGCTGATTCTTGTGGTTGCCGGAATTCAGGTTGCCGGAATTCAGGTGGCGCGCGGTGCGGCGTCCCGGCTCCGGCAATCTTCGCAAATTCCGTAAATCTGAAACGTGTGGCGGGTCGTCAGGTAGTGATACTTGTGGCCGATCTCCTGCTCGAGGCGGCTGACTTCCGGCGAGAAAAATTCCACTGAGCCGCCGCACTGGGTGCAGACCATGTGGTGATGGCTGCGGCGATTGTACTGGTGCTCGTAACGGGCGATGCCGTCGTGGAAAGCCACCTCGCTGGCCAGGCCGCATTCGGCCAGCAGCTTGAGCGTGCGATACACGGTGGTGTAGCCGATGCGGGCATCCTTCTTATGCACCAGGCGATGGAGCTCGTCGGTGGAAAGATGGTCGCGGGTTTCAAGGAAGGTGCGCAGGATGGCGTCGCGCTGCGCGGTCTGCTTCAGCCCGACCCCCTTGAGATGGCGGTGCAGTATCTCCTGGGCCTCGCGGACCATTTGGCGGGAGAGGGTGGGCTGGTCATCGATGCGCTTGTGCAGCATGGCGGGTAGCGAGTCAGGATACCACCCCATCATATTGAAAATGAAATTCATTTTCAGCAGCGGGGCGGCCCCGCTCCCGTGGGCTACAATCAGAGTTCCTCATGAGTACGGCTGCAGAAATCAGAATTCCCAGCGCCCGACGCTTGCCCGTCCCCCGCTTCGTTCTATGGGCCGTCATCGCCCTGTTGCTGCTGTTCGCGGGGCTGGCCGCTTACGCTTACTATGTGGCGCAGGCGGCTCTTCCCAAGCTGGACGGGGCATTGCAGACCAGGGGCCTGACCGCTCGGGTGACGGTCACGCGCGACAGCCACGGCGTTCCCACCATCGACGCATCCACGCTGGCGGATCTGTTCTTCGCCCAGGGTTTCGTGACCGCGCAGGACCGCATGTGGCAAATGGACATCATGCGGCGCTATGGGAGCGGGCAGCTTTCCGAGATTCTTGGCCCCGGCACGCTCCAGGTGGATCGCGAGCAGAGGATCCTGGGGCTGCGCGCCGCGGCCAGGAAGTCGCTCGATATGGCGACTGCTCGCGATCGTATCTTCTTCGAAGCTTATACGCGCGGGGTAAACGCCTACCTCGAGCAACATGCCAGGAACCTGCCGATCGAGTTCCGAATTCTCGGCTACGCGCCAAAGACCTGGACTCCGGAAGACTCTCTGGTCATCGCAAATGTGATGGTGAAAGACCTGAACTATCATTATTTTTTCGACGCGCTGGCGCGGGAAAAAATTCTGGCCAAGCTCGGCCCCGAACTCACCGCCGATTTATACGTCAATCGCTCCTGGCATGACCGCCCGCCAACCGTGATGCGGGAGGACATCAACCAGCCCGACGATAATTCCAACAACTCCGACGAAGATGATGACGAAGATTCGCCCGACAACTCGGTGACCGAGCGCATTCCCCCGGGCGCACAGTCGCCGGAAGAGATTCCGGTGAACGGATCCAACGACTGGGTGATTTCCGGGGCGCACACGGTGACGGGAAAGCCGCTGTTGTCGAACGATATGCATCTCGGCCATCAGATGCCGAACCTCTGGTACGAAGCGCATCTGCGCTCGGGAGCATTCGACGTCGCGGGAGTAACCCTGCCCGGAGTGCCCTTCGTGATCGTGGGACACAACCAGCGCGTGGCCTGGGGATTCACCAATGTCGGCCCCACGGTCACCGACGTCTACATCGAGAATTTCAACGCGCAAGGCGCGTATCAGACGCCCACGGGATGGATACAGCCCGAGCATCGCTCAGAGGTCATTCACGTCAAAGGAAAGCCGGACGTGACCCTGGACGTGAAGCTGACGCGTCATGGGCCCATCATCACGGAACTGGTTCCGGGCGAAACGCGCCCGTTGGCGCTGCGCTGGACGCTCTACGACGGTCTCCGCATTCCCTTCTTCGACGTGAACGCGGCGCAGAACTGGGAGCAGTTTACGAAAGCATTCTCGCAACTGGATGCTCCGGGACAGAACGTGGTCTATGCCGATGTCGACGGAAATATCGGATATCACGCGACCGGGAAGGTCCCGATCCGCGCCCAGGGCGATGGCAGCTTGCCGGTCAGCGGCGCAGATGACGCCCACGAATGGACCTCTTACATTCCATTCGACAAGCTGCCCAGCATCTACAACCCGCCGTCGGGAATCATTGCCACGGCCAATGGCAGAATCACGCCGGACAAATATCCCAATTCGATCAGCATGGAATGGGAAGCGCCGTGGCGCACGGCGCGGATTTATCACGTGCTGGAGTCGGGTCGGCAATTCTCCGCCGCGGACATGCTGACGCTGCAAAATGACGTTCAGTCCGAGGCGACGCTGTTCGCGGCCGAGCGTTTCGTTTACGCGGTGGATCATGCCGCGAAGCCGTCGGCGCGGGCCAGGCAAGCAGCGGACCTGATGCGGAGTTGGGACGGGCGCATGCTGGCGTCTTCTGCGGCTCCCACCATCGCGGAGAATGCAACTTTGCAACTTAGAAAGCTGCTGCTCGAGCCGAAGCTGGGAGCAGCCCCGCCCGAGCCCAAAAATGACGCCGATTCCGAGCTTTATCATTACCGTGAAAGTGCGACGCTGAGCTGGAAGACGTATTCGTGGGAAATGCGTTCGGTGTGGCTGGAAAATGTTCTCCTGCACCGGCCCCAGCGCTGGCTGCCGGAAAAATGTGCGAATTACGACGAACTGCTGAGCGCCGCCGTCGAAGCTGCGGTGAACGATCCCCAGGCCCCAAAAGATCTATCCACATGGCGTTGGGGCGAGTTCAATGCGGTTTCGATCCAGCATCCCATCCTGGGCAAAATTCCAATCCTGAGCCACTGGACGGGCCCGGGAGTTCGGGAACAATCCGGCAGCGGATACACCGTCAAAGCGGTCACGCGGACTCACGGGCCCTCAGAGCGCTTCACCGCCAACCTCGCGGACCTAGACCAATCCACGCTGAACCTGGTGACCGGAGAGGCGGGGAATTTTCTGAGTCCCTACTATATGGACCAATGGAAAGCCTGGTATGAAGGGACGACGTTTCCATTTCCATTCAGCGCGAAGGCAGTGGAAGGGGCAAAGGCGCACCGGTTAGTGCTGGAGCCGGGGAAATAAAACGAGGGCATCCGCGAAGTGGGGATTGGATTGTCGGTTCACCAGGGTCGTACGCGATGTGGCAGATGAGGGCTATGGCGATTTCTCAACAGTCAGAGAGAGGCGTTTGATTCAGGGCAACTGTTGCGTCATACTCTCGCCGTGGGTACGCTCAACAGACGCAGGCTCAGGTTTTGGTTCTGGGTTCTTGTCGTGGCAGCAGCCGCGTCTCTGTGGCCGTTCTTAGGCCGATACCACATTATCGGGAAGCCTGTGTATCTGCCTCAACCTTCCTCCTCGCCTTCTCGGTAGCGCCAATGAGCGTAATGGTGTTTCATCAATTGAATCTCCGGAACAGAGATCCAACGATACTTCATAGCTTGCTTAAGGCCTCTTGACACACTCGGCACGCCGTTCCGGCTGCCTTGCCGCGCTGGCGCCGATCGCCTTGACGTGGGCGCGTGCCTCGTCCTTTTTCTTCGCGGGAGCGGCGGCGTCGCCCCCAGCATCCACCGAGCATAAAAGTGCGTTGGAGCGGCCTGCACGCCTTGCTCGGCCAAAGCGAGGGCTTTTTGGGGTCTTCTTCTTTGAGGTTGGACCGGGCCCGGACCGCCCAGGTTACGGCGCTGGCATCAGGCATCACGAACGTCGGCCCTGCAAACGAACACAACCGTAGTCAATCCTCCTCGCCGGGCTCTAGGCCCTGAAACGGGCATATGGTTTCATCTCCTCGAATCGGCCAGACTCCTCCGAATACCTCCATGCGCCGAGCGGAACCGCCCATGGACGACCGTCGGCACGGTCTACCACGAACGTGTCGCTGGCAGATTTACGGGCCTGCTCAATTTATGGACATGTAAAACACATGCTGCAGATTGCCGATCGAAAAGCCGGCCATGCCGCTGTTGGGATCGGCATTTCCGGAGCCGCCGGTCAGGTCCTGATCACTCCATGCTGTGCCGTTGTAATAAATCTGGTAAACCTCACTGCTGGGCGCGTAGTACACGTGGTACTGATTGTTAGGAGTGGTGACGAAGGCGACGATCTGGCCAAACTGCGCGTCGACCGGCGCGCCGATCCCGCTGGTCTCGTCGTAGTAGAGCCATTGCGACGGGCTCACTACATGGGTAAAGCGGCTGAAGTCTTGGCGGTTAAAGACGGTGTTGTCGACGACGCTCCATACTTCAAGCTGATTCACGTTCGGAACCTTGAAAGCGGCAATACCCGCGCCCAGATACATGGGCAACCCGGCCGTGGTTATGTGCTCGTAGACCCAGGTGGAGTTGTTGTAATGAATGTGAAGCAGGCTCAGCTGCGTGTCGTGGGGGCCGTATCCGGCGCAGAAGAGGTGCTGCAGATTCCCCACGGCAAAACCGGCAACCCAATCCGCATAGCAATAGGCTCCGCCGATGATGCTGGTAAGGTCGCTATCACTCCAGGAAGTGCCGTTGAAATACAGCTGCTTCTCGTGAAGGGTGTTTCCGTCCTGATAATAAACGTGTCGCTGTTTGTTCGGATTCGTTGCAAACGCCACCAGCAATGGACTGGAGACAGTGCCCCCTGTAAGGCTGGTGAGGTCCTGATCGCCCCAGTTTGCGTTGTTGTAGCTGAGTTCATGGACGTGCCCATCACTGCTCGAGACGTAGTAGACGTACTGCAGGTTGCCGATGGCGAAACCTGTAATCCCATAGGGAGATGCCGCCGGGCCGCCGGTGAAAGCAGTCAGATCGTCATCGCTCCAGGTGGTGTTGTTGAAGTAGAGCTGGTGCACGTGATCGGAATTCTGATCGACATAGTAAACGTGCAGTTGATTGTTGGGGGTGGTGCGGAAAGCGGCGATCGCTCCAAAGGACGCGGCGACGCCACCGTTGGTGAGGGCCGTCAGGTCTACATCCTGCCAATTGGAATTGTTGTACCAAAGATGGTGGATGTGATCCGCAAAGGCGGGGATCTGCGCGAGCCAGAGGAATAGCAAGCAGGTTGCCAGGGTTCTGAGGGTGGGGCGAAAGATTGGTTGTCTCAAGGATTTCACTTTGTCCTCCTATGCAAGAGGTGGGGCATTCAGATTTCGGGAGCTCCTGGGCACTGGCCGTTACCCCACGCGAGTGGCATATTGTCGGAGAACCTTGGGCTTAATCAAATGACTTGCTGCTGATCTCTTTGTGGCCTAATAGCCACCTTGGGTTCAATCACTTACAAAAATCTATGACGTGCAAAAACCGGGCGGGGGAGGCAGCCTAACTTCTGTTGTCAGGCCATTTCACGTCTTGACCCGGGGCGATAGAACTCAGATTTCTCGGGGAGGACGGGCAAGGGGATGTGCCGGCAGTCCCTTCCAAATAGCGGCCGCGAGGGCGGGACGCTCTCGCGACAGCCGGCGGGACCCTTCGCCTTCGCTGAGGGCAGGCGCCGGCACTACAATTGCGTCGCGGCGCAGGCTAGAAGAAGTCGATGGCCTTCACGTCGCCGACGTAGCCGATGACGTCGATGGTTCCTTCCGGCAACAAATAATTGAGCAGCAGAATGTCTCTCTCTCTGGTGATGTCGTAGACGCGCAGGTTGCCGCCTTCGGCAACGTACTCCACAGTACGGCTGGTGAATCCCTGCAGGCCGTCGACGTTGCCGTTGTCCGGAGGAATCACCACCGAACCATCCGATGTTTTATAGATGCTCAGGCAGCCGCGGACTTCGCTGACGGGTTGGTTCGGAATCACAATGTTGTTCACGTCTCCCACATTGGTGCAATCGTACGATCCAATAAATAACTGGCCATTGGTCGTCATATCCATGCGGTCGTGATAACCATCGGTAATGACCGCGGTGCCGGTCACCGTTCCGGTGACGAGGTTGACTACGTCGAGCCGTCCGCAAGTCTGGGCAGCAGTGTTCTGGCCGGTGCAGGCATGGTTGGTGGGAGAGGTGCCTGCGACATACAGAGTGGAACTGTCGAGCCAGGCCATGGTGGCGGCATCCACGGGAATCGTCTTCGTAACCGTCAGCGAGGTGAGATCGAACACCATCACGCTGGCCTGGGTTCCACCGCATTGTGGACCGCAATTCAAGATATAGGCGGTGCCTCCATTGATAACCGCAAAAACCGGCCGGTCAAATCCCGAAACGATTGTGCAAGCCGAATTGGGTGGATTGGAGTAGCAACTCGTATCCACAGGCGGAATGGCAAACGTCGGGCTAAGTACGGTCACAGAATTCGAGTCATTGCTGAACACTAGAAGCTGGGCGCCATCCTGAGTAGCGACCACGGTCTGGGCGTTCGGAACCGCGATGGTGAGCGAGGCTGAGCCGCTGAAACTCATCTCCTCAACTGCACCGCTGAAGGCATAGCCGTTCACGGTCGCAGAAGGGACGGCCGCATAACCGAGAGACGCCGAGGTCGGCACGACCATGCTCGCGGTGGGTCCGGGCAACTTTACGCTTCCGATCGCACTCTCTTTGGTCGTGTCGATGCCGTAAACCGTGTTGCTGCTGGCATCGAAGACGGCCGCAATGTTGCGGCCAGGCGACAAAGCCATTAGACCGGGGGAGCTGCCCGCACTAATAGGAGCGACGGGGGCGATGGTGTCGTTGAATCCATTGATGATGCGAACCGCTCCAAAGGAACTGGGAGTCGATACTCCCTGAGAGGCCAGAACACGTTGCTTGAGACCGCTGGACGAAGCGGCTTTCGAGCCGCCTCCCGAGCAAGCCAGAAAAACCAGGGCAATCCACAGTCCCACCACCAGAGTGAGGATGCGTTTCTTCAAACGACAGGCTCCTAACGACATGAAAAAGGAAGATTTAATTGCGAAATGGTGGATTATATCAGACCCGCCCTCGCAGAACTGAGGCTGTTACGAAACTACTAGCGGGTAAAGCATGTTGATGGCAAGATGCGGGGCATGGGATTTATTGAAGGGGATGCACGGACGCAAGGGACTCTGTTTCCGGTGAGCCTGGAAGAAATGATTCCTGAGGATCATTTTT
>DASYYT010000016.1:0-21178 GCA_035949755.1 Candidatus Sulfotelmatobacter sp.
GTCGAGCACCGTGCCGTCCAGCACCGGGCGAAAAGCAGAATAACCAAATGATGTCCGGAAGAGCTTCTTCTCTGCGTTAAGCATCTGTGGCATGGTCAGTTTCTGAAGCTCTTCAATCTTAGTGACCCCCGCGATTTTCATATACTCCCGCGAAACTTCGATGGCCCTTCCCTTGTCAGCTATCTCTTTGGGAGTGCCGCTCTCCATGATTGCCTTCTGAAACAGACCGTGTGCGGCAGGCATGACCATCAACATGCCCACGCTCCCCCCTCCTGCTGACTGTCCGAAGATCGTTACGTTGTTCGGGTCACCGCCGAAGGCCACGATATTCTGTTTCACCCACTTCAGAGCCGCAACCTGATCGAGAAGCCCAACGTTCCCGCTCTGCGCAAAATCTTGCCCAGCGATGTCAGGTATTTCGAGGAAACCCCACACCCCCAATCGGTATTGCAATGTGACCACAACCACATCGCCTCGACCTGCGAGACTCGCGCCGTCATACCATGTGTTCCGAGCACTCCCTTCGATGAAGCCGCCTCCGTGAACCCAAACCATGACAGGGCGCTTCTTGCCGACCACTCCGGGTGTCCACACGTTCACAGCAAGGCAGTCTTCCGACATAACAGAGTTGTTGTTTTCGGTCGGATCAGTCTCGACAAGCTGAGGACAAGCGGGTGCGAAATCGAGTGCTGACCGTACCTCCGTCCACGCGACTGGCGGGCCTGGCGGACGAAATCGCAACGGTCCTAGCGGGGGTGCCGCATACGGGATGCCACGAAACACCAAAACGCCCTTCTCGCTCTCCCCTTTCACCGGACCGGACGCGGTCTTCACCACCACGCCATCCATGCCCTTTGACTCCACACCAAAGACGGAGATGGCGACAAGGGCAAACAGCATCAGGAATAAAGGTCTCCGCCGGTCCCTGTTCGTGGTCATTGGGTCGACCTCCGCAACACAACGAATTGGATACCGCTGTCATACCACAAGAATCTGGAATTCGCACGAGGACAAGAAGGTTGGTATGAAGGAATTCAAGGTCAAGGAGGTCAGTCCGAGGCTGCGCGTGTGGGCTACAGTTCTAAAGTGAAGAATACCTGAGTCTGTAACGTACTGAAACCGAACGACTCAAGCTAATGGCGGAGAGGGAGGGATTCGAACCCCCGATACCCGTTAAGGTATGTCCGCTTTCGAGGCGGATCGTTTCAACCGCTCACGCACCTCTCCGCGACAAACAAGCCGTCGGCGATCAGTCGTCTGCGGAACCTGGATTCCTCGCTTCGCTGGTCACTAACGGCGGCTCTTAAAGAACGTCTGCAACACTTCTGCGCTACGTCCGGCTAAAATCCCGCGGCGAACCTCGATCTGGTGGTTCAGTAGCGGATGAGTCAGTACCTGCATCGCCGAATGCACTGCGCCGGCTTTGGAATCGTCAGCACCGTAGACCAGGCGTTTGATGCGCGCATGCACCATCGCTCCGGCGCACATGGCACACGGCTCAATTGTAGCAAACAGCTCACAGTCCCCCAGACGATGGTTACCGACGGTGGCGCCGGCCTCGCGCAGAGCCATGATCTCGGCATGGGCTGCGGGGTCGCAGTTGGTGATATTGCAATTCCAACCGCGGCCGACAATTCGTTGATGGCAGACCACGATCGCGCCCACCGGGACTTCTCCCATTTCGAGCGCCCGCTGCGCGCAGCGCAGGGCTTCCTCCATCCAGAGTTCGTCAGAGGCTGGATTTGGCCGGCGGTCGTTGATCTCGCCGGGCGCGCTGCGGACCGTTTTCTGTCGCGGCATGGACAAGCATTATTGTACCGAGTGGAAGGCGCCAGGATGGGCGAATCGAATGCGGAGGCATCCCGCCGGCTAGATCAAATCCGGTTAGATCACTTTCAGTACCGTGCGCACAACTTCAGGCACTACCGCGTGAACTACCGCAGGTCCGACGATGTGAACAATCGGATAGACCAGTGCCACGGCGGGCACGACGAGAAGCAACCAGGTTTTCGTCGGCAGGTTTGTGAAATGGGCCTTCATAACATCCTCTTTCCAAACGGTACGAAAAAGCCAAGTGAAAAGTTCCCCGGGGTCGCCAGGCTTCCCGGCGTACATAGGAAAAGACCGGTTCCTTTGCTTAGACGTTCGGGAAAAGCAATGGTTAGGATCGGAAGACTCGGCCCACCCTTTTGGGGAAAGCGATTTCGCGTGCTATCCTAGGCCAGATATGGGGATGCCGAACCTGCTGCGCAAAATCTTCCTGGTTGATCTGATGCAAGGGTTGAAGATCACCTTCCGCTATCAGGATCCCAAGGAAATTTATACCGAGCAGTATCCACTGGAGCGGCCGCAGGTAGCCGAGCGCTATCGTGGCGCGCCGCGGCTCAACGTCAACCCCGACACCGACGAGACCATGTGCATTGCCTGCGACTTATGCGCGCTGGCGTGCCCCGAGCACTTGATCGTGGTCTCCAGCGAACGCAACGAAAAGACCCGCCGCAAGGAACTCACCAACTTCACCTACGACCTCAGCCGCTGCATGTTCTGCGGACTCTGCGAAGATGCGTGTCCCACCGACGCGCTGGAACTCACGCAGGATTTCGAACTGGCCAGCTACACGCGGCAAGGCTGGATCTGGGATCGCACGACCCTGGAAAAGGGTCCGCAGCCCACGCCGTACCAACGCTAAGAACAACCTGCCTCTTCGCAGCGGTTCAGCAGAAGATTACCGTCTACGGCATTGACCGGATGGCCGCCTCCCGCTCGGGGTTTGACACTGGGGAAACACCAATCGGAATCATCACGCGGCACAACAGAATGGCGGTGTTTCCGAGCGGGAGGACCCCTGATATGACAATCCGGTTTACTACTTTACTGATCCTATTGGGCTGCGCGACCTGGGCAGTGTCTCAGAGCCGTCCGGCAGTTCCGCCTCCGACAGCAGCACCCGCGCCGCAGACAGCCGCGCCCGCCGCTGCTCCACCTGCCCCTGCTGCCGCACCGGCGACACCGAGCACCGCAGCGCCGCCGCCAACCACCATTGGGCCGCCAACGCCGATTACGACCAAGGCGGCGGGTCCTGATGCTACGACGACACCTCAATCACCGACGCAGGGTACGAACCCGCAGAACATTCCCACAACCGCCCGCCCCGCACCGCAGGGTACCCTACCCACGACTCCGGCCAATTCCGGCGGTGTGGCGTGCATCCCGGCGGCAGGAAACACGGCGCAGAGCGGGTCGACTTCCAATGCGGGGTCAAATAGCGCCACATCGAGCAATCCAAACCCGGCAAACGCGAATTCAAGCGCAACCGCTCCCACAACTCCCGCCAATGCCCCCACACCTGCGGGATCAGCCCCGGCGGCATCGGGAACGAATTCCGCAAATACGGTTTGCCCTCCGGGAACTGTCCCGAGCGCAAGCGTGCCGGCGCAAACTCAACCGCCGCAATCAATGCAGTAAGAATTTGACGATCGAGTGCGGGCTGCAAAATATATATGGGACGCTTGCAGATTTAGAATTTTAGACTTCAGATTGCTGTCGCCAACATGCCTCCGACGCTTCAGGCTGGAATCTGCAATCCAAAATCTGCAATCTGAAATTTGCAATGGCTCACGCGGGTTGCTGCTGGGTCATGCAGTGCATTGCGCCCAAGCCCCAGATAAAGTCTCCGGAATAGATAGGCACGATTTCCCGAGTCGGGAACAGTTGCGCCAAGGTATCGAGGGCGATGCGATCGTTAGGACGATTGAAGACTGGGGCGAGCACCACTCCGTTGGCGATGTAAAAATTGGCGTAGCTGGCGGGCAGGCGGCGTCCTTCGAAGACGACTGGCTGTGGCATGGGGAGTTCGACGACTGTGAATTGTTTCCCGTCCTGGTCGCGAGCGGCCTGCAGGCGGCGCAGGTTGGCGCGCAGAGGGGCGTGGTTCACGTCCTTGGAGTTGGGCTCGATCATGGTCACGATGCTGTTTTTCCAGACGAAGCGGGCGAGGTCGTCGACGTGGCCATGGGTGTCGTCGCCGTGGATGCCGCGCCCCAGCCAGATCGTATGCGGCGCGCCCAGGTAATCGGCGAAGGCCTTCTCGTAGTGCACGCGTGCCATGTGCGGATTACGTTGCTGCTCCTTGCTGAGAAGGCATTCTTCCGTGGTCAGAATAGTGCCCGCCCCGTTGACGTCGATGGAGCCGCCTTCCAGCACGATGCGCTTGCCCAGCGACTGCGGCCGGATTTCCCGGGCATGGGAGGCTTTGCCCATCAGGCTGCCAATATTTTCGTCATGGCGCCAGTTGGAGTATTTCGCCCAGGCGTTGAAGCGGAACTTTAAGGCCATGCTGTCGGGCGCTGCCGCCGGCTTTTCCTTGGATCGCTTTACGGCGCGAGAAAGCGGGTGCGCTTCCGGTTCCGTATGGGCGAAGGCTGTGCGCAATCGATGCCAGAGAGGCTGTTCGCGAGCGGATGCGTCCGCACCATGCTTCAGGAAGATACAACCGGAATCCCGCAGCCAGACCCGGTTCGTGCTCCAAGAATGAAATCGTATGTTTTCAGACAGGGCATCGGCTCGATCGAGGATTCGTCGAGCATGCCGCCCCGCAGCAGCGTTATTGACGATCAACTCGACCCGCTCGTGCTTCGCCAGGTTGCGGATGATCTCCGCATACACCCAGGGAATGGGCTCGAACTTCTTCGGCCAATCGCCTTCATAATGCGGCCACGCGAGCCAGGTCGCCGCATGGGGTTCCCATTCGGCGGGCATGCGGTAGCCGAGCGCAGCAGGCACCGGAGCTTCAACTCTTAAAGTTCTACTTGAAGGTCTGGGCACGTTGAGCTCTAGTCCAGCAAGCGGTTGGTGATAGGCGCGTAGCTGTCGATACGGCGGTCGCGCAGGAAGGGCCAGTTGCGCCGGATATCCTCCAGCGCTTTCAAATCCACGTCGCCGACGAGGATTTCTTCGCGGTCGTGCGACGCCTCCGCCAGGACACGGCCAAAGGGATCGCAAAAGAACGATGCGCCCCAGAATTCGAGTCCCTGGCCAGGAGCCGACTTACCGCGCACGTTGCCTGTTTCAAAGCCTACGCGATTGACTACGGCCACATAGACTCCGTTGGCGATGGCATGCGCGCGCTGAATCGTCCGCCACGCATCGTGCTGGGCGACTCCGAACTCGGCTTTCTCCGCGGGATGCCAGCCGATCGCTGTCGGATAAAAAAGCACTTGGGCTCCCTGCAGCGCGGTGAGGCGAGCCCCTTCCGGATACCACTGGTCCCAGCAGACCAGCGTGCCCAGCCGGCCGGCGCTGGTGTCGAGCGCACGGAAGCCGAGATCGCCTGGAGTGAAATAGAACTTTTCGTAGTACAGCGGATCGTCCGGGATGTGCATCTTGCGGTACAGGCCGCGCAGGCTGCCGTCGCTGTCGAAGATGGCAGCGGTGTTGTGATAGACGCCGGCCGCGCGCTTCTCAAATAACGATGCGATCAGCACAACGCCATTGCTGCGGGCCGCGGCTGAAAGTTTTTGGCTGCTGGGGCCGGGAATGGGCTCGGCCAGATCAAACAGGGAATGGTCCTCGCGCTGGCAGAAATATTGGGTCTGAAAAAGTTCGGGCAGGCACACGACTTTAGCGCCGCGTCCAGCAGCTTCGGCAGTGCGGGCTAATGCTTTTTCAAGGTTCTTTTCCGGCTCCGGGCCGCAGGACATCTGCACCAGGGCTACGCGAAATTTTTCCGGGGGCAAGCTTACGGACCTCCGCGAATCAATATAGCAGGAAGCCAGCTTTCTGCTCTCAGCCGCCTGGCGCTGCGAATCGCCGGCGCTGCCTGGCGGCGGCTACCGGCTGCGGTCGGATTGGGAGTGCGCGATGAGAGCTTGAGTCAGGCGTGCATTGCCTGCGACCAGCTTTTCGAGGCGCTGGATGTTTTCTTTAGAGGGCATCGATTGGAGAATAGCTTCGATCGCCCCTTCCGCATGCAGGGATTCGGTCCGCACCAGATCGAGTAGAAATTTCAGCCCGGCATCCTGACGAGTTAAGGCGATCGCCGACAGTAACACCGAGAGAAACCACGGGTCGTCAGCCTTCTCGAAACTTTCGCGGAGGACTTGAAAGCCTTCCATCGAATGGGTGCCCGCGATCGCCAGCGCCGCTTCTCCGGCCGCATCATCGGCTGATTTCAGGAACTGCGCTACCCAGGCTAACGCCGAGACGCCTTCGATGCGCAACACGCCGCCGTAGCAGGCTCCCAGCACTTGCGGTTCATCGTTGCCCAGAACCGCTCGTAACCGAAGCAGCAAAGCAGCCGACGGCGAACCTACCTGCTCGATCGCTCGCACTATCTCGGCGCGAACGGTTTGGTCTTTATCCGCCAGCAGGTCGACCAGGCGGGCCAGCAGATCCGTTTCGCGTACGCTTCGGCATTGAACCAGCGCCAACGCGCAGGTGGCGCGCAAGGTTCCGGCCGTGTCGGAGCGGCCTCCCCACACCGGTTCCATCTGGATGTGGCGCATCCCGCGCAGAAAGACCTCAGGCTCCTGATACTCCAGGGCTGCGAGGGTCCTGCTTATAGCATTCTTGGCCCAGCACTGCGGATCGGTCTTCTCGGGATTCTCGAGGAAGCGATCGAATGCCGCTAGCACATCGGGGATGAGCTGCTCCACGCGGAACTCGCGTACCAGATCTGCGGCCTTTCCCACAATGAAGTTGTTGCGATGGCCGAGCGCCTTGCGCAGAGAGGCGAGACGCGATTCCTCCGGCGCTTGCCGAAGCGCATCCAGAGCCGCGATTTTCTCCTCAAAGGCCCGCTTACCCGGCATGCTTGCCAGTTTACCCGAGCGATTCATTTCCAAAGCGACTCATCTGTCCGGACGCATGGCATCTCTCCGCGGGGTTCCTGTAGAGTATTGAGTCGGGAAATTTGATAGCCAGCTTGGAGGCTTGCGTTGAAACAAGGCAATCATGGCAATTCGCAGGGACAAGGGCGCGGGGGTGAGGGCAAAGACCGTCATCTGCACAATCCGATCGAGGACCAGTTGGTTCCGCTGGAGCCGCTTGACTTGGCTAAGGTTCACTCCATTGACGGCCTGGTGCGCGCCATGGCGAAGACTGCGTTTACCGGCCGCCAGTTGGGCGAGGCCGTGGACGTGCTTGAGGCCATGGCCCTCGACGAGGATGCATTCGTCGTCATGACCCTGGCCGGCGCCATGACGGTGGCCAAGCAGGGATTGATCATCACGGAATTGATCGATCGCGGTATCGTCAACGCCATCGTTTCGACCGGAGCGCTTATGGCGCACGGATTAGTGGAAGCCACCGGCCGGGCCCACTTCCGCGCCAATCCTGAGGTTTCCGACGAGGAGCTTTACGAGCAGGGCTATAACCGCGTCTATGACACCTTGGAACCCGAGCAGAACCTTGACGACGTCGAAGAGGTCATGTCTGCGGTGCTCGAAGCCTGGGACCACAACGAGGTGATGTGCTCGTACAAGCTGAACCACGCCATCGGGGAGCATCTCGCAAAGCATGCGCAGGGACAGCGGGGAATACTCAAGTCCGCCTATGAAAAGGGCGTGCCGGTGTTCGTCCCAGCGTTCAGCGATTCGGAACTCGGTCTCGATACGGCACTCAATAATCGGCTGCGCGAATCCACCGGCAGGCACAAGATCCGTTTCGATCCATTTGAGGATCTCGAACACTTTGCGGCCACCCTGCTGCGACAGAAGAAACTCGGCATCTTTACTATCGGTGGCGGCGTTCCACGCAACTGGTCGCAGCAGTTCGGACCCTTCATCGAGCTGCGGCACCGGCGCCTGGGGGAGAACGTGCCTTTGAAGCGCTACCACTATGGATTGAGGATCTGTCCCGAGCCGGTCTATTGGGGAGGCTTGTCGGGCAGCCCTTACAGCGAGGCCATCTCGTGGGGCAAGTTCGTTCCGCCATCCGAGGGTGGAAAGTTTGGCGAGGTCTTTGTAGACGCAACCGTGGGACTGCCGATCATTGTGGCCGCCGTGATCGAAAGACTGGAAAAGGCGAAAAAAGGCGGCGGCTCTCGTAAGTCAGGAAGAACGGCCAGCAGGAAGTAAAGCAGTCGCACACCGCGCAGAGGCTCATGTGTTCTCTGGTAGTCAGTTCTTTTATTCGACGGCGAGTTCCGTTCCGGCAGGCTCGGGTTCCATCCGCTGCACGCCAGATTTCTTACGGCGATAGAGCGGGGCAAGGATACTGTTTTCAATTACTTCTGACTCTGCCTGAAACCAATCCTGCAACTCCTGGCCATCCCCCTGCCCGCGCGATTCATACAACTCCTGCGCGCGAGAGCGCACCTTCCGCTCGACCATCTGCATCATGAGGGCCTGTTGCTTCTTACGGCGCGTTTCGATGTCCAAAGCGTTCCCCAGTCGTATGAAATCGGAAATTATCTTCACTTCCATGATAACCCAGGCAGGTTCATAAAAGGTTACATCGGGGGAACGGTCTGATTACTAAGGTGCTAAGCCCCGTGCAGGTCGCACGCGCCACTCACCGCGGAGCCGTCTAATCGAAGATCAAGACCGCCGAAGCGATTACGGTGGTCCACAGGCCGCGCTTGTCTCCGACGGCGGATTGTGTGACGTTGGCCGTTCGGACGATCTTGTTCGACAGGCGGTAGATCTGTTTTTTCTCGTCCCAGGAGCGGTCGGGATCGAATTCCACGTTGAGGGTGGTGGCCAGCATTTCGGCGGCAAGTTCTTCCGCGTACTCGCCGGCGGCATCTTCGGTCTCACCGAAGGAATGGTGCTCGCTCAGGTACCCATAGGTGTTGCGGTCCGCGGGAATCGCGACGCCGATGGAGGAAGCCAGCAGACGGTGGGGCTCGCGCGTGGAGTTTTCCGCTACCACGGCGAAGACGACCTCTCCGGGATGAAGATACTTTACGCCTTCCTTGCGGGCCAGCAGCTTGCAGTTGGGAGGAAAGATGGAAGATACGCGAACCAGATTCTGGGCAGCGATCCCGGCGTCGCGCAACGCCAATTCAAACGACGTTAACCGTTCGCGGTGTTTCCCCACTCCCTTGGTAAAGAAAATCCGCTTCGGAACCATGTCTTTGCCCAATTCGCCGATCCTCCTCCGCGAGAACAATTGAATGCAAGAATGCACAATCTAACACAACGGTTTGTAAAGGAAATATGAATTTCGGGGGCAGGTGAGAAAAATTAACCGCGTCTCGGGCTGCCGCAGCCAAAGCACGCTGGCGGCGCGACAGCCGACGAGACGCAGGCGTTATTTTGCCAATTCCTGGAAGGGTTATTCCGCAGCTTTGACCGAGTTCACCGTGATGGTATTGTCTTTCTCGGTGCCGGTGACGGTCGCCTTCGCGCCGGCCTGCTTGTCGAGAGTGGCCAACGCCGTCTTGTTGCTGGTTTCCAGAGTGTAGACCTTGTCGCCGACGACGAGCGCGTATTTGGATCCCTTACTCACGCAGGCACGAGTGCAGGCGGCAGCATCGTCCATCACGTGCTTGGCTCCGCACATCGAGTCACTCACGGTCCCGGTGAAAGTCTTGCTCCCAGCGGCGAAAGCGGTCGAAACCGCCAGTCCCGCCATCAGCAGTAGGTTGATTGCCAGAAATCCAGCCTTACGAGTTGCACTCGCCATTACCAATCTCCTTTTTCGATGTGCGCTGGGGCCCTGGAAAAACCGGCGGCAGCCCCAATCAAAAGATGCTCCTTCCGACGAGAAGTTACAAGCCTTGCGCATTCCACCAGGGGCGAGACGGGTTGCACAGGGCGTTCCGGTTCCATGGGAGCCTCCAAGCTCCGCTCATTTCGGTGCTGCCTTCACGGAATAGATCAAGTCCACATCGACCGTCTTGTCGCGCTGGTTTGCGGTTACATGGGAGGAAACGTCCCAGTCGAAGTTCCGCGGCAGTAGTTTTTGAGCAGCCGGGAGATATTCGCTCAGGTACGTAGAGTCGTACACATCCCCGGGGCGGATTTTCCAGGTACTCTGCAGTTTTGCGGTCAGACTGTTGTCCAGCCCGCGGAACGCGAGTTCGCCCATGTGATACACAGATCCCTCTTTGACGTCGAGCTTGATCACGACGGTGCCGGAGGCGTCGTCGAAAACAGCATTGGCCGTGATCGTAGCGGTCACGTATCCGTGAGAGCCATAGAGTTTTTGCACATCCTGCAAGTTATCCCCAAGGCGAACCGTATTGGCAGGCTGCCCCGGTTGCAAGCGGACCATTTTCTGCAGGGTGTCAGTGGAGAACTCGTGATTGCCTGACCACTCCACCGCCTTCAGTTTGTATTGCTGACCCGGGATTACGGCGAAGTAAACGTCCACGATGGTCAGGTTGGGAATGTTTTCGTCGCTTTGGCCCGAGGGCTGCTTCACGACTTTCGGCTCGGGAGGTCCGAAAGACGCCTTGAGATATCCCCGCTCGTGATAGACCGGCAGAAGTTGATGCTGCACTAGAGCGTTCAGAACGGTGCGCGAGTACTCGCGGTCAAAGACTCGCCTGGACGCCGCCTTCAGTCCGGGAAGTTCGTTCGGCCCCGCCCCGGTGAATTCCACGTTGCGGATCTGGATCACAACATCGGAAACCCGGTAAACAATCGAATCCACTGGCCCGTTGGGTTTGCCCGCGCGTTCGTATTCCACGTGCCCCGGAATGGCTCTTTCGACCAGCATGGCCTGCAGCACGTCGGAAATTTCGTCGGGCATTTTGCCCGAAAGAGGCAACTCGCCGTCGAATAAGGGCGCATGCTCTTTAATGCGACGCATCAACTCCTGATCGGAGAACCAGACGAAGTCCTCGAAGCGGACGGGAACGAACTTGTCGGCGTCGGTGACATGGAATTCCAGCTTGGTTCCGGCCACCGAATAGGAAAAGGAATAGGCGACGTCGGTAAAAAGTCCGGTATCGCCCAGACGGCGCGCCGCCGTTTTGAAGTCGTCATCATTGACCGGCGTTCCGATCTGCAGACCGCTAGCGGCGGCGATCGCTTGCTCCGGGAAGCGTTTGCTGCCGATCACCTTAATGGAAATCAGTTGCCGGGCCGAAGGCGGCAATCGCGAGATCGGCTCCTGTCTGGACTGGCCCAGGCAGGCAACACAACCCAGCAGCAGAACTGGCAATCTGGAAACGGGCATCCTCATCGACTAGGGGTCTGCACCAATTCTTGCGTAGATTTGTGCTTTACCGCAATGTCAATGAAGGCCAAAGCGGCGCGGCTCAACGCCTTGTCTTTGCGGAAGACCAGCGCCAGGTCGCGGCGGACCTGAGCGTCGGCCAGGGGAATGGCGGCCAGAACCTTGGCGCGAACGTCTTCCTCAACATTGGAGCGGGCGATGAAGCCGATGCCGACATCGGCGGCCACGAAGCGCTTCAGCAGTTCGCTCGAATCCAGTTCCATGGTGAAGTTGGGCTTCAACCGGCGTTGGTGAAACAGTTCTTCGATGGCATCCCGCGTGTGCCCTGCTTTGGGAACGATCAAGGGAAACTTGCCGGCATCCGCGATTGTGGCTGACTTGAGTTTTCCGAGCGGGTGGTGCGGCGGGGCAATAAGGATCAGTTCATCGCGGTGGATCAGTACCACGGTCAGGCGGCTATCGGTGACGGGCAGGGAAATGACGCCGAAGTCAACGGAGTTGTCGATGATGGATTCCAGAATCTTGGCGTAATCGGCACGCTTGATGTTCACTGAGACGTCGCGATATTGCTTTTTGAACTCGGCAAACACGTGGGGCAGGATGTGCAGGCAAGTGCCTTCATTGGCTCCGACGATGATTTCGCCCCGCGGTACGCGCTCCATCTCCGCGATCGAAACCAGCATGGCTTTGCGCGCGTCCAGCGTCTCTTCCACATACTTTAAGAATGCCTTGCCCGCCGCGGTCAGGGAAACCTTTCCGCCGGAGCGATCGAAAAGTTTGGCTCCAACCTCTTCCTCGATGCCCCGGATTTGAGACGAAATAGCCGGCTGGGTGCGGAAACGCTTCTCCGCCGCCCGCGAGAATGAGGCGTGCCGCGCTACTTCGAGGAAGGTTTCCAGCTGATCGAAGTCCATGGAAGTCTCAACCACAGGCGGCACAGAGTTTCACGGAGAAATGCCGGTAAGCCCCCCGGTGCGCCTCTGTGTCCTCTGTGGTGAATGCTTTTCCAGCGAGTCCAGTATAAAGTCGGCTTTATCCCGCCCATAAAAACAATCGAATTGCCTGCCAAAACCGCAGGCTCTAAACTCACCAGTCCCGCACAACGCGACCGATTGTAGCAGCCTGCCCGCCTGCAGGAAGTTCAGCAATTGTTCGCTCGAAAAGGGAGTAGCTCCCGCGAAGGAGCCTTTATGCCTGACCCCAAGACCGTTCTCGATTTTGCCCGCAAGCGCGACTGCAAGATTCTCGACCTGCGCTTCACCGATCTGCCCGGGCTATGGCATCACCTGTCCTATCCGATCGAGCAGTTAACGGAAGCGTCGTTTGAAGAGGGCTTCGGCATTGATGGCTCTTCCATCCGTGCCTGGGCCGGCATTCATGAGAGCGACATGGTGCTCAAGCCCGACGCGAACTGCCACTTGCTCGATCCCTTTACCGAAGTGCCCACGCTGGTGCTGGTTTGCGACGTAGTCGATCCCGTCACCAAGCAGAGTTATGACCGGGATCCCCGCTACATTGCGCGTAAGGCGGAGATGTACCTGGCCTCGACTGGAATTGCTGACACCGCCTTCTTCGGCGCTGAGGCCGAGTTCTTTATTTTTGACAATGTGCGCTTCGATCAGCGCGAGCAGTACGGTTTTTACTACATTGATGCCGAAGAAGGCCGCTGGAACTCGGGCCGGGCAGAGAACAACCTCGGCTATCGTCCGCGCTATCGCGAAGGATATTTCCCGGTCTCACCCACCGATCACTATCAGGACCTGCGCTCAGAAATGCTGCTGACCATGCAGAGTTGCGGGATGGAGGTCGAGTGCCATCATCATGAAGTCGCCAGCGGGGGTCAGACCGAAATCGATCTGAAGTATGACTCGCTGGTGCGCTCCGCCGACAAGATGTTGCTTTATAAGTACATCGTGAAGAACGTGGCCAACCGCAACGGAAAGACGGTTACCTTCATGCCTAAGCCTATTTTCGGAGACAACGGCAACGGCATGCACACGCACCAATCGCTGTGGAAGGGAGGAGAGGCTCTATTCGCCGGCGACGGATACGCTGGCCTTTCGCAGCTTGCTCTGTGGTATGTGGGAGGACTCATCAAACACGGTCCCGCTCTGTCAGCCATCATTGCGCCGACCACGAATTCCTATAAGCGTCTGGTGCCCGGATTTGAAGCTCCGGTGAGCCTGGCGTATTCGCGGCGGAATCGCTCGGCTGCGTGCCGAATCCCGATGTATTCGATCGCGCCCAAGTCGAAGCGCGTCGAATTCCGTCCGCCCGATCCGAGTTGCAATCCTTACATGGCGTTTGCCGCGATGCTGATGGCCGGGCTCGACGGCATTGAGAACAAGATGGATCCCGGCAAGCCGTTCGATAAAGATATTTACGAGCTCGATCCGGAGGAGCTGGCGAGCGTGCCATCCATGCCGGGCTCATTGGAAGACGCCCTTGACGCATTGCAACGCGACTACGCTTTCCTGCTCAAGGGCGAGGTATTTACCGAAGAGCTATTGCACACGTACGTGGACTACAAGCGCTCGAAGGAAGTGGATGCGATCCGGCTCCGGCCTCATCCTTACGAATTCGCCCTGTATTACGACATCTGAAATCCGGGCTGATGTACGCGGTCTGCTCACCAAGTGCTCACAGGCCTCGTCTAATCCTCATAGCAGCGCCCGTCCGATGGAACAACGGGCGGGGCCAGTCCGTAGTATCTTTCAGGTCGGGGGAGCCCAATGCAGATCCTGGACGACATTCGTTATGCGATGAGGCAATTCGCGCACGCCCCGGGTTTCACGGCCACGGCCGTGTTAACCCTGGCCCTGGGAATCGGCGCAACCACCGCGATTTTTACTCTCGTGCATGCCGTCTTGCTGCGCTCTTTACCGGTTGCCAAGCCCAGCGAGCTCTATCGCGTTGGAGATGTCGAAAACTGCTGCGTGAACGGCGGCATGCAGGATGATTGGTCGTTATTCTCCTACGATAAGTACAAGACCTTCCGCGATAACACGCCGGGATTCAGCCAACTCGCAGCTTTCCAGGCAGGCCGCGCTCTGATTGGAGCGCGGCGCTCCGGCAGCAACCAACCCGCCCAGTCCCTGCTCATCCAATACGTTTCCGGAAACTATTTCAGCATGTTCGGCATTGGCGCCTATGCCGGACGAGTGTTCACGCAAGCTGACGATCGGCAGGGAGCAGATCCGGTCGCGGTCATGAGTTACAGAACCTGGCAGGAAAAGTTCGGTAAGGACCAATCCGTTGTCGGATCGAGTTTCGTGTTCAACGGGCACCCGTTTACCGTCATCGGGGTCGCGCCACCCCGATTTTATGGCGACCGGATGGAAGGCAGCCCGGCGTTCTGGTTTCCCTTGAACACCGAGCCGCTCATTGACGGGACCAGTAACACATTGCAATTTCCGCAGCAGGACTGGCTCGATCTGATCGGGCGAATCGCTCCCGGCGCCGATCCGAAGAAGCTCGAGGCTCAGTTGCAGGTAGAACTGAAGCAGTGGCTCCTGAGTCCGGTGAGCAAGCTGGACCAACGCGACCAAGTAGTGGTTCCGAAACAAACCCTGCACCTCTCGCCGGGCGGTGCCGGCGTGCAGATGATGCGCGATGAATATCAATCCGGCTTGCACCTGCTGATGTGGGTGACCGCCTTCGTGCTCCTGATCGCCTGCGCAAATGTGGCGAATCTCATGTTAGTTCGCGCCGCCAGCCGCCGCCAGCACACCGCGGTACGAACCGCTTTGGGCGCAACTCGATCCCGGCAGATCATGCAGGTGCTGACCGAGAGTACGTTGCTGGCGCTGGTCGGCGGAATCGTGGGTGTCGGGCTGGCTTTCTGGTGCACCCGCCTGATCCTGAGACTTGCTTTTCAATCCCAGCCTGTGGCGATCAGCGCCACGCCTTCCTTGCCGGTGCTGGCCTTTACTTTCGCCGTCTCGCTTTTGACGGGAATTCTTTTTGGAGTCGCCCCGGCCTGGCTGATGGCGCATGCCGATCCCGCCGACGCTCTGCGCGGAGCCTATCGCTCCACGCAGCATTCCGGCGGGTGGACGCAGAGATCGCTGGTGGTGGCGCAGGCCGCGCTATCCCTCGTTCTCCTCTGCGCGGCAGGCCTGCTGACACAGAGCTTACGCAACATGCAACATCAGCACTTCGGATTCCAGACCGCCAATCGCTATATCGTCCATTTTGACGCGGAGATGGCAGGATTCAAGGTCGGGCAATTGCCCGCATTTTACCGCCAGCTCCACGATAACCTGACTGCAATCCCGGGCGTGAATCAAGTCAGCTTTGCCCTTTACGCCCCGATGGAGGGCAATAACTGGGGCGAGACCGTCTACATCGAGGGACAGCCCCTGCCTCCGCCGGATTCGGACGAGAACAATGCATCCTGGGTAAGGGCTAGTGATGGATATTTCGAAAGCATCGGCACCAGGATTCTGAAGGGGCGGGGGATCACCGACCAGGATACTGCCACCGCGAACCGTGTAGCTGTGGTGAATCAGACCTTTGCCAAGCACTTCTTCAAAGATGGCGAGGCGATCGGCAAGCATTTTGGGGATCTCGATCCCAAGTATGCCGCCAGCTTCGAGATTGTCGGGGTTACGGAGGACACGCAGTATTGGGAGCCCACCAGCAAGATCCGGCCGATGTTTTTCTTGCCCCAGGCGCAGTGGCGGGCACATGTGGCCGATGAGGATCCGCGGTTTCAGGCGTTCGAGGATCGCTCGCACTTCCTGAACTCTGCGGTTGTGGTCACGCGCGGCGCAGTGCCGGGACTGGAGCAGCAAGTTCGTCAGGCTTTGTCTCAGCTCAGTCCCGATCTGGCCTTGATTGACTTCAAGAGTTTCGCCCAGCAGGTGGATGAAAACTTCTCGCAGAGCGATATGCTGGCGAAGCTGACTTCACTGTTCGGAGTGCTCGCTCTGGTGCTGGCATCGGTAGGGCTCTATGGCGTCACCGCCTACTCCGTCGAACGGCGGACCAGCGAGATCGGCATCCGCATGGCGCTGGGAGCGGATCGGCTAAGTGTCCTGAAGTTGGTGCTGCGCAGCGCTTTTCTGCAAATCGTTGTGGGACTGGCCATCGGTATTCCTGCCACCATTCTGGCTGGTTACGCGATGGCAGCCCAACTCTTTGGAGTGAAGCCGTACGCTCCCAGAATTCTGTTGTTGACAACTTTGGTTTTGAGTGTGGCAGCCCTGATCGCAACCCTATTGCCTGCGCGAAAAGCGGCGACGCTCGAGCCAATTCGCGCCTTGCGGACGGAATGAGCAGTGCACGTTTTACGGAGTTCAGAATTCGACGGAAAGCGACGGCAGGCAGACGAAAAGCGAAGCGCAACGGGGAAGTATCGGCCAGGTTGAAAAACGATATTTAGACGGCGGGCCGCGCCGAGCTTTCTTTCATCAGCCGTTGCACCAGGCGCATGCGCTTGCTCGGAAGCGAAGGCTCTGCCAGCGATGGGGCGATTTCGCACCCGCTCACCGATAGCAGTTCGGCTCCCATGGCATCTAAGGCCGAGTTGGATCGTCCAAGCACCATGAGCAGGTATTTCTGTGCGATCGGCCGGTCAGCCGGATGGATCAAAGACCACCAACGCCGAACCGATTCTGCCACCTCGGCTTCGCTCTTTTCTCCCACCACGAGGGCATCGATCAGCCGATAAACCTTGCTCTTGATCGCTTGGTACGAAACGGATATTTCTTGGGGCATAGGGTTCCTGGGTCTGACCGTACATCCCCCAAGTGCAATCCTCCCACCAAACTCCCAAGCCTTTGGTTTAGCGTGGCTTAGCTTGCTTGCGACTAACATGAACGTATTATGAATGGAAGAAATCCAGTATGGGATATGGATTCTGGAAGGAGTCAGCCCGAGTTTCATTCCTCCCTTGACAGCGCGCAGCAGCAAAGGGCTCGAGTGTTGCAAATCGAGTCTCTGCGGCTGGCATGACCGAACGCTTCTGAACCCGCAACCGTAATGGACCACGGCGCGTTACAATGTGGCGCCCATCCAAAGCCTCACCTTCTGCCTTTTCTGGTATGTGAACCCGGCAGAGGAGCGTTTGGATTGCGGCTGACACCACTTCGGAGGCGAAATGAAAGCGTGGGCTTGCATTCTGGCGGTTCCGGTACTGATCTCCCTTGCGGGGGCGCAGGTTTCCCCATCTCTCGACCTGCAGGGCACGACTGCGCAGGAAACCAGTTCGCAGGGTAGTTGGCATCCAGCCGAACCCGCCGACCGGATGTTCTTCCCGCGGGATATGTTCTGGGGATGGGCTCAGTTTGACTTGGCGCCTCCTCATAACGAGATCGATCCCAACCTGTGCACCGGCAACGCCGGCCAGTACGGCGGAGCCAATGCGCCCTGCAGCATGTTCGCCCGCTATATGTTGTCGGGAATCCTGGAAGTGCGCCCCTTCGGACGCGGACCGCTCCGCCGCTTCATGGTTTATGGCGCGCCCACGTTTTTATTTGGCAAGAACGTCCCGCAATTCCTCTACACCTGGTCGCCAGATGCGATTGGGATCGAGCATTCCTGGGGTATCGGAATTTATCTGAATAAAGGTTTCGAATTCCGCGTGACGCAGCACTTCCTGTTCGATCGTCTGGGCGCGCGCAATACCAGCCTGGGTGTGGCCGACCTTGGCAACAACGGTCCGTGGGGCCGCTACATGAGCCTGGGCGTGCGCAAGACCTTTGGAACGCGCAGATGGTAAGGTTCAGATTACCGAATGAGCCTGACGAATCAATTATTGTGGCGAATGGCTCATGGGCTACGTGGTTGCCGGAACAGAGGACCGCGTCAAGCGCCGCACCAGCCAGATAATCAGCGCGATGAAAGCTCCCAGCAGCGTCAATGGCAGGCCGAAGATCAGCAGAAGCCAGGCCGAGCCGCTGAAGTCGGTGACATCGCCGCCGACAGTCGCTGTGGAGTCGCGATAAAGGCGTCCGCCAAACACGGTCACCCCTCCACGCACTTTAATTCCTTTCTCCAACCGGACATGCCCGCCAAACGTGGTCGTGTCGCCGCCGATTTCGCCCTGGTCTTCCACTACGATATTGCCGCCGAAAGTGGTCACGTCACCCTGCACATGTCCGCGCACCCTCACGCTGCAACCAAAGCAGGTCGCATCCGATGCCTCCTCACCAGGCCCGATGTTGATGTCGCGCCCGAATTGGGTTCGATCATGAGCATCCTCGGCGAAAGCGGCTCCAGATAACGCCACCACGAAGAGCACACCCAGCAATACGCGCGCTATTACATTCACACGGAAGGCCATGAGAAGCTCCCTCGACATTGCGAAATCGGTCCGAGAATTATCCCACAAAGAACAGGCATTCGGAGAGACCACAACCGGGTGGTACGAATCACTATCGGGAGTGATTCAGATCACTCTCGTATAAAGGCAATCCACATAGAGTGGCTGTGCGAATTTCTGCACGTGCTGTAAAACTTTTCTTAAAGTGAGGAAAAGCACAACACTCAAGATGCTTACCTCAGCCCAATTCTTTATAATTGTTGGTTTTCCAATCAGCCAGCAGATTCTTTGACAGCGGAGGCCCTTCATGGCGGGCAGTTATAACGGCGTAACGGTACCGGCGAGTGGGAAGAAAATCGGCTATGCCGGCGGCAAGTACGATATTCCCGACAATCCCATCATTCCCTTTATCGAGGGCGATGGCACCGGGCGCGACATCTGGAAAGCCTCGCTGCGCGTTTTTAATGCCGCGGTCGACAAGGCGTACAAGGGCAAGCGGCAGGTGGCCTGGTACGAAGTTTTCGCCGGAGAAAAAGCCAAGGCGAAATTCGACACCTGGCTGCCCGAGGATACCGTGGACGCCATCCGCGAATTTCGTGTCGCGATCAAAGGGCCGCTCACTACGCCGGTGGGCGGCGGCATCCGCTCCCTCAATGTCGCGCTCCGCCAGATCCTCGACCTCTATTGCTGTGTGCGTCCGGTGAAGTACTACAAGGGGGTGCCCTCGCCCGTGAAGCATCCCGAGCGGATGAATGTCGTCATCTTCCGCGAGAACACGGAAGATGTTTACGCCGGCATCGAATGGGAGCAGGGAACTGCCGACTGTGCGCGCCTGATCGAGTTCCTGAACAAAGACATGCTCAAGGGCGGAAAGAAGCAGATTCGCCTCGACTCCGGCATCGGTATCAAGCCCATGTCTGTGACCGGAACCAAGCGCCTGGTGCGCATGGCCATTCAGCACGCGCTCGAGTCCGGACGCAAAACCGTCACCCTCGTGCACAAGGGCAATATCCAGAAGTTCACCGAAGGCGCCTTCCGCAAGTGGGGATACGAGATCGCCACCGAGGAATTCCGCGACCAGGTGGTAACCGAGCGCGAGAGCTGGATTCTCGACAACAAGGATAAGAACCCGAATCTGACGGTGGCGCAGAACGCGGAGATGATTGAACCGGGTATGGAGTTTGCCCCGCCGGCTTTCCGCCAGAGCGTGGAAAAAGAGGTGAAAGCCGTTCTCGATGCGATCGGCGCCACTCACGGCCAGGGCGCGTGGAAGAAGAAGATCATGATCAACGATCGCATCGCCGATTCCATCTTCCAACAGGTCGTCACCCGCGCCGACGAGTATTCGGTACTGGCCACACCAAACCTCAACGGCGATTACATCTCCGATGCCTGCGCGGCACAAGTCGGCGGGCTGGGCATCGCTCCCGGCGCCAACATTGGCGATGGCTATGCGATTTTCGAAGCCACCCACGGCACCGCCCCCAAGTACGCCGACAAGGATGTCATCAATCCGGGCTCGGTGATTCTGTCCGGCGTGATGATGTTCCGCCACCTGGGTTGGAACGAAGCCGCCGATCTGATCGAGCAGAGTATCGAGCGCACCATCGAACAGAAGAAAGTCACTTACGATTTCGAACGCCTCATGCCAGGCGCGACCAAGGTCAAGACCAGCGAATTTGCCGGATACATGATCGAGAATATGGGCGCGGGTGTTCTGAGTTCCGTATAGCTCTGGCTTCCTGCAGTTCCGTAATTGAGGAATTGCGTAATTTCGTAATTGGGTAATTGAAACCCTCCACCGGGGGAGATTGCACAATTACAAAATTACTCAATTTCACAATTACTCAATGTAGTTGGAAAGGACTCATCCATGCGAAAGAAAGTAACCATCGTAGGATCCGGCAACGTAGGCGCGACGGCTGCGCATTGGATTGCCTCGAAGGAACTTGCCGACGTCGTGCTCATCGACATCATCGAAGGCGTGCCGCAGGGCAAGGGACTGGACCTGCTCGAGGCCATGCCGATCGAAAAACGCGATGCGCATATCAGCGGCACCAACAGCTACCAGGACACCGCCAACTCGGACATCGTGGTGATCACGGCGGGCATCCCGCGCAAGCCGGGCATGAGCCGCGACGACCTGCTCAATACCAATTACAACATCATGAAGGCGGTGGTGGGTGAAGTGGTCAAGAATTCGCCGAACTGCATCCTGATTATCGTTTCTAATCCGCTGGATGCCATGGCTCAGGCTGCGTTCAAGCTCAGCGGATTTCCCCGCGAGCGCGTCATCGGCATGGCCGGAGTGCTCGATTCCGCCCGCTTTCGTGCCTTCATCGCCGACGAGTTGAAGGTCAGCGTTGAAAACGTAACCGCATTCGTGCTCGGCGGGCACGGCGATACCATGGTGCCGCTTCCGCGCTATTCGACGGTCGCAGGCATTCCAATCACTGAGCTCATCGAGAAAAGCCGTTTGGAAGCTTTAGTGCAGCGTACCCGCGACGGCGGCGCCGAAATCGTGAAGTATCTCAAGACTGGTTCGGCCTACTACGCGCCATCGGCAGCCGCGACGGAGATGGTCGAAGCGATCCTGAAAGACAAAAAGAAAATCCTCCCATGCGCCGCCTACCTGCAAGGCGAATATGGCATCAACGGCTTGTATGTGGGAGTGCCGGTGAAGCTGGGCGCAAAGGGCATTGAACAGATCATTGAGATCAAACTGACTCCGGAAGAGAAGGCCGGGCTCGACAAGAGCGCCGCTGCAGTGAAGGAGTTGTGCGG
>DASYYT010000017.1:0-37025 GCA_035949755.1 Candidatus Sulfotelmatobacter sp.
CAGGAACGCCGCGAGCGCACCATCGAAGAGATCAAGACCGAAGCCATCCATCGGGCGGAAGTAGGACAATATCCGCTGATCGGGCTTGATCCCGCGGACGTGAAAGAAGCGTTCGAGAGCATTCATACTTCCGATAAGGACGAGTGGGCCGCAGGCTTCATGCACGTTGCTGATCGCTATTTCAACGAGGCGAAGTCTTTGGAGAAAAGCGATCCCACGAAAGCCAATGCCGACTACATTCGCGCCTGGCGCTTGTATTCTTTCGGACGCTGGCCTGTTCCCTCTTCTCCCGGCAAGCAGCGATCTTACGAGAAGGCTCTGGAAGCTTTCCTTGACCACGCGAAGTTTTACGATCCGCCACTTGAGGTCGTGCGCATACCGTTTGAGGGCAAAGAGATCATCGGATACCTGCGGCTGCCGAAAAATGTCAACGGTCCAGTGCCGCTGGTGATCGCTGTCAATGGACTCGACAGCCGCAAGGAAGATTTAACCGAGAGCTTCGGTGCCATCCTCCCTTTTGGGATCGGATATCTAGCGGTCGACGGGCCGGGCACCGGGCAGGCGCCGATCAAAGTAAGCGAAAATGCCGACCGCATGCTGTCGAAAGTGATCGACTATGCGCAGTCGCGGCCGGAGATCGACAAAGGCCGCATAGCGCTGCACGGCGTGAGTTGGGGCGCCTATTGGGCAACGAAGATGGCGATTGTCGAGCGAGCCCGTCTGCGCGGCACGAGTGCACAGTCTCCTCCAGTGGACCAATTCTTCCAGAAGGATTTTCTGACCAACCGCCTTCTCGGGAATCGCGAATACTTGTTCGATCAGGTCCCCGCGCTCATGAGCATTCTCAGTGGCGTTCACAATCTCGACGAGATGACCGAATTTCTGCCGAAGATGTCGTTGGTCCAGCAGGGCCTGCTGGGTAGGCCGATGGCGCCCATGCTGGTTATCGCCGGGGTGCTCGACACCCAGGTACCTATCGCCGATGAGTATTTGCTGCTCAGCAAGGGCGACACTCCTAAAACGGCATGGATCAATCCGCAGGGTGGGCACTTAGGGCGGCAAGTCGGGATATGGCCCGATCCCAGAATCTTCAAAGAGGTGATCATTCCCTGGCTGGCGAAAACGCTGCAAGCGAAATAGTGAAGCGCAGGAATCTCTCCATGCATTCGGCCCGACAGCTTCGATCGTCTGCAATTTTGGCGCTCTGCCCACCACGCTTCGCAGTGAGTGCAACGCAGCTTCCATCGCCAGCCTAATTGTTTGGCCCACAGACGCGGGCCAAGACGTGACTGGCGCGGCAATCCGGCCTACGGACAAGGCCTTTCGCGCAGGCCCGAAACTCTTTCGTAACCCTCCTCGGTGCACCTTTTTTGTTGCACTTTAACCCTAGTGAAATATCTTGCATGTAGCATCTTTCTCAGGAGGCAGCATGGGTTCAGCCCGCGTGCCAAAGTCGTTACCGTTACAGGTCGCCGCGATCTGCTATCGCCGGCGGGGCACGGCCATTGAATTCCTCCTGGTCAATACCAATGGCGGCAGCAAGTGGACTTTTCCCAAGGGATCGACCGATCCCCGCTTGTCGCACAGTCAAGCCGCCGCCCGCGAAGCGGCCGAAGAAGCTGGCGCCCTCGGCACCATTGAGCCGCGGCACTTTCACCTATACCTCCATTCCAAGGGTGTGTTCTGGCAGGCCGGGGGAGTGCAGGAATTTGTGATCAAGGCCTTCCTGATGGAAGTGCACCAGATGCGCCGGCCTGACGAGGGCAATCGTCGTCCGACGTGGTTCAGTCCGGAAGAAGCCAAGCGCCGCCTGGCCAAGGGACGCGAAGTGAAGTATTTCCACGAACTCGAAGCCGTGATTGACCGGGCCCTCGAACGCATCCAGTATCACAGCGAACTTTGGGGAGCATATCCCGCAGCGCGAAGCGCGCGCCCAGTCTCCTCCAAAGACTCGATCGCGACCGTAATCTGGCCGTAATTGGCAGCGTTCCTCTGTGACCCTCCGTGTCCTCTGTGGTTGAAACCTTCCTTCCACTGACCGCTGTCAACTTGCAACTGTTACGATAATTCCAGCCCATGATTCAGCTCTCTGGCGCCGGAAAACGCTTCGGCCACAAACTACTCTTCGAAAACGTCGACTGGTTGATCACGGCCGCGGACCGCATCGGCCTGGTCGGCGCCAACGGAACCGGCAAGTCTACCCTGATGAAAATCCTTGCCGGCATGGACACGTTCGACTACGGGTCACTAACCGTCGCTAAAGGAACCTCCGCCGGGTACTTGCCGCAGGACGGGCTGACGCTTTCCGGGCGCACGGTTTTTGCCGAGTGCATGTCTGTATTCGACGATCTGCGCGCCATGGAGAAAGAACTGGAATCGCTCACGGAGAGCATGGCCGAACTGGATCACACCAGCGCGGCGTATGCCGATGTGGCCGATCGCTACCACCGTATCGAGCATCAGTTCCGTACCCGCGATGGCTACTCGATCGAGGCCGAAGTCGGCCGTGTGCTGATGGGGTTGGGTTTTACAAAAGAAGACTGGCATCGGCAGACCGATGAATTTTCCGGCGGATGGCAGATGCGGCTCGCCCTGGCCAAGCTGCTTCTGCAACAACCGAACTTATTGCTGCTGGATGAGCCTACGAACCATCTCGATCTCGAAGCCCGCAATTGGCTGGAAGAATATCTGCAGAATTATCCCAACGCGTTTGTGCTGATCTCGCACGACCGCTACTTCCTCGATGTGACGGTCAACAAAATCGCCGAGATCTGGAACAAGCGTTTTTGGTTCTACCCCGGCAATTACGACAAATTCCTGGCGCAGAAGACCCAGCGCAACGAGCAGTTGCAGGCAGCTTACCGCAACCAGCGCGAACGCATCGAGCAACTCGAAGTTTTCATCAATCGCTTCCGCTACCAGGCGACCAAGGCCAAGCAGGTGCAGAGCCGCATCAAGGAACTGGAAAAGATGGAACGCATCGAGGTTCCTGCGGAAGAGAAGACGATCCATTTCTCGTTTCCGCAGCCCAAGGCCAGCGGCCGGATCGTGGCTGAGTTTGAAAACGTGGCGAAAACCTATCCAGGTAAGAACGGGGCCGCGCCGAAGGAGGTGTTCCGCGACGTGAGCTTCATGATCGAGCGCGGGGATCGCATTGCTTTGGTCGGAGTAAACGGTGCAGGGAAGTCGACGCTCATCAAGTTGCTCGCCGCCAGCGAACCGCTGACCGCAGGTCAGTTCCGCACCGGCCACAACGTCCAATCGGATTATTTTGCCCAGGACCAATACAAAGAACTCGATCCTGACGCCCGCATTATTGACGATCTCGGCGCGGTTTCGCCGCGTTCCACCGAGACCGAGTTGCGCAGCCTGCTCGGCTGTTTTCTGTTTTCAGAAGACGACGTTTTCAAGAGAATCGGTGTGCTCTCTGGCGGAGAGCGTGGGCGCTACGCGCTGCTGCGAATGCTGCTCCATCCGGCAAACTTTCTGTTGCTTGACGAGCCCACCAATCACCTCGATCTGCGCGCGAAGGATGTATTGCTGGATGCGCTGATGAAGTACACCGGTACGGTGGTCTTCGTCTCGCACGACCGGTATTTCATCGACAATCTGGCAACACGCGTATTTGAGGTTGGCGGCGGGAGGGTAGAAATCTTCCCCGGCAACTACGAAGATTATCTCTGGCGCAAGCAGGGCGGCCAGCATGTAGCGCCGACGCTGGAGGATGTCCCGGGAGTGAGAGCCAAAGTTGAACCAACACCACAAAAGCAGCCGCCCACACCTACGAATGGGAATCCATCTGACGAAGCGCCGTCCGCTGACCCAGCAAAGAAGCGCATGAATCCCATCAAGCGCAAGCAAATTGAAGATCGCGTTCAAGAGTTGGAGGAGAAAATCGGCCACACCGAAGATGAGATCGTCCGGCTGGAAACGGCGCTGCAGAGCTTCGTCAGCGCCGAAGAAAGCCAGCGGCAAGCTCAGCAACTCGAACAGCATAAGGCTAGTCACGCCTCCCTGGTGGCCGAATGGGAACAGATGTCGGAGGCATTACAAGCCGCGGAATAAGTTTCTGAGGACAATCTTCCCCCTCCGCGCACGGCTTCCTGACGTACACCATCTTCCGTAATCTCTGAGATCAACTTACCTGTGTGCGATAGTCAGGGTGGCCAAGTGGTCACGAACTGGCGGGCCACAAATTTCAAGACCAACCGCATGCAGCGGCGCCCCCGGGCACGCCGCGCGGGAACCCAAGGAAGGTCGCATGCTTCAGTCGTCGGAGAACTCATTCAATCCGAAGTCCGGAATCCCGGCTTCCAACCCCAACGCTTACAACCAAGTCAAAACCGTAACCGCTCCCATCGATCAGGCGACCATTGGCCGCACTTTGGTCATCAAGGGCGAAATCAGCGGCTCCGAAGCGCTTTACATCGACGGCCGCATCGAAGGCAAGATTGTCATGCCGGAAAGCCGTGTCACCATCGGCCGCAACGGCAAGGTTGACGCCAGCATCCAGGCGCGTGAAGTGGTGGTCATGGGCAAGGTGACCGGCAACATCGACTGCAGCGATCGCGTGGATATTCGCGCGGAAGGGTCGGTTTCCGGAGACATCTCCACGGTGCGGATCAGCGTGGAAGATGGCGCCGCGCTCAAAGGTGGCATTCAGGTTCGCAGCGACGGCAAGCCGCACCAGACGCAGGGCAAGCAGGACCAGCCCAAGGCGATGGCGGCATCGGCCAGCGCATAAGATCAGTGTCGAGTAGAAAAAGGGCGCGCGCGAGCGTGCCCTTTTTCTTGTAGCGCCGCCGTCCGGCCCCGCACAGTGTTGGGAATAATGCCTAGCCTTTCTTTTCTGCCGGACGGAAATCCAGTGCTGCCGAATTCATGCAATAACGCAATCCCGTCGGTGGCGGACCATCCTCAAATACATGTCCCAAATGCGCATTGCAGGTGGCGCAACGCACTTCTGTGCGGACCATGCCATAACTGCTATCGCGGTGCTCAACCACGCCGCTGGCCTCTCCGGGCTTATAAAAACTCGGCCAGCCCGTTCCTGAATTAAACTTCGTGTGCGAATCGAACAGGGGCGCGCCGCAGCACACGCAATGATATTTTCCCGCTTCCTTCGTATTCCAATACTTGCCCGTGAAGGCGCATTCGGTCCCAGCCTCCCGGGTGACGTGATACTGCTCCTCGCTCAACTGCTTTCTCCACTCCGCCTCGCTCTTGACGACTTTTTCTGTCATGACTCAATCCCCATTCCAATAATCAGTTCCCGCAAACATTAGATGTTCTGGAAGTTCAGAAGTGGCACGGCCGAATCCGCTCCGAGACAACTTTCAGATTTTCAACGTCTTCAGATATTCGCGGAAGGGGCCGCCGAGGTCGCTGCGCTTGAGCGCAAATTCCACCGTCGCTTTCAGGAAACCCAGCTTGTCGCCAGTGTCATAGCGCTGTCCTTCGTAGACGTAGGCATACATTTTTTCCTGTTTAAGCAGCATGCGCATGCCGTCGGTAAGCTGCAGCTCTCCTCCAGCGCCGGGCGGAGTCTTGGCCAGGCATTCGAAAATCGCCGGAGTCAGAATGTAGCGCCCGATGATGGCCAGATTCGACGGGGCTTCTTCGGGCTTGGGTTTCTCCACCATGTTGCGGATTTCGAACAGCCGCCCGTTGAAGCCATCGGCCTGCTGGGCGTCGAATACGCCATACGACGAGATCATCTTGCCTTCCACCACCTGCGCGGCAATCACGCTGCATTGCTTCTGGTCGAACACATTCACCATCTGCTTAAGGCAAGGCACGGGATGATCGATGACATCATCGGCCAGCAGCACGGCAAATGGCTCGTGGCCGACCAATTCGCGCGCCATCAGCACGGCATGTCCGAGGCCGAGCGCTTCTTTCTGGCGCACATAGCCTACGTAAATCATGTCGGAAATTGAGCGCACGATCTTGAGCAAATCGAACTTGCGCCGTTCTTCCAGCATCTTCTCCAGCTCGTAGCTGACATCGAAGTGATCTTCGATCGCCTGCTTGCCGCGCCCGGTGATGATCAGGATCTGATCGCAACCCGACGCCATAGCCTCCTCCACCCCGTACTGGATGATGGGTTTGTCGACCAGCGGGAGCATCTCTTTGGGCTGGGCTTTGGTGGCGGGCAAAAATCGGGTGCCCAGGCCGGCGGCGGGGAATACGGCTTTGCGGACTTTCATGGTCATGAGCGTCGTTCTTCGTCTGGCATCAACCCAAGCGTGCTGGGGACGCATAATTGTAAATGGTCGCTCTTGAGGTTGGCATACTGGATCGCAGGTAGTGCAGAGAAAGAAGTCTCGACGACGGGGCTTGGTTCAGCTGCGGGGCAAAAGCCCACCTCGGCCTGGCTCAAGGCAGGCCCTGTCGCACACCGATCTGGATGGGGCTCTCGCCTGATTATTTCCCTACGACCAAAACGACGAAGCTATCCGGAAGAATCGGAGGGCGCGGGTGCGCATTATCCGCGGTAGGCGCTGGCCGCGGGCCGAACTGCGCCGTTACGGTGAAAACATTGTGCGTCTTGGAATCGAGAGCCATGGTTCGCGCTCCCTTTTGCGTGGTCACATTCTCGGCCACGCTGAATTTTTCCGGCGATTCCTCTTTCACAATCGTGAGCACGCCATCGCCTCCGCAGGAAGCGAACGCCAGTTCGGTTTCATCGTCAAACGTGGTTGCGTCCACGCCTTCGCCAATCGCCGGCGTCGCCAGAACTTTGCCGCTATCGGCGTCCACGACCGCCATCATCTTGTTGTCGCAGCCGACAAATAGCCGCCGATGCTTGCGGTCAATCGAAAGCCCGCTGGGCTCGGTGCAGGGAGCGAGCGGCCACTTGGATTTGACTTCCAGCTTGCTGGGATCGATCGCGACCAGTTCGCTCTTGTCTTCGATGTTGGCGAAGATTTCCCCTTTGGCGTCGCTGGCCGCGAACTCCGGCTTGCCGTCCAGGGGGATTGTCCCGAGCACCTTCCCGCTGGCCGCATCGATCGCGCTGGAGTCATGACTGCGCCCGTTAAACGTGAAAACTCGCTTGGTCGCTGGATCGTAAAGGATCGCGTCAGGATTGTCCCCGACTTTGACCTTGGTTATGAGCGCCAGACTCTTGATGTCGAAGACGCTGACCGTGCCTTCGCGCCCATTGCTGGTAAAACCGCGGCCCAATTCAGGCGCGAGCGCAATGCCGTGCACGCCCGGCGTGTCAGGGATATCGCCAATATTCTTGCCCGAATCGAGGTCCAGCACGATGACGTGGGTGCCGCGCGAGATATACAGCCGTCGCGCCGTGGCGTCGGCGGTCAGATAGTCCCACCCGCCTTCGCCGCCCACTTTGTAGGTCTTGAGGACGTGATATCCGGGTGCAGATGCGGCCAAAGCCACCGTGGCCAGCGGCACGCTGATTACCAACATTAACCATCTCGAGATCGTAGACATTTCTGCCTCCTTACGGCCTGCAGCGATTTGGCTCCGTGCGACGGGTTCCCTTACCAGGCACGAGAAGCCCTGATTTGCATCGAAGTTGCGAGGTTTGACCCGAAAGTAACTTTACCCTATTTCGAGTGCCCACCTAGACTCTTTAGTATGGATCCATCGCCGTCAGGGTTCGCGGGAGCGGGCGGGCAGCCAAATGGCAGTCCAGCGCTTGATCCCCGCCTGCAACCGACCCCGGATTACGGCACGTTAGGGCCGGGATCGGACATTGGCAGCCTCTCCTCAGGCCCGGATCGACCTTCCCCAACCAAGGCCGCGCCCCGGCTTGTGCAATTGCTGGCTGCCGCCTTTGGGATGTTCTTCGCCATTGTCGGGGGAACGATCGCCAGGGTTCATCCGGATTGGTCCGGTGCGACAAGTCTATTTTCAGGTCGAGATAGCCAGCGTGCCACATCCAAAGACCTGCGACAAATCGAGCGCATGAAACCACAACAACAAGCCGAAACGCTGCTCGAACTGGCGGTCGGCCATTCGGCCGGCGCCGTCGAACAGATTTCCTCGCATGTGGACCGCTGGCACGGCAGACTGCACTGGACTTCGCAGATTGCGAGTCTGAGCACTGCCGCTCTCAATTCTGACGATCTCCGCGTGCGCGAGTCCGGAGTGGAAGTGGAACTCGCGGCCTATGGACTGTCCAAGAATTCGGCGAGTCTCGACTACCTGCTGAAGACGGCAGACTCTCCCGATCATGGCCAGAAAATCTGGGCCTTCTGGGCTCTAGGGTTAATGGCCAATCGTGGCGTACAGACCGAGCAAGTGGTGGACGTGCTCACCGCGCATCTGAAAGATTCCGATGTGGATTCACGCCGCTGGGCCGTCGAAGCTCTCGCGCTCGCCGGCAGCGACCAGTCGATCGAGCCGCTGTTGACCTCCATGCACGACGATTCCTCTCCGCTGGTGCGCGAACGCGCCGCATGCGGTCTCGCTTCTTCGGGTTTGTTCACTCCCCAGCAGCGGCTGACGGCCGTTCCCCGCCTCCTGGATTACAGCGATGACCCTTCACTCGACGTGCAGACTCGCGCCTGGGTGTTCCACGCCTTGGCGGACATCACCCATCAGCGTCTGCCGAATGACTCAGCCCAGTGGCGGAGTTGGTACGACTCACAGAGAAGCGAATAGCAGCCATCTGGTCACTCATCACCAGCCACTTTCTGTTCACTCCGCCATCTTGGCCACATGCAGGTCGAAGCCAGTCTTCGGCAGCAAAGATGTCAGTGCGAACGCCTTGAATCCGTCGCCCGTCACTTCGGTGTGGCGATAAATCCCGGGTTCGCTTTCGATCACCTCCCTGCGTCCTTCCATATCTCCGAGGAACGATTGCGCCTGCGCTACCCCGACTTGCATTTCTTTGGCGCGCGTGACCACCGCCTCGGAAGCATATGACCGGACCAGCTTGGGCCAGTACTTCGCGAGTAGATCGGTGCTGGCGAAAATGTCGGCCCAGATGATGCGACCGTTCACGGCGACTACCACCCCCACCGCATTGCGATCGCGCAGTTGCCGGATGAGGCTCTGATAATTCTGTTCGATCGGCTTGGCGACAGCATCCACTTGTTGCTTGACCGTTTCATTCTCCATGACTCTGGCGTAGGAAGTAGTCTGCGCCAGTTCGGTCGCGACCGTCGGAGCGGCGGCAGCGACGACAACGGTTTCCGCCGCGGCTTGTTGTTTACGCACCTCCGCCCACACCTGATTTTGATCCTTGTCTGCCATGGCCTTCGCCCGGACCGACGGTTGCGCCATAATCGCCATGGGCGGTGGAGCTTTGCCCGTACCGGAACCGCTGCCAACTCCTCCGTACATCGCCTCGGACGCCCCGAAATGTTCGCTGCTGGCGACCCACCGGCCCGGTTCCACGCAGAACACGCTCAAGTCGATGGGATCGCTCTCGGCGGGAACAATGCGGTCCTTCCCAATCACGCGATCCTGTTTGCCTCCGGTGACGATCTCCCCGGCCAACAATAACAGTGGGCGTTTGGAGTTGTTGACCAGCACGAGCCGATTCACTTCGGCGCCATCATGCCGAATGCCAGGCTGCGGATGCCGGCGAACCAGTCCCTGCACGCTTCCGGCTTCAGTCACAACAACCTCACCCGAGCGCAGTCCTTCATCCAAAGTCAAGAATTCTCCCGTCGGATAGCTCTTTGCGGCAACTACCGGAAACACAGTCAAGTTGCCGTGACGTATGGGATCGAGCACCTTGTATCCGGGGGCGGGGGGCACCTCTCCAGCCAGCGCCCGGTGCTGGTCTATGACGATAAGGCCAGCTGCCATGACAACCATCAAAGCCAAGAACATCTTCGGACGCATACCGTCCTCCTTGATGGGACGGCGCGCCCGCACTCGAGGAAGAGGACTGATCCGAGCTACCGGCGTAACTCGAATGGGCCGCGTCGTCCATTTCGACTCCGTGGAAGGAACGAAGCAGGGTGGTCAGCTTGCGGACCAAATTCGCGTCCAGGTTTCAACGTTTTAGGGCGTCAAAGACAAGCACCTGAGAGCTATGAAGCCTTGAAACGCTGAAACTTTGAAACCTACGGCCATACTTCCCTGTAAAATTGAATTACGAACTCCGGAGCCACTTCCGCATTGTCTTTTCTCGACCAACTGAACCCGCAACAACGCGAGGCCGTCGAAACCACCGAAGGTCCAGTACTGATCCTGGCCGGCGCCGGCAGTGGGAAGACGCGCGTCATCACCTACCGCATCGCCTACCTGATCGAGCACAAAGGCGTGATGCCGGAATCCATCCTGGCGATGACCTTCACCAATAAGGCAGCCGCGGAAATGGGCGAGCGGGTCGAAAAGCTGGTGGGCGGCTTGAGCATCGCCAAGCCGGTGATCTCGACATTCCATTCGTTCTGTGTGCGTATGTTGCGGCGCGACATCGAAGCCCTGCGGATTCCTTCCACCGTGCCGGGTCAGCCTGCGATCGGCCACACGAAGAATTTCGTGATCTACGACGAGGCCGACCAGCAGTCTGTGGTCAAGTCGCTGATGAAGCGCTTCGGGCTTGACGACAACCAACTCACACCTCGGAACGTGTTGGCCCGCATTTCGTGGGCGAAAAATCACATGCTCGATCCGCAGGAACTTTATTTGCAGTCGGCCGATCCCAAGACCGAGCGAGTAGCGCATCTATACGAGGAGTATCGAAAAGAGCTGCGCAAGTGTAACGCGCTCGATTTCGACGATCTGCTGCTCGAAGCCGTGCGACTGTTGAAATCGGCGTCGCAGGTGCGCGATTACTACAACCGGCGCTTTCAGTATCTGCTGATTGACGAATATCAGGATACGAACCGCCCGCAGTACGAGCTGATGCGTATGCTCGCCGGCGACCATCACAACGTTTGCGCCGTCGGCGATGAAGATCAGTCGATTTATTCCTGGCGCGGAGCCGACATCCGCAACATTTTGGAGTTCGAGCACGACTTTCCGGAAGCGAAGATCATCCGCCTCGAGCAGAACTACCGTTCGACCCAAAACATCCTGCAGGCAGCCTCGGCCGTGGTAGCGAATAACGTGCGGCGCAAGGGCAAGAACCTGTGGACCTCGCGCCAGGGTGGCACGAAGATCGGCTACTACGAAGCCCCGGACGGCGAGAACGAGGCTCTCTTCGCCGCCGACTGGATCGCGCGTTATGTGCGCGAGGCCAACGATCGTGGCGAGACTCCTCGCGCAGCCGTGCTCTACCGCACCAACTCGCAATCACGCCTGTTTGAAGAAGCCATGCGCCGCTACGGCCTGAAGTATCACGTGGTTGGCGGATTTTCGTTCTACGAGCGCGCCGAGATCAAGGACATGATCTCGTACCTCAAAGTCATCCAGAATCCCGACGACTCCATCTCGCTGTTGCGCGTCATCAACACTCCGGCTCGCGGCATCGGCAAGGGCACCATCGATACGCTGGAACGGCTGGCGCTGGAGACGGGACTGTCGCTATGGGGCGCCGTTGGAGAAGCAATCAAGCGCAACCTGTTGCCCCCGCGTGCGGTTACCTCGCTTAAGAATTTTCAGCAGGTCATTGAGGATGCCAGGGCTATGCTGTCCGGCACCTTCGGAGAGCAACTTCAACAAGATGTGGCCCAGACGGTTTATCCCGCGGCGTCGGAGAATGCGGCCGATGAATCGCCCTCCGACCTGAATGCCGAAGATGCCACGGCCTTTGATCCAGAGGAACTCGGCAATTTCTCGTTTGATTTTGGTGAGGCTGAATCGGCATCGTCTTCCGATAGTGTGACGGGCCAGGCCTCCAGCAACAGCGCGCCAGAGGTCGGTGCTACGGATGCCGATACCCTTCGATCCCCTGAAACCGAATCATCGAGCGCATTCCCAACTCCTACCGTCAGCACCGCCGACATTCTGAAATTTCTCATCGACCGCACTGGCTACGTCAAGCTGCTCGAAGAAGAAGACACTCCCGAGGCTTTCTCCCGCATCGAGAACTTGCGCGAGTTGGTCAATGCGGCGATGGATTCCCGCGATCGCGCCGAAACGCTAGATCAATTCCTTGATCACGCTGCCCTGATTGCCGATGCCGACGACTATGACGAACGCGCTCAGATCACGTTGATGAGCCTGCACGCCGCCAAGGGCCTCGAGTTCCCGCTGGTTTTTCTCAGTGGGCTCGAAGAAGGATTGTTTCCGCACTCGCGCACCATGCTCGTACCCGAGGATATCGAAGAGGAACGCCGCCTTTGCTATGTCGGAATGACGAGGGCGATGGATCAGTTGATCCTGACCCGCGCCGTCTACCGCCGCCGCTACGGCACGGACCTGCCCGAAGCCAGCGTTCCATCGCGCTTCCTGGAAGAAGTGCCTGCGCCGCTACTCGAAGAACTGGGAACTCGCAAAGCACGTGTGGGGACGTCCGCCCCGGGCCGTCCTGCAGGGCGAAGCCCTGCCACTTACAACAGCGAGAGCACGCATTATTCCTACGAAGACGAGGACCAGAGCGCATCGTGGCGCAGCCGAGACGAGACCGAACGCAATGCTCGAAGCTCCAAACCAACCGCCGCCGCACGCGCTTACAACTCGATCGAGAACATTGCGGAATTTTTTGCCAGCCGAGGCAAAAAGTTCTCCGTATCCAAGGCGCCGCCAGTCGAAGAGCCCACAGGCAAGCGCGGATTCCGCCCGGGGCAGAGGGTCCGCCATCCGAAATATGGCGAGGGCACAGTCTACCAGCGCGAAGGAGAAGGCGAAGAAGCCAAGATTACGGTACAATTTCCACGCTTCGGCTTGAAGAAGCTGGTGGAGAAGTATGCTCAGCTAGAGCGAGCCTGAGCGAAATTTGGTAATTTTGTAATCGGGGAATTTGGTAATTTCTTTCGAGATGCGCGCTTCGACTTAAATTACAAAATTACCCGATTACCAAATTACAAAATCCAAGAAAGAGTTCATGGCCAATACTGCAAAGCTAAGCCGGGAAGAACGCAAGAAAGCAAAACGCACCTCGCGCAAGAAACGGAAAGCGGACAAGCCGCTCAAGCCCCGCGATTATCCTCGCGGATCGAAAAAGCCCAAGGTCAAGAAACTGGCTCGCGGCCAGGCGAAGCGGTAAGCAGCATTCGCGCGCACTGGGCATTCGCCGTCGCGTTTTGAAGCAACGAAAGAATGCCGACCGGCTGAATGCCCAGTGCCGCTGATTGCTAGCCCAGGAGAAATCACACCCTGTGTCCCAACCGACGACTGGCGAGCCTCCATCCAAAGAAGTTGTGCGCACTTCCCAGAACCAGCTTTTCTGCTGCAAGTCGATTGACAAGCTGATCTCTGAATCGGAAACCCCGGGGCATCGCCTGCAGAAGTCGCTGGGACCGTGGTCATTGACCGCTCTGGGCATTGGTGCAGTGATCGGTTCGGGAATTTTTATCTTGACCGGCACGGCAGCGGCCGGCGAGTACTTTCAGGTTCCCTCGATCCTGCACGCGCAGGTGCTCGACATCATCGTGAATTTTCTCCGCGGAGGCGGCACGGCGCAGGTGCTCATGCACGGGCGCCCTCCGGCGGGGCCCTCCATCGCGATTTCGTTTTTCCTGGTAGCGGTCGCATGCAGCTTCGCGGGGCTGTGTTATGCGGAGCTGGCATCGATGATCCCGATCGCCGGCAGCGCATACACATACTCCTACGCGACGCTGGGAGAGATCTTCGCCTGGATCATCGGCTGGGACCTGATCCTGGAGTACGTTGTCAGCAATGTGGTAGTAGCGATCGGGTTCAGCGCGTACAGCAAGGCGCAACTGGCCTCATTCGGCATCAACCTGCCGGATAAATGGTCGACACCCGTGTGGGACGCGGGGCATTGGACGGGTTCGTACTTCAATGTTCCGGCCTTTTTGATCATTTTCGTGCTCACGGTCCTGCTGGTGCGCGGAATTCGCGAATCGGCGGAAGCGAACAACATTATGGTCGCGATCAAGATCGGCGCCATTCTCGTCTTTCTCGTGGTGGGCGGAGCGCTGGTGAACCCTTCGAACTGGAAGCCGTTTGCCCCCTCAGGCTTCGGCGGAGTGGTGACGGGAGGTGCCATCGTCTTCTTCACCTACATCGGATTCGACTCGGTCTCAACCGCAGCGGAGGAAGCGCGCAACCCACAACGCGATTTGCCCTTCGGCATTATTGCTTCTCTCATCGTCTGCACCGTGCTTTACGTCGGCGTTTCCATCGTTCTGCTCGGCATGATGAAGTACACCACCTTCGTCTCCGGGGAGGCGGCGGAAGCTCCCGTAGCCTACGCCTTGAAGATGCTCTCGGCCAGCCGGTGGTCGCGTTCCGTGATTATCGTCGGGGCGCTGACGGGGATGATTTCATCCCTGCTCGTATTTCAGTACGGGCAGGCACGAATCTGGTACGCGATGTCGCGGGACGGCCTGTTTCCGAAGCTCTTTTCCGCCGTCCACGAAAAATTCAAGACGCCGCATTGGTCGACCTGGATTGCCGGGCTTGCGGTGGGACTGCCATCGGGAATCTTTGCCGTCAGCGAGGCGGCCGATCTTTCGAATATTGGAACCTTGTTCGCCTTCGCGTTAGTGTCGCTGGGGGTGATCATTCTTCGACGTACACAGCCCGATCGGAAGCGGGCGTTCCGCGTTCCGTTTGTGCCGTGGTTCCCCCTGATTTCGATTATTCTCTGCGTTGGTTTGATGGCTGGGCTGTTAGTCATCACTTGGCTGCGGTTTGTCGTGTGGCTGGTGCTGGGACTGCTGATCTATTTCTTTTACAGCCGACACCGCAGCGAGTTCGCGAAGAACAGGGCCTAGGCCGCCGGTACGCTCTCGCAAATCTTCTTTCTGCAATCTACAATCGAAAATTATGCCCGCTGCAGCAGACCATCCGCCCAATGCTTTTGTCCGTCAGCTTCCCAAGGCGGAGCTGCACTTACATCTCGAAGGCGCGGTTGAGCCTGCGACGTTGCTCGACCTGCGCCGCCAACACGGTGATCAGGCCACGCTCGCGCAGACCGAAACCCTCTACCATTACACGGATTTCGCCAGTTTTCTGATGGCCTTCAAAGAGGTGAGTGCGCATTTGCGTGGGCCTGACGACTACGAACTCGTCACCTACCGCCTGATGCAGAGACTGAAAGAAGAAAACGTACTGCACGCCGAGGTCTACGTCGCCGTCGGAGTTTGCCTCTACCGCAAGCAGGATTTCGCCGCAATCTTTGAGGGCCTCGACCGCGGACGGGCGCGCGGAGCTCGCGATTTCGGCATTTCGCTGCTGTGGATTTTCGACGCCACTCGCCACTTCGGCGTCGAAGAAGCGCAAAAAGTTTTCGAACTGGCCGTGCGCTACAAGAACCGCCACGTGGCCGGCGTCGGCATCGGTGGAGATGAACTGAAAGCTCCGCCCGAACTTTTTCGCAGCGTTTATGCCTACGCCGAGGACCACGGCCTGCGCTTGACCGCCCATGCCGGCGAGACCGGCCCGCCGGAATCCATCTGGGGAGCGCTCAACCTCCACGCCGAGCGCATCGGGCACGGCCTGAGCGCCGCTCAGGATCCCGACTTGGTCGAAGAATTGGCTTACCGCCAGATTCCCCTGGAAATCTGCGTGACCAGCAATCTGCGCACCGGGGTCTGCAAGACGGCCGCGGAACATCCGGTCAAGAATTACTTCGATCAGGGCATGATGATCACCCTCAACACGGATGATCCCGCTTTATTTGGCACTACGCTGGCGCGCGAATATCAGTTTGCCCAGGAAACCTTCGGGTTTACCGACGAGCACTTGCGCGAACTGGCGCGCAACTCGTTTGAAGCGTCTTTCCTGCCTGCGGAGAAAAAGCTTGAGCTGCTGAGCTTGTTTGATGCGGCGGCTGCCCGGTAGTCTGCGAGATGGTTCTATGCCAATTCGGCCCGTTCTCCAACTTGGCGATCCGCTCCTGCGGAAACAATCCGTCCGCGTCGCCGATCCCGCGAGCCCCGCAGTCGCCAACCTTGTCGCGGATCTGAAGGACACGCTTGCGCACTGGCGTTCAGTTACCGGCTATGGTCGCGGGATCGCTGCCCCGCAGATCGGAGTGCTGCAGCGCGTCATTTTCTTGCAGCTTCCCGGCGAACAGCCCTGGCCGCTCGTCAATCCGGAAATCATCCGCCGGAGCGGAGAAAAAATCGTTGTCTGGGACGCCTGCTTGAGCTTCCTTTCTATCTTCATGCAGGTGGAGCGCCACCGGGACATTTCTGTGCGTTATCAGAATTTGCGCGGGGAGACAATTACGATCCCGGCAGGAGAAGAAAGAAATTTATCCGAGTTGCTGCAGCATGAAATCGACCACTTAGATGGCATATTGGCCATTGACCGGGTGATTGATACTAAGACGATCTGCACCCGGGAAGAATTTGAGAAACGATATCGGGACACAAGCCCGTACGCCGTTCCCGTGGCATCGAAGTCTGAATCGCCGGGGTCGTTGGCAATACCGCTGACCACTGACCACTGACAACTGGCTACTGATGTTGCACATCGGCATCGTCGCATGCAGCACCGAAGGAGCCGCGCTCTGCTATCGCACCATCTCGCTTGAGGGGGCACAGATTTTAGGGCGCCACGATCATCCAGAAGTCTCGTTACACTCGCACCCGCTGGCGCAGTACATGAAATCGATCGACGTTGGCGACTGGGCAGGCGTGGCCGAACTGATGCTGTCTTCTGCCGATAAACTTGCCAAAGCCGGAGCCGATTTCCTGATCTGCCCCGACAATACGATTCATCAGGCATTCGACCTTGTTGAACACCGCTCCCCGCGTCCCTGGCTGCACATTGCGCGTGAAGTGGCAGCAGAGGCGCAACGCCGCCACTTTAAACGCCTTGCCGTACTCGGGACGCGCTATCTGATGGAAGGACCTGTCTATCGCGAGGCATTGAAATCCGCGGGCATCGAACCTCGTGTTCCCGGTCCGGAGCAGCGCGGGCGTATCAACCAGATCATCTTCGACGAATTGGTGAATAGCCAGTTCCTGCCGCGATCCCTGGCCTACTACATCGAAATCATTCGCGCCATGAAAGATGAGGGCTGCGACGCAGTCGTGCTGGGCTGTACCGAGATTCCTCTGCTGGTCACGCCGGAGTCGTCCCCGCTGCCCACGCTGGATTCCACACGACTGCTGGCAGGGGCGGCGGTGCGGAAAGCGATAGAAGGCTAAATGGCAGGCCAGCAGCTAAGATTCCGCAGGCTCCTGGGCTCCTATGCCGTCGTGCGCCTTATGCCCGAAGCACCCATTCCGGACTGGGCCGGCAAAGGCGAATTCACCTCGATCACGCGCACGCCGGATGAACTCTCAATCGTCTGTCCCGCGGCGAATCTTCCGGCAGACGTCCCTTCGCCCCACCGCTGGACTTGTCTGAACCTCCGAGGGCCATTTCCGTTCTCGCAGACCGGCGTGCTGCTGTCGTTCATCGAGCCGCTCTCCGCCAATGGCATTCCCATCTTCGCGATCTCGACCTATGACACCGATTACGTGCTGGTCCAGGAAGAATTCGTCGAAAAGGCACTCAAAAGACTTCAAGAAGCTGGCCACGAATTGTGTCCCTGACAGAAATGTTGGCGCCAATACTGACAATTCAAAGCTCTCCCAGCTCGGCTTAAACCGGTTTTTTCGCCATTTGCTTGGCCATAGCACCGAAGGCTGTGGAGCGCCATGCGCCGGTCCTAAGCGTGTGTTGTAATAGAAACAACGATTCCAATGGCTTCTGCTCTCACAACCTTGCGCCGCCGCGCCAAAGCCCTGCACCGTAACCTGCGCGGGGCCAAAATGGTGGCCCACGCGCTGGCCTCCCCCGATCATCCTCTGCTGGCGCACATTATTCCCATGCGCCGCTGCAACCTGGCGTGCACGTACTGCAACGAGTTCGACGATTTCTCGAAGCCGGTGCCGATCGAAGAAATGTATTGCCGCATCGACAAACTGGGTGAGCTCGGCACGGCCGTCGTCACGATTTCCGGCGGCGAGCCGTTGATGCATCCCGAACTCGATGACGTGATTCGCCGCATTCGCGGCAATGGCATGATCGCCGGCCTCATCACCAACGGCTATTTGCTGGTCGCGGATCGCATTCAGCGCCTGAACCGCGCCGGCCTCGAATGGCTGCAGATTTCCATCGACAACGTCAATCCTGACGAGGTCTCAAAAAAGAGCCTCAAAGTTCTCGATAAGAAGCTGCAACTGCTGGCCGAGCATGCCGACTTTCACGTGAACATTAACTCAGTGGTAGGCAGCGGCATTTCTCATCCCCAGGACGCGTTGGTCATTGGCAAGCGAGCGGTCGAACTAGGCTTTACCTCTACCATCGGCATCATTCACGACGGCAGCGGACAACTGCAGCCATTAGGCGAGGAAGAGCGCCGCATTTATCACGAAATGCAGGCCCTCGAGAAGAGCAGCTTTACGCGCGTCAATGCCTTCCAGGACAACATCGCCCAAGGCCTGCCCAATAATTGGCGCTGCCGCGCCGGAGGGCGCTATCTCTACATCTGCGAAAATGGCCTGGTGCATTATTGCTCCCAGCAACGCGGTTATCCCGGAGTGCCGCTTGAAAGCTATACCAAAGAAGACCTGCGGCGCGAATATCTAGCTGAAAAATCTTGCGCACCCCACTGCACCGTCTCCTGCGTGCATCAAGTGTCGATTTTTGACTCCTGGCGTGATCCGCAGCACCCTGCTCCGGCCGACCCCGTCGCCGCTTCCGCCACGGAACTGGTGCAGATTCATAACACGCGGAACTCTGTGCCCTTCTAATAGTTAGATATGACGAAGCGGGACCTCGGGACAAATTAAATGGGCCGGCAACCAAGAAGCGGTGACATTCCTTGGCTATCGGCCCATTCGATCCTGAATTGGATCGGAGGTGATGTCTTTATGCTAGTCCTCTTTAGGCCAAAGTCAAGGAGGTTTTTCGGTTGAGATACGCCGTGGCCAGCAGGGGCCCTTACCCCCTATTTTTCTTGTATTTCGGCAACGCCTGCTCCACAGCCCTTTGGGGCGGTTCCATTTTCAGCACCGGCCGGGGGCGGTCAAGTTCGCGGTTCCGCCGTGTGGCGGGTTGGTCTTTGTAGAGGGCCCTGAGGCCCTCGATCTGTGGCCGGCACCATCGCCGCGGCTGGGTTTTGCCCTTCGTTTTCATTGACATTAAACTCCCCCGGAAGCTAGACTTATCAGTTTCCATAGCCCTCATTATTCCGGTCTATACCAGCACCACATGGATCAGACGCTCAACCAACTAGGCGAATTACTGCTCGGCGCGGTGCCCACAGTGATTCTGCTGGGAATCCTCTACGCCCTCTACACGACCGTCGTGCACAAGCCCTTGCGGCGCGTGCTGGACGAGCGGCGCAGCAAAACTGAGGGGGCCGTCGAGAAGTCCAGAGCTGATATTGCGGCTGCCGATGCCCGCACCAGCGAGTACGAGCAGCGACTGCGGGAGGCGCGCGCCGCCGTTTTTCGCGCGCAAGAGGCCCGGCGTCAGGCCGCTTTGCAGGCTCGCAACCACGCCGTAAAGGAAGCCCGCACCAAAGCCCAAGCCCAGGTGCAGGCCGCCAAGGCGAGCATCGAGACTGATCGCGCGGCCGCTGAAAAAGGATTGCAATCTCAGGTGGAAGCGCTGGCCCGGGAAATTGTGCGCCGCGTTTTGCAACCCGTGGGGGCGGCACGCTGATGATTCTGACTGCCATGGCGCCGCGCTTCACCAGAAGTTTTCTGCTCTCTGTGCTCTTGCTCGGGGGAGCAGGCTTCGCTGCCCAGGCCCAGGGATCGCCCAATGTTACCGATCAAAATCAAGACACCAGCGACGCTCGTTTCCACCCCGGCCGCCAACTCGCCCATGAGAGCAGGGAAGCCGCCGGCGAAGAGAAAGATGAGATGGACGAGTTCAAGCGCTCGCCCTCGGTGCAGTTCGTCTCGCGGCTGACCGGACTGAACCTGCGGCAGTCCTACTGGCTGGGTATGCTCCTGAATTTTGCCGTCATTGCCGGCGTCATCATCTGGGCGAGCCGCAAGTATTTGCCCGGCGTTTTCCGCGACCGAACGGCGGCGATTCAGAAGGCCATGCAGGAAGCGCAGAAGGCCAGCGAAGAAGCGCGCCGCAAACTCGCGGAGATCGAATCGCGTCTGATGAAGCTGGATGTGGAAATTGGCATGATGCGCGATGCCGCGGAAAAAGAAGGCGCCGCCGAGGAAGCCCGCATTCACGCGGCAGCGGAGGAAGATGCGCACAGGATTGTCGCCTCGGCCGAGCAGGAAATCGCGGCTGCAGCGAAAGCGGCACGGCGGCAGCTGACGGCTCACGCCGCCGATCTGGCCGTCGGACTGGCCCAGAAACAGATTCGCGTCGATGCCCCCACCGACCAGGCTCTGGTGCGCGATTTCGCCGGCCAACTCGGTTCCGCCTCCGAGACTTCAGGAAAGGACGGGAACTAGATCGTGGCCTCCGTCGCCAGCACCTACGCCCGGGCTTTCGCGGATGTAGTGTTCAGCCAGCGCCTCGACGCGGCTCAGGCTAGCAGCGGGTTGCGGAGCATCGCCGCTTTGTTTGCTGAGAGCGTCGAGTTGCGCCGCGTATGGGAGAATCCCGCGGTTCCTGCCGATCAGAAGCGGAAGTTGCTGGATGCGATTGTGCAGCGCGAAGGAATCCTGAGGCCGGTGCGCAATCTCATCGCCGTACTGATTGATCACCGGCGATTGCCATTCCTGCCGCGCATTGTCGAGCAGTTGGAAAAGGAGATCGACGCGCGTTTGGGATTCGCCGAAGCCCAGATCTCCAGCGCCCGCGACCTGGAAGCATCCGAAAAGCGTGCCTTGGAAGCGCAGATTGCGAAGACCACCGGCAAGAAAGTTCGTGCCAGTTACGGCCTGGATCCGTCGCTGCTGGGCGGCGCAATCGTCCGCATCGGCAGTACGATTTACGATGGTTCCGTAAAAGGCCAGTTGGAGAGAATTAGAGAAACGATTAGCTCGTAGCACCGAGAGCTGAGCAACGAGATGTGAGCTCGCACGATCGGATGTCCGCTCAAAGCTCACGGCTCAGCGCTCAAAGCTGAGAGCTGAGAGCTGACAGCTGAAAGCTGAATTTATGGCCCAAATCAAAGCAGACGAAATTAGCAAACTGATCCGCGAGCAGATCGAGAACTATGAATCGCAGATCTCCGTGGACGAGACTGGCACCGTCATCACGCTGGGCGACGGCATCGCGCGGGTGTATGGTCTCGACAAAGTCATGGCCGGCGAACTGTTGTCGTTCCCGCATGACGTGGCCGGCATTGCCATGAACCTGGAAGAAGATCAGGTGGGCGTGGTGCTGCTGGGCGAATATACCGAGATCAAGGAAGGGGATGAGGTCAAGCGCACCGGCCGCATCATGAGCGTGCCCGTAGGCGATGCCATGGTTGGCCGCGTCGTCAACTCGCTCGGCCAGCCCATCGACGACAAGGGTCCCATCTCCTCCGACAAATTCATTCCGCTCGAGCGTCTCGCTCCCGGCGTCATTGATCGTCAGCCCGTGCGCGAACCCATGGCCACCGGTTTGAAGGCCATCGACAGCATGATTCCGATCGGCCGCGGCCAGCGCGAACTGATCATCGGCGATCGCCAGACCGGAAAGACCGCGGTTGCCCTCGACACCATCATCAACTCCAAGGGCAACAATCTTATTTGTATTTACAACGCGATCGGGCAGAAGCGTTCTTCGATTGCGCAGGTAGTGAAGATTCTCGAAGACGCGGGCGCCATGGAATACACCATCGTGGTCGCGGCATCGGCCTCGGAGCCCGCGCCCATGCAGTACATTTCGCCCTACGCGGCGTGCGCTATGGGCGAGTACTTCCGCGACACCAAGCGCCATGCGTTGGTGATCTACGATGATCTCTCCAAGCACGCGGCGTCCTATCGCGAAATCTCGCTGCTGTTGCGCCGTCCCCCGGGGCGCGAGGCCTATCCCGGAGACGTGTTCTATCTCCATTCGCGCCTGCTCGAGCGCGCCGCCAAGCTCAGCGACAAAAACGGCGGCGGATCTTTGACCGCTTTACCCGTCATTGAAACCCAGGCGGGTGACGTTTCGGCTTACATTCCGACCAACGTCATTTCTATTACGGACGGCCAGATCTATCTCGAAACTGACCTGTTCAACCAGGGCGTGCGCCCGGCGGTGAACGTCGGCTTGTCGGTAAGCCGCGTCGGCGGTAGCGCGCAGATCAAGGCCATGCGGCAGGTCGCCGGCACGCTCAAGCTGGAATTGGCTCAATACCGCGAACTGGCCGCATTCGCCCAGTTCGGCAGCGATCTGGACAAGGCCACGCAAGCCCAATTGAATCGTGGCCAGCGGCTGGTGGAACTGTTGAAGCAGAATCAATTCTCGCCGCTGCCGTTCTCCAAACAGATTCTGATCATCATGGCGGGCACTGGCGGTTTTCTTGACGATATGCCAGTCGACCAGGTCCGCGCGTTTGAGAAGGAACTCTACGAGTACGTCGATTCCACCAATCCTGGCCTGCTGCGCACAGTCATGGAGAAGAAGGTGCTCGATGATCAGCTCAAAGCGCAGTTGCAGGACGTGATCAAGGAAGCGAAACAGCAATTCGTAGCGCAGAGGGAAGCAGTAGCCAAATCGTAAGTAGTACCTAGGACCGGGTACCGAGCGGATTCTCACTCGCAACTCAGGACTCGGTACTCGCAACCAGCAGCATGCCCAACATTCTCGACATCCGCCGGCGCATTCGCAGCGTGATCAACACGCGCCAGATCACCAAGGCCATGAAGATGGTCTCGGCGGCGAAGCTGCGCCGCGCCCAGGAACGTGCTCTGGCCGCGCGCCCCTATGCGCAGATGCTGACCAATGTTCTGAAGTCATTGGTCGGCCGGGCCGAGATCTACGATCCCGACACCGGGGAGCCCAAGCATCCCCTGCTGGCCCAGCGCCAAGAGAAAAACATCCTTCTGATTGTGGTCACGGGCGACAAGGGACTGGCTGGTGCTTTCAATGCGAACATCACGAAAGCGGCGGAGCGATTCCTGCGATCGAAGGCCGGCCAGCACGTTGACATCGAGGCCATCGGCCGCAAAGGCCGTGATTTCCTGCGCCGCCGTTATCCCGCGGCCAAGGTGCAGACGCAGACTTTAGCCGATCTGATGGAAGCCACCGAGGCGCAGCCTGAGACCGGAGAGCGTGCCGGGGATATCCAGATTACGGGCGAGCACATTGGCATCCTGGGTAAAGTCGAATTTGCGCAGGCGTCGGCTTTGGCGCAGAGTGTGATTGAGCGTTATTGCCGCGAAGAAATTGACTCGGTCTATGTGGTCTTCAACGAATTCAAGTCGGTGATTGCCCAGCGCCTGATCGTCGAGCAGATTCTTCCCATCGAGCAGATCGGCGAGCAGGCGGTCCGCCTTGCGGAAGAACCGACCGAAGAAGAGAAGAAGAGAGCCAAAGAGGCGGCCGTGAGCGCGGGAGTTGGCATGCGTGCCACAGAGGGCGCACCCGAAGGCGGTTCGCAGTTCGGCGCCGCGCAGATCGACTACATTTACGAGCAGCCGCCGGGCGAACTATTCCGCACGCTGCTGCCGAAGTATGTAAGCATCCAGATTTTCCGCGCGCTGATGGAGTCGGTGGCCGCCGAGAACGCCGCACGCATGACCGCGATGGATTCGGCCACCAACAACGCCACCGATATGATCGATTCGTTGACGCTTACCATGAACCGTGTGCGCCAGGCGAAGATCACGAAAGAGATCATCGAGATCGTCAGCGGCGCTGCGGCGATGTAAAGGAGCTTCGAGCCTCGAGCTGGGAGCTTCGAGCAAGGTACAGCAAATAGGGGATATGAATACCGGGGCTGATTGCTAGGCGGGCCGTTTACTCGCGGCTCATAGCTCACGGCTCGGAGCTAATTTATGGCACAAAACGTAGGACACGTAATCCAAATCGCCGGCCCCGCCGTCGACGTGCAGTTTGAAGAGGGACACCTGCCGCCGATTTATGAGGCCCTGCAAGTCGTCAGCGACGGCTTCAACGTCCCCACTCCAATCAAGGTCATTCTCGAAGTGCAGCAGCACCTGGGCGAAGGCCGGGTGCGCTGCATCGCGATGGAGGCCACCGAGGGCATGGTGCGCGGGATGAAGGCCATCGACCAGGGCGGGCCTATTTCTGTGCCCGTGGGCCGCGGCACGCTGGGTCGCGTCATGAACGTCATCGGCGAGCCCGTCGATCAGTTAGGCCCGATTGCCTACAAAGAAAGAATGCCGATTCATCGTCTGGCTCCGGCTTTCGATGAGCAGGCCACTACTGCCGAGATGTTCGAGACCGGCGTCAAGGTGATTGATCTCATCCAGCCCTTCTTGAAAGGCGGCAAGATCGGGTTGTTCGGCGGCGCCGGCGTCGGCAAGACCGTCGTCATCATGGAGCTCATCAATAACGTCGCCAAGCAGCACGGCGGCTATTCCGTCTTTGCCGGCGTCGGCGAGCGCACCCGCGAAGGCAACGATCTCTGGCTGGAAATGACCGAGTCGGGCGTAATCAAGCCCGGCAAACCGGACGAATCGAAGGCGGCGCTGATCTACGGCCAGATGACCGAGCCCCCCGGAGCTCGTCTGCGCGTGGCGTTGACCGGCCTGACCGTCGCGGAATATTTCCGCGACGCCGAGGGCGCCGACACCCTGCTCTTCATTGACAACATTTTCCGCTTCACCCAGGCGGGCTCGGAAGTCTCCGCGCTGCTCGGCCGCATGCCCAGCGCGGTCGGCTATCAGCCCAATCTCGCTACCGAAATGGGCGAATTGCAGGAGCGCATCACGTCGACCAAGAAAGGCTCCGTCACTTCGGTGCAGGCGATTTACGTCCCCGCTGACGACTTGACTGACCCCGCTCCGGCGACAACGTTCGCTCACCTTGATGCCACTACCGTACTTTCCCGCGCGCTTACGGAAATCGGAATCTATCCCGCGGTTGATCCGCTGGGTTCGACCTCGCGCATTCTCGACCCGCGCATCGTCGGCCAGGAGCACTATGACGTAGCCCAGTCCGTGAAGAAGACCCTGCAGACCTACAAAGACCTGCAGGACATCATCGCGATTCTCGGCATTGACGAGTTGAGCGAGGATCAGAAGCTGACGGTCGCCCGCGCCCGCAAGATTCAGCGCTTCCTGTCGCAGCCGTTCCACGTCGCCGAACAGTTCACCGGCGCACAGGGACGTTACGTCAAGATCGCCGACACAGTGAAGGGCTTCAAGGCAATCGTCGAAGGCAAATATGACGACATTCCCGAGCAGGCCTTCTATATGAAAGGCCCCATCGAGGAAGTACTCCAGGCCGCGGAGAAGATGAAGGCAGCGGCGTAGAGGCGGAGCTCGGACCTTAGACCTTGGGCTTCAGCCAGCGAGTTTTTGCTGAGGTCCAAGGTCTGAGGTCCGGCGCCAGATTTTTCAATGTCCGATACTTTCCAACTCGAGATCGTCACCCCCGAAAAGAAGGTGGTGGACACATCCGCCGAAGAAGTTCAAATTCCCGGCAAGAACGGCTATCTGGGCGTGCTGCCGGGACACGCGCCATTGATCACCGAACTCTCAGTCGGCGAGATCACCTATCGTGAGTCTGGGGGCGAGCAGAAACTCGCGGTGGCCTGGGGTTTCGCTGAGGTGCTGCCCAATAAGGTCACCATTCTGGCCGAAACTGCCGAGCGTCCATCCGAGATCGATGTCGACCGCGCCCGCAAAGCCAAACAACGCGCCGAACAGCGCCTGACCAGCGGCGACACTTCGGTCGATGTCGACCGCGCCCTCGATGCCCTGCATCGCGCAGAGACCCGGCTGGACGTAGCCTCCGGCAGATAGCGAAGGATCTCCCTCTCGCCTTGCCTTACAATTAGTCCGCATCTCAGGAGAAGCATGATGAAACTGAATTCGCGCCTCGTGTTTCCCTTACTTTTTGCGACCTCGGTCTCAGCACAACAAGCAAAGCCCGCGCAAACGCCCCCTCCCCAAACGCCGCTGCCCGCGCTGGTCACGCCGGAGGTCCATTCCGACAACAGCGTGACCTTCCGGTTCCGCGCCGTCAACGCGCAGGAAGTGAAGCTGGAGCGCGAGGGCACCGAACCGATCGCCATGCAGAAGGACGATGCTGGCGTGTGGAGCGTTACCACGCCGCCTCTGGTTCCCGATTACTACGGATATTCCATCATCGTCGACGGCCAGCGCATGCTCGATCCCTACAACCACCGGCTCGTCCCCAATTTTCTGACGCCCGCGAACGCCGTGTATGTGCCGGGGAGCAATCCGTGGGATGCAGCGGATGTGCCGCACGGCGAGATTCACCACCATTTCTACAAGTCCGCCGTCTGCGACGACGATCGCGACTATTACGTCTACACGCCCCCGGGCTACAATCCCGCCGCGAAAGCGACGTATCCAGTGCTGTACCTGCTGCACGGCTACAGCGACGACGCCAGCGGATGGACCGCCGTCGGCCACGCCAACGTGATCTTTGACAACCTCATTGCTCAAGGCAAGGCCAAGCCCATGATCGTGGTCATGCCGCTCGGCTATGGCACCATGGAAATCATTCGCATCGGATGGGGCGCATGGGGCAATCATGCTTTGCGCGACGAGAATTTCTCCAAGTTCCGCGAGGCCCTGCTCACCGAAGTCATGCCCAAAGTCGAAAGCGAGTATCGCATCGCGAAAGACCGCAACTCTCGCGCCATTGCCGGCCTCTCCATGGGCGGCTCCGAATCCCTGCTGACCGGCCTGAATAATCTCGACAAATTTGCCTGGATTGGCGCCTTCAGCTCCGGCGGCCTTCCCGAGCCGTTTGAAAAAGATTTTCCGGAGCTCGATCAGAAAGCCAACAGTCAGATCAAACTTCTATGGATTGCCTGCGGCACCGAAGACCATCTCATCACCGTGAATCGCAATTTCCGCGCGTGGCTGAAATCGAAAGATATCCAGCACACCGATATCGAGACTCCCGGCATGCACACATGGATGGTCTGGCGGCGAAACCTGTCGGAATTCGCCCCGCTGCTATTCCGCTAGTTCATGTAGCCCCGGCCGCATTCGTCCGGGGTTGTGCGCAAAGCTCGCAATAAATGAATCCCGCTCCGTTGGGGCAGATGAAGGCGTCCGCTCCTACACAGACCTGAACCTTACGGCACGTTGACGTGATCTTGTCGTTCCGCCGGCACGTACTTCACCGCGGCGGTGCGCTCCAGCTTGTCCCAGGCAAACCTGCGTCCTTCCAGCGCACGGGTCAGCGTCTTGAACAGCACAATCGAAAATAGCTGACGATACGCGAAGCGCTGCAACCACACCTGGCTGAGCAGCCATGCATCTTCTTTATCGCCGGCCCGCTGCCGCTCCAGCGCAAACGCGATTGCCGACGCCAGAAAATCAATCACCAGGAACGCGAAGAAAAATGCCACCAGCTTGTGGAAGCTGGCAGGATCGGTCGAATCTGGATGGAAATGTTTCTGGATGAAATACCAGATCGTCCCCACCGCGAACATAATATCGATCAGCGGCGAAACCAGCGGCAGCAGAATCTGGAAGATCACGATGTTTGGCAGCGCCACCCAGCCCAGCACTCCCTTGCGGGCGAACACTCCGCGATGTTTATACACCGCCTGCAATATCCCAAACGACCAGCGGAAGCGCTGCCGCATCAAGCCATTTGCGTTCGTCGGCGCCTCGGTATAGGCAAGCGCCATATCTTCATATTCAACCCGGTATCCGCGGCGCAGCAACGCCATGGTCAGGTCGGCATCTTCCGCGACGGTGTCAATGTGGTAGCCTCCCGCTTCGCGCACGGCCGAAACCCGCCACGCCCCAATCGCTCCCGGCACCACGCTGACCGCTCCCAGCACGTCGAGAGCGCGCCGCTCGAAGTTCTGGCTGGTGATGTATTCCAGGGCCTGCCAGCGCGTCCAAAGATTGACCCGGTTGCCTACCTTGGCGTTACCCGCGATCGCGCCCACTTTCGGATTTATGAAGTGCGGCACCAATCGTGAGATCGCATCCGACGCGATGATCGTATCGGCATCGATGCCAACAAACAATTCGGCATCCCCAATGTGCTCAATACCGTAATTGAGGGTCTCGGCCTTGCCGGAATTCTTCTTGCTCAGGATCAGAACCTTGCCCGCCGCCGCTTCTGCCATGAAAGCCGTGCGCGCGACTTCCAGAGTGCCGTCTTTCGATCCATCGTCGATCACGATGACCCGCAGGTTCGGATAATCGGAGTTCAGCGCGGCCCGCACTGTCCGCTCGATGACTTTCTCTTCGTTGTAGGCAGGAATCAGCACCGCGACCTGGGGCTTATAAGAAGCCACTTCCGCCGGTCTGCCGACGATCTTTTCCCGCAACCGGTCGTAAACCGCCGCCGCCCCGATAAAGATCAGCCGCCCTGTCATCAAGAGGTCGCCCAGGAAAAAGATCCACGTGATCCCGCTCTGCGCGGCGTTGAACAACCAGAAACCCAGCCGATCCAGCCGTGCCGCCCATAACTCGCCTCGCGGCAGCGGCGCCATCACGTCCGCCTTTTGCATGCCCAATAACTCGTAAACCGGCGCCACCTCGTAACCACGGGCGCGAATCCCATCGATAATCATGGGTAGCGCGCGCACGGTTTCGGCGCGGTTGCCCCCGCCGTCATGCAGCAACACGATATTTCCACAGCGCAGGTCCAGTGCCTGGCAAGGCGGCAAATGGGCAAGCACATACTGCGCGATCTGCTCCCCCGAGCGCCTCGGGTTTTCGCTCCAATCGTTGGGATCTATCCGGTTTCCCACCGTGATGTAGCCCATCTCCTGTGGAATCTCCAGCGGCCGTACCTGATCGGACGTGTCCGGTTCCTCGTCGATCGCGTACGGCGGCCGCATCAACGTCGCGCGCATCCCCAGCAGGCTGGCAAACAGGCGCTCCGTCAGGTTCAACTCCACCTTCATGTAAGCCGTGGAAATGTTGCTCACGTCGGGATGCGTGAACGTGTGGTTCCCGATCGTGTTGCCTTCGGCGTATATTCGCTTGGCCAGCCCGGAAAACTTGTCGGCCTGAATCCCGATCAGAAAAAACGTGGCGGTCGCGTGCTTCTGTTTCAGAACGTCGAGAATCTTTGGAGTCCACTCCGGGTCGGGGCCGTCGTCAAAGGTGATCGCAACCTTATTTGGGCTATACCCATATCGTCCTACGCGATAAGGCTCGGGCAACTCCTGAAAGACTTCGTCGGTGATTAGCTTGCTATTGGCATCAAAGGTCAGATCGCGGGTACCGTGGGCGGGCTTGTCTTCAATTCGCAAAATTTCGCCCTGACCCTCCATGTCCACGTCGGCTCCCGGAGGCACGTCGCGCAGTTTGTCGACCGCCCCGGCGTCGCCCGGCATATCCCACACCCGCCACAGGGACCGATCCTCGCTGCCCAGCCGCCACAGCGCAAACGTCTGGATGCCCATCGACTGCGCCGCCCGCATCTGGTTCAAGGCGGTGACCGCGTCGACAAACCAGACATCGTGGCGCAGGTTGCGCTCGTCCAGGTAACTGAAATGAGGATTCATCGCATCGTCGTCGAAGTTGATGTCCTGATCGGAGTCGCGCGCTGCCAGCCAGGCCGATTGCGCGCTGGCGGGCGCGTCGTGCATGCCCGGAGGAAGGTGGCCGTTCTTCGGTTTCAGCACCCAGTCATAGCCGTAATTTGCAATCGCGCAGATGATCTTTTCTTTCGGAATCACGCTGAGGATGAATTTCAGGTTGTCCACGAACCAGTCTTGCGAAGCCACCGGCCCCGACTTGCCTCCCGGATAGTGCTCGTCATAGTTCATGACCACGACGCCGTCCGCGGCGTCGGCAATCGCGGGATAGTTGTACTCAGTGTTATGAGCCTGTACCGACACGTACAGTTTCATCCCACGGGCGTGTAGATCCTGCGCCAATTCCTGCAACAAGGCCACATAGCCTGGCTGTCCGCTGGCAGGGAACGATTCGAAGTCGATCATCAGCCCGTGATACCGGCCCGCCGACAGAAACTGCGCCACCTGCTGCCGGAACAATGCACGCGCATCGGCATCGTTTAAGAACCCGGAAATATCGACCCAGTCCACCCCATCGGAATTGTTGACCATGGGGAACACTTCCATGCTGGGGTTCTCGGTCTTCAGAAAGGGCATGACCCGGTCATCGACCGGTAGCACGTTTTTCCCCTGGATTACATCGAAATACTTGCCCGTCTGGTCATCCACCCCTTGCAGGTGTCCATCGGGCGTGAGGACGTGCAGCCAGTCCGGATACAGCATGTCAATCTGGTGGGCAAAGTCTCGCAGAGACGAGAAACTGGCCGCATCCCACGGTACATAAAAAGCCGCCCGAATGCCCTCGGACTGATTCAGCGTCACCTGCGAGGCCGCCAGCTTGGATCTACGGTGGGAGCGCGCCGCCGCCTTTTTTATTCGTTCGCGGGCCTTATCTCTTTCGCTCTCCTTCAAGGCTTTGAAAGCACGCTTCTGCGGATAAAACAGCAGTTCTGGCAGGGGCTCGTCCCGCAGCGCGTTATACACGAATACAACAATCAGCGCCGATATCAGGACCGCAGCAATATCGAAGGAGCGCCGCAGGCGTTTCCAGCGGGCTCGTCGCGGATCATAAAAGACTGGTTCAGCCATTTGCAGATGATGTTCATCGTATGCCACGTGCGGCACACGGTCAATTTGACCAACCGCAGGGTGAGTAGCAGCTCTGTTGTAAGATGCAATTTCTCCCCTCCGGGATTGCCGCAAACGCGCTATCATGCGCCCGTGCACCAACTTGGGCGGCCACGGTTCTTTCGGAGGCAGGCGCGCTTTTTCCTCTGGGCGAGCTTCGGCGCGCTCGCTCTTCGTCTCTTCCTCGTGCTGCGTTTCCCGGCCGTGGTGGACGACTCCCGCCTCTATGCCGACATTGCCAAAAACTGGCTGCAGCATGGCATCTATGGCATCACCAACTCCGGCGTCATCATGCCAACGTTGTCACGATTGCCCGGATATCCTGCCTTTCTCGCCGCCATTTTTGCCGTATTCGGAGCTGACAATTTCCGCGCCGTCTTGCTCACACAGATCGTCTTCGATCTCGGCACCTGCTTTCTGATCGCCGACATGGCGCGTCGCCTGTTCTCCGAGCGTGCCGCGAAAGCCGCATTTCTGCTTGCGGCCTTCTGTCCGTTTCTGGCGAATTATGCTGCCGCTGCCCTCACCGAGACTCTGGAAATCTTCTTCACCGCTCTGGCCTTGGACCTGGCATTTAGAGGGCTTGGCATTGGGGGCGCCACCTCGCGTCCTTTGCTGGCCTGGATCGGTTGCGGCCTCGCGGTCGGCGGCGGCATACTGCTGCGGCCCGATGGCGGAATTCTGCTCGCCGTTCTCGGCGCCTATCTTTTCATTCTGCTGGTCCGAAGCTTGCGTGCCAGCCGCCTGCGAACCGAGACTATCCCGAGCCCGCGCACAATTATCCTGGCCGGGATAGTGGTGGCTATTTCCGCGTTTGCCCTCTTGATTCCCTGGGCGCTCCGCAATCTGCACACCCTTCACCGCTTCCAGCCTCTGGCCCCGCGTTACGCCACAGATTCCGACGAGATGGTCATGACCGGATTCAATCGTTGGACCAAGACCTGGATCGCCGACTACGTTTCCGTACAGGAGATCTACTGGCCCGTGCCGGGATCCCCGATGGATTTCACCAAGCTCCCCAATCGAGCCTTCGACTCTCGCGCAGAGCGAGAGCAGACGACCAAGCTATTCGAGGAATACAACGTTGATTCCAACATGACCCCGGAACTCGACGCCCGCTTCGGAGATCTGGCGGCGCTACGAATTCATGCCGCCCCGCTGCGCTATTACATCTGGCTTCCGGGGTTGCGGATCGCCGACATGTGGCTCCGCCCCCGCACTGAACTTTTCCCCTCCGACCCGCGCTGGTGGGAGTTCAATGACGATCCCCGCTGGCTCACCGTCAGCCTGGCTTTCGGAGTGATCAACCTGGCCTATGTCGGTATGGGTCTGGCTGGGCTGATTCGCGGGCGCGAATTTTTTGGTATCGGGCTATTGGTTTTATTTCTGGTTCTGCGCTCGGCGTTCCTGGGAACCCTCGAAAACCCCGAGCCTCGCTACACCTTGGAATGCTATCCCGCGCTGATAATCCTGGCCTCAGCTCTCTTCCACCGGAGTGCATGAAGTTCCAACCCCTGGAAGGGCGAATAGGGCAGACCTATTCAAACGTTTTACAAGGCCCGATCCGGCCCAAAATTTTACTTGAATGTTTCGCTGCCAAAGTTGCACAATTCCTCGCCATCAGGTCCCCCAGGGGTCTCACTACACATAATCCTGGGCTCGTAAAACTTCGACTCCAACGCGGACAAGGAGCTTCCCCATGCGTTCTGCAAAGGCTACAGGTCTCCTGCTGGCAGGCACGCTGTTGATGTTTGTGAGCATCGCGTCCTCGCAGGTCGCCACCACTTCGTTGAAAGGCACGGTCTATGACGCAAAAGGTGCAGCCGTAACCCGGGCGACGGTTACGCTTCAGAATTCCGCGACCGGATTTTCCCGCTCCACCAAGACCGACGGCCAGGGCGGGTACGAGTTCTTGCAGATTCCTCCTGCTACGTACGTCCTCTCGGCGACCGCAACCGGTTTTGCCACCACCAGAATGAATGAGATCCAGCTTCTGGTGAACACTCCAGCTACGCAGAACATTACCCTCACTGTTGCAGCGGCTACCGAAGTTGTCGAAGTGGAAGGGCACGCCGAAATGGTGAACACCCAAGACGCTTCGATTGGAAATGCCTTCGAATCGAAGCAGTTGCTGAACCTGCCCTCCGAAGGCCGTGATGCTGTTTGGATTCTTAGCTTGCAGCCGGGTGTGGCCTATGTGGGCGGCAAGGAAGTGGACCAGTCCTATGACAGCCGGGGCGGTTCGGTCAACGGCGCCCGTAGCGACCAGACCAATGTGACTTTGGATGGCGTGGACAACAACGACGCGAATAGTGGGTTGGCGTTTCAAGGCGCCCTTCGCACCACGCTAGACTCGCTGCAAGAATTTCGGGTGGCCACCAGCAATTCCAATGCCGACCAGGGCCGCTCCTCTGGGGCGCAGGTGTCGCTGATTACCAAGAGTGGAACGAATCATTTCCATGGCAGTCTGTACGAATACAACCGCTCGAATCTCGGCGAGGCCAACGATTGGTTCAATGAGCAGGCGCAGGTTAGAGCCGGTCTGCCCAACGTACCGGGACAATTGGTCCGCAATACGTTCGGCGTCACCGCGGGCGGACCCATCATCAAAGATAAGCTCTTCTTTTTCGCAGCCTACGAAGGACAGCGCACCCACGAAGCACTGCAGGTCACGCGCACTGTTCCCAGCATGTTGTTGCGATCCGGAACTCTCCAGTACCTGGACGCCAATGGCAACCTGCTGCAACTTACTCCCCAGCAGTTTCAGTCTATGGATCTGCTTAACATTGGAGCCAGTTCTGCGGCCCTACAAGTACTCAATCAATACCCGGCGCCAAATAACACCTCGGCCGGTGACGGGCTCAACTTTGTTGGCTATACTTTCCCCGCGGCTACCCCCTCGACTCTCAATACCTATATCGTTAAATTAGACGCAAACCTCACCCCGCACCAAAACATGTATGTGCGCGGCAATCTGCAAAATGACAGCCTCGTGGAACCTACTTCCACCGCCGCACCGCAATTCCCGGGGCAACCGGCGAACATCACAAATAAAGCCAACGCCAAAGGGCTGGCAGTGGGTCACGTATGGACCATCGGCAACAACATCATCAACAACGGGCGCTATGGATATGTTCGCCCAAGCACCAGCTTAGCGGGACTTCAGACGCAACCCGTCATCCTTTTCCGCGGCTTGGATACGCCTGTAGGAGAAACCGAGACGGACATCGTGCTTCCTCCGGTGCACAATTTTATTGATGACGTAAGCTGGAGAAAAGGGAATCACACCATCCAATTCGGCGGAAACTGGCGCATCGTAAATGACGTCCGCTCCAGTAATGCCATTTCCTTCCTCGGTGGTGAAACGAACCCCTCATGGCTGTATGGCTCCGGTTTTACCTGCGGCGCCTGCGTACCCAACGGCTTCAATCCCACCCAGATTGGCCTACCAGCGGTTGGAGGAACCAATTCGTCCGATGCCGTGAACTTCGTTCAGTCCTACGATCTTGCCGTCTCCACCTTGGCGGGAATCGTCTCCGAAGGCTTTTCCAATTACAATCGCACGAAGACCGGAGCCGTCCTCGGGCAAGGAGTCCCGGCGGCGCGCCACTTCAAATCCAACGAGTTTGAAACCTATCTCCAGGACTCGTGGCGTGTGCGCCCGAATCTCACCTTGACTCTTGGCGCGCGTTACACGCTGCTTCAGCCGCCGTACGAAACCAGTGGTACACAAGTAGGCCCAACCACAAGTATTCACGACTGGTTTAACCAACGGGCCACCGCGATGCTTCAAGGCCAAGGCTACGCGCCATTGTTGACCTTCGGGCTTCTTGGGCAAGCCAATGGCAAGCAGCCGTATTGGGCGTGGGACTACAAGAATGTGGCACCACGCATTGCGTTTGCCTGGTCTCCTGGCGGGAGCGCCAAAACCTCCATTCGTGGCGGCTTCGGCATCTACTACGACCACTATGGCGAGGGCATCGTCAACTCCTTTGACAAGAACGGCTCTTTCGGCCTGACCACGCAGCTTTCTAATCCGGCTGCGGTCTTCTCCGCAGGCGGCGGATCCGGCACCGCGATAGCCCCACGGTTTATGGGTCTGAATACGATTCCCGCGAACCCAGCCAATTGTGAGGCGAACAGCTCTTGCTTCATCCTGCCGGCTCCGACCGGTGGATTCCCACAGACCCCGCCCTCCACGCTGAGCACCGGCGGCTTCGCTATTACATGGGGCATGGACAACAAGATCCAGACCCCCTATTCGGAAGTCATCGATTTTTCGCTGACCCACGAACTGCCACGCGGCTTTGTTGTAGAAGCCTCTTATATCGGGCGGTTGAGCCATCACTTGTTGCAGGAAGAAGATTTAGCGATGCCTGAGGACCTCGTTGATCCCGCGTCGAAAACGGATTACTTCACAGCCATGACCATGCTCTCCAAAGCCTATAACGCACAGACCCAGATCGGCAGCCTTGCCAAAATTCCTTACTGGGAAAACCTGTTTCCCGGCGCGGCGGGGCAACTGGGGTTTGGTCCACCCTCGGGCGGCTCAGCCAACCAGGGTTGCGCTCCGGGGAACTCCGTGACCTCCAGCTACACGGCCACCCAGGCTGTCTACGATATGGTCTCTTGCTATGTGGGAAACGAGACGAGTGCATTGGAACTCCTGGACCTTCCCGACTATTGTCTACCGTCCTGCTCCAAGCTCGGCCCGTATGCCTATTTCGACTCCCAATTCTCGTCACTCTATGCCTGGCGTAGCATCGGGGATGCCGCCTATAACGGGGCGCAGTTGACCCTCCGCCATAAGGGACACGGGATGGATTTCGATGTGAACTATACCTACTCGAAATCCATCGACGTCGGCTCTAACGCGGAGCGTATCAATGAATTCGAGGGCTTCGGTTTTGCCAGCCAGATCATAAACTCATGGAGTCCCAAACAACTGCGCGCCGTCTCCGACTTCGACACCACGCATCAGTTGAATGCCAACTGGGTGTATGAGCTTCCTTTTGGCAGTGGCAAGACTTTTGGCAGTGGGATGCACGGCATAAGCCAGGCATTGCTTGGCGGCTGGAACATAAGCGGGATTCTCCGCCTCACCAGCGGCTACCCATTCAGCGTCGGACCCGGCCTCGGATACTGGCCGACCAACTGGCAACTAACTTCCTCGGCCGTCACGCTGAAGAAACCGAAAACGGGCGTCTTTACTGATCCGAGCGGGAACCCGAATGTGTTCCAAGGAGATCCCACACAAATCGGATCACCCGGAGTCTACTTCCGTTTTGCTTACCCTGGGGAATCTGGGCAGCGAAACAATCTTCGCGGGCCCGGCTTCTTCGGCCTCGACGGCAGTCTCGCCAAAGTTTGGAATATTACCGAACATCAGACCGTCCGCTTCAGTTGGGAGACTTTCAACGTGACCAACACGCCGCGTTTCGATGTTGGCCAGCTGCAATTTGCCGGAAATAACAGCATGACCAGCGGGCCCACGTTCGGGGAATATGGCAAGACCATGACCACCCCGCGCATCATGCAGTTCGCGCTGCGGTATTCGTTCTAACAGTTCGAGTACTCACGAACAAGGGACAGCGCAAGCTGTCCTTTTTTTATTTCGATGTTCTGCCGTTTGTCTTCCCGCCTGTTTCGCTGTTCTGTTGCGTTCCATACATGGAGGCTGAATCTGCCGCGGCATTAAATCGTTTGACCTGCGGTCATTCTGAAAATTTTCTTGAAACATCGCCGCTGCCGAGCGCACAATAGCGCCCCATCGGATACCCAGGCCCTTCGGTCGCCGTCCAACTCCTGGGCAAACATAGCGAAAGAATAACTGCCCTCCTTGGGGCCACAGGAGCTTCCCATGCTTTCTCGCTTGCGGCATTTGGCGGTATTGATCGGCACGTTTCTCGTGCTCTGCAGCCTGGCCCTTGCGCAGTCCGCCACAACTTCTGTGCATGGCACAATATCCGATGCCAAGGGCGCCGTGGTGACCGGCGCGACAGTCACCATCAACGATCCGGCCACCGGCTTGTCGCGCACAGTCACCACCGGCTCTCAGGGCGAGTATCAATTCCTTGAGTTGCCACCCGCGACCTATGTACTCACCGTGAAGGCGACTGGGTTCGCAACGGTAAAAGAGAAAGGCGTTCAGCTTTTGGTGCGCACACCCGCTACCCTCAACGTCACCTTGCAAGTGTCTGCCGTAGTGGAAACAGTGGAGGTGAACGCGACTGCTACCCTGGTCAACACAGAAGATGCCTCCATGGGGCACGCCTTTGATACCCAGCAGATTGAAGCTCTGCCCTTTGAAGGCCGCGAACCCACCAGCATTCTGACCCTGCAG
>DASYYT010000018.1:0-5189 GCA_035949755.1 Candidatus Sulfotelmatobacter sp.
CCCTGTTTGTCTCTGGGGATGACTACTACTTGCTGGAAAGTGTCCATCTCCGCTCCAAGTGGACACAATCTCTAAGTGTCCACTTCGCGAGCATGGCTCTCATTTACGGCGATGTCGAGACGGCCACAACCGGACGCTTACCTCCGTTTCACAAAACGGTGTAGACCTTCGTAACAACTCGATGAAGGTACATTCATAAACCAGCCTCCGAATGATTGACTAACTTATAAGAGCCGAACACACTACGATTGCGTCACAGGACCTAGTAACACCGACTTACCGTGTTACGCTTAGTGCTTGATTACTGTCAAGAAGAAAAACGTTATTCTACAGGTGTTTCAGAAGTTGCAATCGAATATCCACTGTGATTGAAATCACGCCGCAGGAGATATATTCGTGCGCTGGCGCGAGATATCTGGGTAATATACGCGGATTAGAGTGATATGAATCACATTCGCACTTACTAGGTGCTGTGATTGCAGTCACTATAGTGAGTGACGAGATACGAACTAAGAAGTTCGCTAAGTGCACACGCTTGAGTGGAATTCAGAAAGGAGGCAGCCCAATCCTGCATTTGAGCCCTGGCAGCCCGTGTCTAGAACGCACTTTGTCGGCCAGCGCGTTCCTGTTGCTTGCACCGATGCCGATGCGACCTTCGACGCCAGATGACTGCTGCAAGTGGTTGTGCCGGTCTATTTGCGGCATGCCCGCCAAGTCTGATTTTCTCGAAGTGCTTCGCGGAACTAGTCCTACCCGGGTTTAAGCGGCGCGAGCAGCGGTAAAGGGACCTACAACTTTAGATTTTCTTGCCTCCACGATAAACGTTTCTCCAACCGGCCCGGTTGCCCTTTGCTCTCCCGTGGAAGCGCAATTTTAGACACGGGCTGTTAATATTGAGCCCAATTCAGAAATCATAAGATAGGATTGCGCTCTGATGCTCTTCAGGTTCCAATTCGAAAAGCCGGAAGATGGCAGCCTGAGGTTCGAGGTCCGCAACCAGAACTGCGCAAGCCGGAACGATGAAGAAAACGGCTCATATTAAAGCCGCGTCAACGTGAAATAATCACCGGCGGTTTAGCTTCACCGGAAGCGCGTATCTCGACTCTCGTCTTCATCGTCCGCTCCCGCCAAACGCGCCAGCCTGGTTCCCAAACTCACGCCTCCAAAGATCCAGAAGAATCCCCAATAAAGAAAAGCGACCAGCACCGCATCTCCTCCGGCCAGGGTCCAAGGCCAGCGTGGGGCTTCGCGGGTGATCGACAGGAATATGAGCGCGAACAACAACATTCCCGCCAGAACTGCCAGCGTGTTGATCGTCCAGGCCAAACCGCGCCCCGAGAGCGGCTGCGACAGCCAATCCAGCGTGCTTTGAGCGGGCGGGTCAGTCTCGAGGGCATCCGTTACGGCGGACGCCGCTTCCACAGCAGCGAGCTGCGCTACCGGAATCACCTTGACCGGTGCGGAAGAAACCAGCAGGCCATCGGCCTTCTCCGACTCGGCCACCCCGGCACTCCCATCTTCCAGTTCTCCAACAACTGGGCAAAAGATGGACTCCGCCTGCGCGGCGCGCACGGCACCGCCCTCCAGCATGCTGCCGAAAATCCATTCGTTGATCTGACGGCCGGTCCTCTGTGGCAGGTCGAGAAAGCGGATTCCGCACTGGCCCGACAGCGTCGCCCACACCACCTCGCCGCGAGTTTCCACCCGCAACCGTGGAGTGCGCAACTCAAAGCGCACCAGCGTTTGCTGCTGCGGACGCACCGCGGCCACCAGTTGCACGGCCATGCCATCGCAGGTGAGATTACGGACGATCCCGCCGTTTCCCTGGTCGAGCGTGACGTAAGTGAGATTGCGGAGCTCGTGCCGATGCTGCGTCCGCGCCTGTCGCGCGGGTGATGTTCCTGCGTCCATGCCCACCGCCGGAGTGCCTGATCGGCCAGATTATGGAAATCGTAGCTGGGTTCTGGCGGCGAATTTAGTACCCGCTCTGGTACGCTCGCGAGCCCGAGCAAAACCCTGAAACCATGATCACGAAAGTACATGCCCGAGAGGTCATGCCCAGGTAATTGAAACTGGCTCCAATCCCCGATAACTTAGTCATGAGCTGTCTCTCGAATGGCGACCACCACCACTAAGCCGGACATGGAGATGACCGATTCTCTGGGCGGGATCGGTGTCTCGGCCTGGCCATCCGACAAAGACGGGCCGCCCGCGAAATTAGCGGCGGACGATCCTGCGCACAGACCTTCGCAGCACGACGCTTTGCAGGCGCTGCTGGCGTTTTCGGCGCTGCACGAGCAGGTTCGCCGCAGAAGGGCTCTGGCCGCTCGCCACCCCGCATTCGATGGCAAAGCGCCGGCTCCCGAGTTCGAGCCTTCGGAACAGTTCGTTCTCGATGAAGTGTTGCAGTTGGTCGCCGAGCGCGCTGTGGCGATCACGGGCGCCGACGGTTTAGCCATCGCGCTGGCTGAGAATAATGAGATTGTGTTGCGCGCCGCCGCCGGCTCGGTCCGTCCCGATGTGGGGGCCCGTATCGATCGCGATTCCGCTTTTTCGGGAGCCTGCTTCCGCACCGCACAAATCGTCAACTGCGACGATACCGAACTCGATCCGCGGGTGAACGTAGATGCCTGCCGCAAGCTCGGGGCCCGTTCCATGGTTGCGGTGCCGCTGTGCGGCCGCCGCCGCGTTATCGGCGTGCTCGAAGCCTTTTCCTCCTGGCCCTTCGGCTTCAACGACAGCGATGTGCGCAATTTGACCCTGCTGGCCGAACTGGTTCTGGCGGCGCTGAAGCCGGAAGACGAAGACCGCTTCGCGCAATCAGCGCAGGTTGCCGCCACCAAGCTGGACAGGCCGCCGGCGGTCGCGCCTGCTCTTAGCACACCCGTTGCCCCGGCTCCGCAAGCGGCTCCGGTGCCGGCCGCTCCCGCTGCCAAACAAATTGCGCCAGTTAAGGCCTTAACTCCAAGCTCATTGCCGGTAAAGCCGGCCCTTACCCTCGCGGAATCGAAATCCAAAGAAAAAGTTCTGCCTGTAACCACGCCGGAGAAGAATGCATCTCCGGTTTCCGCTCCGGCGAAAGCAGCCGTCCCGGAAAAACAGAAGCCGGAAGCTCACATCGCAAAGCCGGAAGCCTCTTCACCCGAGCCGCAAACCGCCGCCGAACCCCGGCTCAGCGCCGCCCAGAGCGAGCCCGAAGCGGTCACCCAGCGAGGATGGATTCTGGTCCTGCTGGTGTGCGTCGTGGTGGCAACTGCGTTCACTGCGGGAGTGTGGTGGAAACTTAAGACGCAGCAGCTGGGCAGCGAAATGGTTCACAACGAAGCGGCTCCCGTGCAGCAGGCCGCGAACAATCCCGCGCCGGCGCCGGCAACCAGCGCGAATGCAACCAGCGTAGCACCCAACTCCGACCAAGAGCCCGATGAATCCCAGAATTCTCCCGCGGCTCCGGACGAATTACCGAAATTCCCTCGCGTCACCGGCGTCCGACATTGGTCGGCGGCGGACTCGAGCACGGTCGTGCTCGATCTCGAGGACCAGGTGCAGTACGAGCCCGGACATCTCGCCAATCCCGAGCGCTTCTACTTCGATCTGCGCGACACCCAACTCGCCCCTGAGCTGCAGGGGAAATCCATCGAGGGGGACGCGCTGCTCAGCCGAATTCGCGTGGCGCAGCCGGTCGCGGGCATGACCCGCATCGTGCTCGAAGCCAGGCCCGGCGCCGCGCTTTCCGCGCCTCAGGTCAGCCTGGAGCGCGATCCTTACCGACTCGTCATCCAGCTGACCAGAGCGGGAGCGCATGCCAAAGGCGCGGTCAATCTGTTCCCCAATGCTCCCGAAGCGGAGAAGAGCAAGCTGGCAATCGTGGTTCCACCTCCGAGCAAGGAAGATCTGCAGCTGCGGGCGCGCGTACCCAAGATGCGCATCGTGGTGGACGCCGGGCATGGCGGCTGGGATCTCGGGACCGTCGGGCGCCGCGGCTTGCTGGAAAAGGATCTGGTGCTGGAAATCTCAGAGCGGCTGGGCAAGCTGCTGCAGTCGCGCCTGGGCGCCGAAGTGATTTATACCCGGAACGACGACACCTACATTCCTCTGGACGAGCGCGCCATGATTGCCAACCAGGCGCAGGCGGATCTCTTCGTCTCGGTGCATGCCAACTACAGCGATCTGCCTTCCGCGCGCGGCGTGGAGACTTACTACACGAACTTCTTCTCGGCTCCGGGCTCCAAAGATCTCGGGCCCAAAGGAATGGCAGCCTACGGCGGTACATTGACCAACGTCAATTCGGTAGCCGGATCGCTGAAGAATGCGGTCGCGCCGACGCTGTCGGCTGCGGACTTGCACGAGCGCATCGAGCAATCGCGGCGGCTGGCGGCGAGCGTGCAGCGGTCGCTGTATGGAACGCTTTCGGGGCAGAATCCGGGGCTGCGCGATCGCGGCGTGCGGGAAGCGGCATTCGTCGTCCTGACCGAGAGCGCGATGCCGGGAATCTTGGCGGAAGTCTCCTTCGTCAGCAGTCCGACCGATGAGCAGAAGCTGCGCAGCGACGGCTACCGCGAGCAGATCGCCGAAGCGTTATATAGGGGCATCGCGCGCTACGCGGCAAACTCCAAGGGATTGAAGGTCGCCAGCGCCGCGAAGTAGCCGCAAGCAACTGAAGTGATGAACTGTGAGTTCAGCGGAATGGATTCACAATCTGCAGTCCGTCGATTTCGCGGGCGGCTTGCAGATCTTCGGTGAGCAGGACTTTGCATCCGGCCTGCTGGGCGGAGCGGACGATGAGGGCGTCCCAGAAGTTGGTTCCGTGGAGGCGGTGCAAGTCGATCGCGGCGAGGACGTCAGGAACGCCGGGAACGGCCACGTCAAACTCGGCGAGGCCGGGTGGCCCAGGCTTTTGATGTCGCTGGCATCCCCTAGACAGTGGGGTGCCCCGTCCTTCGCGTTTTTTGCGAAGGGCGGGAGTCGGAAATGCCGGCGCCAAGTGGGTTTGATTACGTGTTCACAACAAAATCAAATAGTACACGCAGCATCGCCGCCCACCCTTGCAAAGAAGAGGCTGTTACGAAACTCATTCGCGGGGAACTAGGGTGTCGGTTCTAACTAAACATAGCTTTCGTTTTGCGGGTGGTGCTGCGAGCTGTGGACTTTCTGAAATTTAGGTTGTGGCAAGGGCGGTGGTCAACGTTGTT
>DASYYT010000019.1:0-29274 GCA_035949755.1 Candidatus Sulfotelmatobacter sp.
GCAGCAGGACAGCGGCACGGTTGCCATCGTCAGCCGCAGCGACGACGGTTCAATCAGCGCCAGCGACTGGTACGACGTGGGCGGCGGCGAGGCGGGCTACATCGCGCCCTATCCGCCGGATCCGGACATTGTGTATGCGGCGGATTATCAGGGCCTGATCACGCGCTACGACCGGCACACCGGGCAGATAAAAGCGATTACGGAGCAGCCGGAGCTTTCCGACGCGCACGGGGCGGCGAACCTCGAGCATCGCTTCCAGTGGACCGCGCCGGTGATGATTTCGCCGCACGATCCCAACACGCTCTACCACGGCGGGGAGATGCTGTTCAAGACCACCGATGGCGGCGTGCACTGGCAGGCGATCAGCCCCGACCTGACGCGCAATGACAAGAGCAAGCAGAAAGTTTCGGGCGGGGAGATCACGCTCGACGATTCCGGCACGGAATACTACGACACGATCTTTGCCCTGGCCGAGTCGCCGATCACCAAAGGATTGCTTTGGGTGGGCTCCGATGACGGGCTGATCCAGCTCACCAAAGATGAAGGTAAGAACTGGACCAACATCACTCCCAAAGATATGCCGGAATGGAGTCGCATCAGCCAGATCGATCCTTCGCCGTTCGATGCGGGGACCGCGTATGTGGCGGTGGACCGGCATCAGTTCGACGATCTGCATCCTTACATCTACAAGACCAGCGACTACGGAAAAAGTTGGACCATGCTGGGCAAGGGAATTCCCGACAACGCATTCGTGCGGGTGGTTCGCGAGGATCCCAAGAAACGCGGGCTGCTCTACGCGGGAACCGAAACCGGGCTTTATGTTTCGTTCAACGATGGTGCGAACTGGCGGCCGTTGCAGCTCAATCTGCCCACGACCCCGGTGCACGATCTGGCCATCAAAAACGACGACCTGGTGGTGGCGACGCACGGGCGGGCATTTTGGGTACTCGATGATTTGAGCCCGCTGCGCCAGTACACCGACGAGATCGCGCAGAAAGATTTATTCCTCTACAAGCCTGCAACTGCGTTCCGGATTCAAGCCGGTGCGAGCGGGCCGCGGCATGTGCCCAAGGGGGTAGGGCAAAATCCGCCGGCCGGCGCGATCATCTACTACTACCTGAAAGATGCGCCGAAGGCGGATTCCGAGGCCAGGCTGGAGATTCTGGATTCGTCGGGGAAGCTGATCCGCAAGTATTCCAGCGCGGAGTACAACACGCTGGAGGAGCCGGCCGATCCGGACGACAAGAAGCCGGAGAAGCAACTCAAGCCGGAGGCGGGATTGAACCGCTTCGTCTGGGATCTGCGCTATGAAGAGGCGAGGCGCGTGCCCGGCTACTATCTCTACGAATATGGACGCGGGGCGGAGGGCCCGGTGGCGGTTCCGGGAAATTATCAGGTGCGGCTGACGGTAAATGGACAGACGCAGACGGCGCCCTTCGAGCTGAAACTCGATCCCCGGGTGAAGGTGAGCCAGGAAGATCTGGAGGCACAGCTCAAGTTGCTGCTGGCGACACGAGACGAACTGAGCCGCGTCTACGACACGGTCAATCAGATTCAGGACGTGCGGGCGCAGTTGGCGGGGCTGAAGCGGCGCCTGCCGGAGAGCGCGAGCGCAAAGAACATTGTCACCGCGGCCGACGATCTGGAGAAGAAGCTGGTCGCGATCCGGGAGGATCTGATCAACCTCGACATCACGGCCAACGAAGACTCGCTGGCGTATCCTCCACAACTGGATTCCAAGCTGGCGTATCTGGCGATGGACGTGGGCACGGCGGATTCGGCGCCGACCGAGTCGGAGTTGCGGGAATTCGAGAAGCTGAAGCGGCAGAGCGGCGAGTTCATCGCCCGCTGGGAGGACTTGCAACGGCGGGATCTGGCAAACTTCCAGAAGCTGACGGCGGAGGGAAGCTTGTCGACGGTCGTGGTGCCTCCGGCAGGGCGGGCCTCGGAGGAGCGGGCCGGGGAACATTGAGGCAAACCGGCAATGCAGGTTTTGTGGGTTAGGCCGGGAGCTTGAGCCGGAGGCTAACCCTTTTACTAATATTTTGTAGGTTAGCCGTGAAGGCCGGGATCTCTGCTGGTTGCCCCCAGGGCAAGACACGCCCATTGCCATCCCTGATTACTTCTATTACTTCCGTGCCATTTGGATGGCACGGTTGTGCCCTATACCGCTGTGAAGAGCATTGCTATTGTTTCCGATAACAGTGATGTGGTTCCTCCCCTTGAAAAGAACGGCGATGCGGATTTTGGGGAGGGTGCTATGAAGATCATGCATCTGTGCTATGCGGCGATAGGCTTTGCGGTGGCCCGCTGGATATTCCGACGGCAGGCGTTGCCGGTAGTAGACCCAGTCACACGGTTCCGGTCGCAGGGGCTGATGTAAGAGGCTCTGAACAAGTCTGGGCGCGCGCCCGTTGCGCTTCCATTTCGTCTACGCGCGCCCTTGTTCTTCCATCTGAAGTTTTCCCACCTGAACTGCCACGACCCACCAAAGGCTTGCCGGTTTCGTTTTTTCCTTCCCGAAGCGCCGGCGAGCGGCGCTCGCGAAGAGTACAGGTTTCTAGCGGGAACCCGGTTTCAGGACCACGGTGTTGCGCTCGTCTCCGGCAATGATGCGGTAGAACTTCTTCAAGTCGTCGGCACGAGCCACGGGCACGCTGAGTTCTTTGACCTCGAAGGTGCGGCTGTAATGAATCAGGTTGCCCTTGACTTCGGTTTTGGAATGGTAACTGGCGAAGCCGTAGTCGGCGTCCACGGCCGGGGGCAGGTCATCCACTACGTAGCCGGCGGGAATAGCGATATCGAAGGTGTCGGTGTCGCGGGAAGGGCCTTCAAATTCGATGGGGAACTTGCGCGGCTCCCTGGTTTCTAAAATGCCGCTGCTCTTTACGCCCAATACGCGCGGGCGGACCAGCAGCAGGCCGCCGGCATTTTTGGCGTAAGCCGTGGCCTCGAAGGTATAGTGGAAACCGAAAGGCTGGTCGGTCAGGTTGAGATTGGTGATGCTGGCCTGCGTGATGCGAAACAGCGACAAGGAGCCGGCGAGCAGATCTTCGATCGGCTTGATGCGATCGGTGTTTGACGAGACGTTGCGCAGGCGCCAACGTTCGCCCGAGGCGCGATCCCCCAGGCGGGTTTCCGTGACTTCGCCCTTGAGGGTGCCATCGGTATCGAGCGTAAGCTTGCCCGCCCGCATGATGCTGTTCATGGCGGCTGGCTGCTGGGGCAACTCGACCAGTTCGCCGCCTTCGGGAGTCACCAGCAAACCGTAATTGTCCTGCAGATAGCCTCCAATTTCACCAAAAGGGATGAGCTCGTTGGTGGGATCGAAGTAGAGCAGTGTGCCCAGGCGGGGATGCTGGATGGTGGCAATGAGGGAAGGATCGGAAACATTGGGCGGCAGTTTGATGGCCAGGATCGCGTGATTGAATTCGCCGGTGCTGGCCGGCGTTTCCGGGGTAACGGATCCACGCTCCGCGTTGATCACAACGTAGAACGATTCCACGCCGATCTGGCTCAACATCGAGCTGAGCAGAGTAGCTTTGTCCTTGCAGTCGCCATAATGGTTGGTGAAGACCTCGGAAGCGGGATGGGGCTGCCAGCCGCCGATGCCGAGTTCGATGGCGACGTAGCGGACATCGTGCTGCACGAAATGAGCCAGAGCTTTCATCTTGTCCAGCGGGTTCTGGGCGGAGGCGGTGAGAGTCGCCACCTGCTGCGTGATTTGAGGCGAAGCCTCACGGCGGCCGGCGGTGAGGCCGGCGTACCACTTGCCCATCTCAAGCCAGCTGCTGAAACTGCCAACCGCAGTGCCGCCGGGAGGAAAGAAAGAGACGACCATCTGGCCGGCGACGCCTTCGATGGGGGGCATTTCCGGTTCCTCACGGATCCCTTTTACGTTGTTGACCACCCACTCTGATTGATTGCCGTTCTGCGTGGGCTTGATCTCCAAATAGTTGATCCAGGAAACTTTGTATTCCCATCCCGGCGGAAGCTGCAGCGAGTAATGCAATTCGCGCGCCGGAATTTCGCCCTGGAACGCCCAGACTTCCTGCAACACCAGCGGTTGTTGTTCTTCGTCGTACTCGTAACCGATCACGTTGCCGGGATCGGGCGCAGGAATCTGCAGCAGCTTGTCTTTGACGTCGGAAATCAGCTCGCTGCCCGCAATTTTCGGCAGGGAGACTTCGATGGCCTCTTTATCCTTTACTTCATAATCCTTACCCTGCGCCGGAATGCACCAGCCGTGAAGGTTGTTGATTTTGGTGTGGGAGTTGAAAGAGACCGCAACCATGCCATACTCACGCCCGCTGGGGCGAAGGATCTTGTAAACCCTCCGCACGTGGGTCTTGATCTTGTCGGCGGATTGAACGTTGACGGTGTACTCAGAGTAAAGCAGCACCGCATCGGTCTTCTCGTCGTGATCGGGGAGCGGGGCCGACGCCACGGCGTGCATCCATTGGGGAGCGTCGCTGGCCAGCGCCGGCGGCGCGGGCAGCAGGCATAGCAGGCATACGGCCGCAAGCAGTGGGAGGCGGACCGTACGATCAGTTGCTGGCGTTGCTTGCGCCGGGTAGCAAGATGACTTGTTGTTCATCGCCCGTCCTCACAATCTGAAAGATTTTTCGCAGGTTGCCGTAGCTACTCTGGGGAAGCCCTAACAGGTCCACATCTAGTACCCGGCTCAAGTGCAGGGTGCCATTTTCGTTTTTGGCTTCGAGAGTATAGATGATGGCTTTGGCATCGAGCTTTGCGGGCTGGGGCACGGTGGAAATCTGCCAGCCCAACGGCATATCGATGCTTACATCGTCCGATCGCTGGAAGGGGTATTGGAAGTAAATGGGATGCACGCGCTCGGCGTGATCGAAGAGGTGCTTCTCCGGGGCGGCAAACAGGCCAACCGGCAGAAGGGCACGTTTGCCGGCTCCCGCAACCCAGCCGGGGACCTTCAGGGTGTATTGGGCCACCAACGAAGGCGAGGAGCTTTTCCAGTCGGGCTGGCTGGCGAGTTCAACTTGGCAAGCGGCAGGGATGGATTCTCTGACTTCATCCTCGAGAAAATTCTTGCGGTCGCTGTCGTCAGCCAGGCGCTCTTCCACGCGACGCTGGGAAGCTTCCAGTCCAGTGTAGGTGACCGTCAGCGTGCCTTCCAAGTCGCCAGTATCGGTCACCTTCAGCTGCGCCTTGCGTTGGATACTGGAGTCGGCGCTGGCGGGAAGGGAGGTCTCCAGCCAGCTTCCACCGTCTTTGTCGAGCTTCAATCCCTGGACTGCGGTTGCATACCAGGGCAGCATGCCAAATGGAGTGAAGGCGGCGCCGGGCTGAAAGAACATGTCTTTTCCGTTCAGTCTTACCACCGCCACATTGGCGTCGAGCCGTTGGCTGTCCATAATCTCCGGGCGGAAGAAGTAGTTGGAACGGTCGGCCAGTACCATGCCTGAGGCATCGAATCCCGCGGCGCGAGCCAGAGCGAGGAACAACCAGGTGAGTTCGCCGGCGTCACCATACTGCTTTTTCCAGACCGCTTCGACGTTGTTGGCATCTTTTTCCTTGTCGCGTTTTTGCTCTTGTTCGGTTTTTTCCCGCTCGTACGAAGTGTTGCGAATCTGCTGCACCCGGGCATAGATCTTTTGCAGCTTTACTTCCGGAGAGTCTCCTGGAGAAACAATCTCGGCGACCGCCTGCTCCATGGCTTTCTTCTTGTTAATGAAACTCTCCATCTGCTGGTTGCGCGCCTTACCGATAGTCTTCCAGTATTTAGCGGGTTCCTTATCGGCGATGTCGTCGCTGTAGATGAAATCGACCCGTGATTTCAACTCGTTTTCCGGGGGCATGTAATCTTCCGTCTGGAACGCGGGAATGTCCACGGCTTGAAGATGAATCTCGCGATTCGGTTCCTGCACCGGCATACTGCTGCCGCCCGGAAGGTCGTGCCAATTCCAGCGCACTCCTAAACGTTCGTAGGGCTTCAGTGAAAACTTGGCGCTCTTGGTGAACAAATCCCAGCTCAATATCCAGTGCGAGTTGGAGAGAAAGTACTGATCGAAGTCGAGCGTGTAGTAATACTCCAAAATGCTGCCCACCTGGACATTCGGCAGGGTGAAGGTTTTGGCCATGTAGCGGACGCCTCGCGCCTTGACAATCGATTTGTCGAAAGGCCTGCCGCTGAAGTTAACGATGGTGCCGTCCGGTTCGACGGTTCGCGCATGCAGGTTATCGATTTGGCCTTGACCGCTGAAGAACGGAATTTCAATGTCCGCGTTCTTTCTTCCTTCTTCGGTCAGAATCTTGATGCGGAAATAAACATCCTCGTGCCCAGTCAGCCCTCGGTCGTCGCGATCCACTTCGCGGAAAAGAATGATGGCAGGCGCTCCGGGAGCTTTCGGCTCGCTGGTCATTTTCAATTCGTCGGGATTGACCGGCTGGAAGCCGATGGCCCAGGCGGGCCTCGCGAAGCCAACGCACATCATGGAAACAACAAGCAGAGAAAAAAGGAAGCTTAAACCGGGACGAAGGGTCAACATGGCCGGGTTCACCTGTGGGAATCCTTTGTGCCGCGCCAGCCGCCGGCCTGAAGGGGGAAAGCAGAGGCTGATCGGACTGTCACGGGGTAACTGCACGAGTTGTAGCACACGTCAGTTAATCGGTCGAGACAATACAGTTACTAAGTAGTCGTGTCAAGAAAATCGTACAGGGCATACAACCATAGAAGGATCACGCTGTCTAGGGCCACGGTCACACCTGGCATCAACTGAGGAATGACACGCTTTCATGCGGATACACAGCAGCCTCGGCGGGCCCGAGGGAGAATGCGTAATGCCGGCAGCTAAGGTCGTCGCGGGGAGCATGCTAGACTAAAGTTAATCCCTGCAAAGCTGAGGCCCGCATGAAATTTGGCGTCATTATCTTCCCCGGTTCAAACTGCGATCACGATGCCTTCTGGACGATCCAGCATGTGGCGCGGCAGCCAGTTACATTCCTGTGGCATGAATCGCACGACCTGGAAAACTGCGATGCCATTATCGTTCCCGGGGGATTTGCCTATGGGGATTACTTGCGCACGGGTGCGATCGCCAAATTCTCACCGGTGATGGAGTCGGTGCGGAAGTTTGCCGCGGGCGGGGGATTGGTGCTCGGCATCTGCAACGGGTTCCAGATTCTTTGCGAATCGGGTTTGCTGCCGGGCGCGTTGATGCGCAACGTCGGGCTGAAATACGTTTGCAAGCCGGTGCAGGTGAGGGTCGAGAACGTGGAAACTCCGTTCACCAATGCGTGCTGCAAAGCAGAGGTACTGACCATCCCGATCGGGCACATGGAAGGGAACTATTTTTGCGATGCGGCGACGCTGCAGCAGCTGCAGCGGCAGAACCGCATCGTTTTCCGCTATTGCTCGCCGGCGGGCGAGATTACGGCAGCGGCCAATCCCAACGGCTCGCTGGATAACATTGCGGGTATCTGCAGTGAGGGCGGGAATGTGGTCGGAATGATGCCGCATCCGGAGCGTGCAGCCGAGCCCGAACTGGGGTGCACCGATGGCGTCAAGATTTTTCAGTCGTTGGTGGCGGCGCCCGTCGCTCGCTGAGAATCCTTTGACGCGGGCGGATCTTTTGCGTTTCGTGATGGCGCGACCCCCCGGCCCGCTGTAAAACGCGGGCCTTCGGCAGGACTCAGCGTCCAGGGCCAAATTTTTATTTGCGATCCACAACCTCCGGGTATATTGTCATCCTGCTTCCCCAGGAGTGAGGGTTCCCCAAACCCTCCGTTGTCCAAGCACACGCAGGGAGGCGTGTCTTCAATGACACCGAAGCAGATTCTGGATTCCTTTTCCGAGACATTAATCCGAGACGAGCGCATCCTCAGCACGCAGGAACGCGCTCTGGTTTCCACGTTACTGCAACACGCGAAAGCGGCTACGGGAACGGATGCACAAACGCACGAGGCGGTGAAAGCCGTCATTGCCTCGGCAGTGGGCGAAATCGTCGCGCAGCGTGCATTTGCCGTGCTGGGTGGAAGCATCGTGGAACGCATTCTGGAAGGCAGTTCCACGGCGGTAGACAATGAGCGCAGTGTGGAAGTGATGGGGCCGAAAGATCCGCAGACCCCGACTTTGCCCTCACCGCCGGGAGTGAAAGCGCCGCCACGCAAGGAACCGCAACCTCCATCGCAGCCGAGGCGCGGCGATCCGCACACGCCGGGCAGCCCAATGCGCGACCCGATGCCGCCAGCCTCTCCCGGCGATCCGCAGACACCCACCCACGGGGTGGTGACCACGGTGGTTTCCAAGGCCAGCGTTGCGGTTGCCGAAAGGCCGGAGACATTGCCGGCTCGTTGTATGGTTCTGGACGAATTCCTGTCGCCGCAAGAATTGGCGGAGTTGACCACCTTCACGCTCGAGCACGAGAACGATTTTCAGGCCAGTGAAGTGCTGTCTCCTCACGCCGACGATGGAATCGTCAACTATGATCACCGGCGCTCTCGCGTTCTGATGGATGTGGAACGCCATCAGGAGGTGATGCTGGAACGGATCAAGAGCGTCTTACCCGAGGTGCTGAAGAAACTGGATATGGAAGAATTCAGCCTGGCGGCGGTGGAAGCGCAGATCACGGCCAGCAATGATGGCGATTACTTCCATTTTCATGCCGACAATGCCAGCGACCGGGTGGCTTCCCGCTATCTGACGTTCGTATATTTCTTCCATCGCGAGCCGCGGCAGTTTGAGGGCGGCGAACTGAGGATTCACGACGCGCGCCTGGAAGATGGGAGCTATGTCAGCCAGGGAAGTTATCAATCCATCGAGCCCCGGCAGAACCAGATGGTTTTCTTTCCCTGCCAGCTGATGCATGAAATCACTCCGGTGAAGTGCCCTTCGCAGCGCTTCGCCGACAGCCGCTTCACCATGAACGGATGGCTTCGTCGGTAAACAATTCGGCGTGGGTGGAGTGGATGACGTCCCTGATGGGAGGAGGGTCGCGGCAGACGTGTGCGGCGGCCCTTCCTCCCCACCTCTTTTATTGCCTGCTGGATGAGTTGCCGCTGCACCTGATCCCGCAAAGCGCTCGAAAGCTGTTGAGTGGAGAGGAAGACGGGCATTATTTGTATGTAAATCCGCAATGCATTCTGAGCGGGGAGCAGGAGGTTCCCGAGCAAGTCGACAGAGGTCTGCTTTCGGGATTCGCATTGCAGGGGACGATTGCCTGGGTTCCGGATTCGGATGGCGGATCGTGGTTGCCGTTTTGGTTGGGGCCGGAGTGCGAACGCGTGCTGCGCGGGGCGCGGCCAGGAGAGCCGCTTGCCGGCGCTGCGCCGTCCGGCGTGAAAGCCGTCTTGCGGGCGGCAAACATTCTGGTTCGCGATGGGGTCGCGAATCAAGGCGTGCGCAAGCGTGAGGAGATGATCGCAACGGCTTCGCCTCTGTTCGCCAGGAAGGGATATGCGCCGCTGCGAAATCTGCTGCATCCGTTTCATGTGGCCGCGCTGCGCCGCTACTATCGCCATCAGATCCGCAGCGGGGCTATCGCACTGGGGGACCGGCAAAGTACCCGCCGCTATTGCGCGCACAATGAACCGGTGGCGCGCTTCTTTCATCACCAGCTCGCCGGAGCCCTGAGCGCGGTTGCCGGCGAGCCGCTCAAGCCTTCCTACGTTTATTTCGCTTCGTATCTGAGCGGGGCGGAGTTGAAAAAACATACGGACCGGGAGCAATGCGATTACAGCCTGACTTTCTGCCTGGATTTTTCTCCCGAGCCGTCGCTGGCAACTCCCTGGCCGATCAAGCTGGATACTTCCACGGGAACGGTCGCGGTCTACCAGGCTTTGGGCGATGGACTGGCGTACCGTGGCACTCGTCTGCCTCACTACCGCGCACCGCTGCCGGAAGGGTGGACTTCGACGTCCATCTTCTTTCATTACGTGCGCCAGGATTTTGCGGGACCGCTAGGCTGAATCGTAGTCCATCAATTCAGCCCGGAAATCAGATACAGGACGGACAGGGTCTCGTTATAGCTGTAAGCGAATCGCTTGCCGTCGCGGCTGATGACGATGGGAGCGACCATCACAACGCCGGCAGGAACGCCTGGTCTTAGCTCCTGCAGAAGCGTCTCTTTTCCGGTGGCCATCTCCAGCTTGTAAACTTTGCTGGGAAACTCCCCGGCGTGGTACCCGTAAAGCAGGGACATGTCCTCGGACCATTGTGCGGGAACGAAAATTGGATTGACCTTGGGGAGCGGGCGCGGCGTGCCGCCATCCAGCGGATAGAGAGCAATCGATCCTGCGGGATTTTTTCCCGTCATGAAGCGGCCGTCGGGAGAGATGGGTCCGCAGGACAAACCTTCGGGAGTCTGACTGGTAGCTTTCCCGGTGGACAAATCGACGACATAGCAGCGGTGTGCATGCCCGGTCTCATCTCCGTTGACCGTAAGCTTTTGCCCGTTTGGCAGGAAGCGGGCCCAGCCGTTGTGGATCTGATCCAATCCGCTCACCTTGATCGTACGAGGCTCGCCGGTGCCGATCGGAAGCAACATCAGCTGCGCGGGCTGGCTGGTGGATACCGCGGCTGCCCATTTTCCATCCGGAGAGAGCCCGCCGGAACTGCCCTCCCCGAGGCGGACGGGGAGAGTGCCATCCACTTTGCGCAGCACTACGGAATATCCCGGACCCGCGGCTTCACTGGCATCTTCGAACAGGACGAACTGGCCATCGGGCGAAATGGCGCGCGCCGATTCCCAATTGTGCCAGGAAAGATCCACGTCTTGTTTGCTTCCGAGCGTGGTATAGCCCACTGCGAGCCGTCTGGAATCGGACGAAACCAACACCCGCCCATCGGGGGCAATGTCCTCGAGAGTGATGCCGACCGGAAGATCCAGCAAGGTGCGGATTTTTCCGGAGAGATTCACGGCCATGAGATTGAGGTCGTTGCCCTTTTCAACCCCCGAGAACCAGATCTCTTTGCCGTCCGGGCGCCACGCCAGTCCAGACTCGGACTCCCATTCCCGGGAGAGGACGCGCACGTGACCCGACAGGTCGACGACGGAGACGACGCCGCGATTGTCCCAGAGCGCGGGGTGATCCATAAACGCGATCCGATCGCCTTGCGGCGAAAAGCGAATATTGCTGATCCATCCCCCGCTCTGATACAGCACGTTGCCAATCGGAAACTCCAGGCGGCTGTGGCCGCCGAGATAGTGAACCACGGCCAACTGGCCCTGCGGATTCCAGTCAGCCCAGCGGACATCGGGCAGCACTTCCCGCGGAGAGCCCCCGGCCAGAGGAGCGCGGGCCAGCACGCCGTCGATGGTTTCCAGCTGGCCGTCGTGGGTCCCGTTGAGCACGACTGCGAGTTCGTTATTCCGCGAAACCGCCAGCAGGTTGGCCTGGCTCAAGTTGAGAGGCTGAGCCAGCAGGGAATTTCCTACGGTCGAGAAAAGTTGAACCGGCTTGCCGTTCCAGGCAGCGCCGTAAATGATCGAGCGGCCATCGGCGGCGAAGCGCGCCCCGTAAACCGTGCCAGCCTCGAATGTAACTCTCTGATAGCTGGGAGGCGCCGGGGGAACCCGCAGCAGCAGCGTGGCTGCCAGAAGCACGGTCGCGACCGCCAGCGCTGCGACGAGTATCCACGGCACACGGTTTGCGCCGGAAAATTTCGCGGACGATGGCTGTAGCAAGACCGGCGACGAGCCAGAAATCGTTTGCAGCGCGAATGCCAGATCTTTCGCAGACTGGAACCTGTTCTCCGGTTCTTTCTCCAGGCAGTGCCGGATGACATCCTGATAACCGGCGGGAATGGCTGCTTCATCCAGTACGGCGGCAGAAGGCTCTTCCCGCAGAACCGCGGTCATGGTGTCCACTTCAGTCTCGCCACGGAAAGCGCGTGCTCCGGCAAGCATTTCGTAAAGAATGGTTCCAAAGCTGAAAATGTCGCTGCGGTGATCGACCGGTTTGCCGCGCAACTGTTCGGGAGACATGTAGGCGACCGTCCCGACAATGGCGCCATGTTTGGTCACCGTGGTCACGCTCTCGATGGAGTGAATCTCTTCCGAACCAGCCTGGAGTTTGGCGACGCCGAAGTCGAGGATCTTGATGTGTCCGGCGTCGGTGAGAAAAATATTTTCCGGCTTGAGATCGCGATGGACGATGCGGCGCTCGTGCGCGGCGATCAATCCCTGGGCAATTTGCAGGGCGTAGAGAGCAGCCTCGCGGACCGGAATGCGGCCTTCGGAAAGCCGCTGGCGCAGGGTTTTGCCTTCCAACAATTCCGAAACGATGTACGGAGTGGAGCCCTCGAAGCCGACGTCGTAAATGGCGACAATGTTGGGGTGGTTCAGAGCGGCGGCGGCGCGGGCTTCCTGCTCGAAGCGGCGCAGATGATCGGGATTATCGCTGGAGGCGGGCCGGATCAGCTTGAGCGCGACGTCGCGCCCCAGCCTCTGGTCGCGGGCGCGGAAAACTTCTCCCATTCCGCCTGCGCCAATTTTCTCCAGGATTCGATAGTGCCCAACTACTTGGCCGACCATAGATGTGATAGCAAAGAGCCTACGCCTTGCGCATGGCATGGTAGGAGGGGCGGGAGATGGAGTCAATAGCCCGGCGCCCGGCTGTGTGGGCGGGACAGTTTTGGATCGCGGTTCGAAAACGCGGGTTTCGAGCCTTTTCGTCCGCGTGCTATAATCCTAGTTCGCCTGCGTGCGTATCGAGGCATGCTTACTGAGGCAAATCAGTGATCTCCTCTAAAAAGGCGAATCCTGCTACATCCGAAGCTCTTTAAATTGCTATTTAAATACGAGGTCGAACCATGTCCGGCCATTCCAAATGGGCCACAATCAAGCACAAGAAGGGCGCGCTCGACGCCAAGCGCGGCAAGATTTTTACCCGTCTCATTAAGGAAATCAGCATTGCCGCGAAGAACGGCGGCGGCGATCCTGATTCCAATCCGCGCCTGCGCGGCGCCATCGTTGCGGCCAAGGCCGAGAACATGCCCGCCGATAACATCAAACGGGCCATCCAGCGCGGTACGGGCGAACTTCCGGGCGCTACTTACGAAGAATTTTCGCTCGAGGGCTATGGCCCCGGCGGCGTCGCCATCCTGCTCGACATCAATACCGACAACCGCAACCGCACCGTGAGCGAAATCCGCCACGTTTTCGGAAAAAATGGCGGCAACATGGCTTCCGCGGGAGCCGTCGCGTATATGTTCCACAAAAAAGGCGACATCATCATCCCCAAGTCTGCGGCCAAAGCGGACGATCTGATGAATATCATCATCGAAGCGAACGGCGAGGATGAGCCCATCGACGATGGCGAGAACTGGGAAATCCTGACTGCGCCCTCCGCCTATGAAGGCATGGTCGAAGCCTTGAAGAGGGCTGGTATCGAGCCGGTTTCGTCGAGCGTGAGCATGATTCCCGATACCTACATCAAGCTCGAAGGACAGCAGGCGTCGACCATGATTCGGCTGATGGAGGCGCTCGAAGAGCATGACGACGTGCAGAACGTGCACGCCAACTTCGACATCGACCAGAAGCTGCTGGAAGAAGTTGCGGGATAGCTTGCCGCAGTTTCACAATTGAGGGCCGCCCACGACCGGGCGGCTTTTCTTTTCGGGAGGCATTTCTCCAACCGAAGTTTTCAACATGTTGGTGGAAAATACTGTGGAAAAGAAGCAAAGTACCTTCCTAACTGATTCACGGAGTGATGCTTCAGCATTTTGCACTAGAGCGGGTGCTGGCACTTTCGTGGTGCGTGTGGCGGACGAGAAAGTTCTCGGTTCTCAGCAAGTCGGATTCGACCTCGAGCTGAGAACTGAGAAATGACAACTGGGAACTGCTCTTGAAATCCAGGCTCGACAAACTTCTGGTGGACCGCGGGCTGGCGGCCTCGCGTGAGCGCGCGCAGGCCCTGATTCTCGCGGGCAAAGTACTGGTCGACGATCAGAAGCTGGAAAAGGCTGGAGCGCAGGTCGCGGATGAGAGTGTGATCCGCCTGCTCGGGGAGGATCTGAAATACGTCAGCCGCGGCGGTTTGAAGCTGGAGCGCGCGCTGCAGCATTGGAACATCGCGGTGGAGAAAAGAGTCTGTGTCGATGTGGGAGCGTCCACCGGAGGGTTCACGGATTGCCTGCTGCAGCACGGCGCGGCTCGGGTGATTGCCATTGACACCGGTTACGGGCAGATGGATTTCAAGCTGCGCCAGGATGCCCGGGTGCGGCTGCTGGAGAAAACGAATGCCCGTTATCTGACGAAGGAAGCTTTGGGAGAGACTGCCGACTTCATCGCGTTGGACGTGTCGTTCATCTCCGCGACTCTTGTGCTTCCGGCAGTGGTAGCGGCGGCATTTCCCGTTTCTGCGGAACAAAGGCGCGGGCGGCAGATCGTAGTGCTGGTGAAGCCGCAGTTCGAGGCCGGCAGAGAGTTCGTGGGCAAGGGCGGCATCGTCCGCGACCCCAGCGCACAGGTGGCGGCGGTAGAGAGAGTGAAGGCCGCGTTGTCGAGTCTGGGAGTGATCAACACCGACGTGATCGAGTCCCCCATCCTGGGTGCGGAAGGCAATCGCGAATTCCTGCTCTGTGCCGCATTCTGATCCCTGTGTTCCTCGATGTCCCCTGTGGTGAAGGTCTCGGTTTCTGTACAATCACTGTTTCATGGCCAAAGCGACGGCGCGATCATCGGCTCAGAGAATCGTTTCCCGGAAGCCCGCTGCAGCCAAGGCTCCTGCCCGGAAAAGCGGGGGTCCGAAGACTGCTGCCATCATCTCGCGCCCGGATCGTCCTCAAGTGGCGCAAGTCTTTCCCGCTCTGCTGACCTGGTTCTCAGAGCACGGCTACCAGGTGATCATTGATCAGGAGAGTTCGCGGTACACGACCGGGCCGGCGGTTGTGCCGCGTTCGGAAATGGCGTCGCGGTCGCTCGATCTGGTGGTGGTGCTGGGCGGTGACGGGACGCTGCTCTCGGCGGCGCGGGCCACGGCCGCCACTCATGTGCCGCTGCTCGGAGTGAATCTGGGCTCGCTGGGATTCTTGACGGAAGTGCCTCTGCATTCGCTGTATCCGATGCTGGAAGCGATCGCGAAGGGCGATGCGCCGGTCGAGAGCCGGGCTCTGATGCAGATTGAATTGCTGCGCGGTCAGGAGGTGCGGGGCAGTTACCTGGTTTTCAACGATGCGGTCGTCAACAAGACCGCCCTGGCGCGCCTGAATACCTACGATCTTTACATCGACCAAGCCTTCGTCTCCAGCTATCGCGCCGACGGGATGATAGTCGCCACTCCGACTGGTTCGACTGCGTATTCCCTGTCCGCGGGTGGACCGGTGCTGATGCCCACTGTGAATGCGCTGGTGGTTACGCCGGTGGCGCCGCATTCCTTGACGCATCGCCCGCTGGTGGTGCCGGATTCGGTCGTGGTCGAGATTCTCCTGCGCAGCGAAGAGGAAGTTGCCTATCTCAGCCTCGACGGGCAGCCCGGCCTCGATCTCCGTGATGGCGACCGCGTACGCTGCCGCCGCTCCGAGCATCAGGTGCACCTGTTCCGCACCGGCGGAGATTTTTTTCAGGTGCTGCGTTCCAAAATGAAGTGGGGAGAGCGCGAAGGCGAGTCTTCGTCGAGAACGTCCTAGAGTTCGGCGCGCAGCAGGTCTGAAACTTTTTCGCGGCGCCGGATGACCTTCACCGATTTTCCTGCCACCAGAACCTCTGCCGGTCGGGGCCTTGTGTTGTAGTTCGAGCTGAGCACCATGCCATAAGCGCCGGCATCCAGAATCGCCAGCAGGTCGCCTTCTTCGACCGGCGGCAGATCGCGGTCGCGGGCGAAGAAATCCCCCGTTTCACACACGGGACCAACCACGTCGGCAGTCTCAGTTTTTTCCGATGCGCTTGCCCGCTCGGTCACCGGAATAATTTCGTGATAGGCGCCGTACAGCGCGGGCCGCAGCAGATCGTTCATGGCGGCGTCCACAATTAAAAATCGCTTGCCATCGTTTGTCTTCTTGTAGACGACGGAGGTCAACAGAATCCCCGCGGTAGCGATGATGGAACGCCCCGGCTCGAGCAGAAGATGGATGCCTAAGTCGTGAAGCGGCGCCGTGAGGGCCAGGGCATAAGCCGCGACCTGGGCAGGGAAAGCGAGCTCGCCAGGCTTCTCATAGGAGATGCCCAACCCACCTCCGGCGTCCACGTAATCGATCTGATGACCGTCGTGCTGCAGTTCCCGAACCAGATCGGCGACCCTGGTCATGGCCTCGCCGAATGGAGCGGCGTCGGTGATCTGCGATCCGATATGAACACTGACTCCGCACACCCTGAGATATCCGGCCCCAGATGCCTTGGCATAGAGGGTGCGGGCCTGGGAGATGGGAACTCCGAACTTGTGCTTGCGCAATCCCGTGGAAATGTAGGGATGGGTCTCGGCAGCTACATCGGGATTCACGCGGAGGGCGAGCGGCGCCCTGGTGCGCAGGCGGCCGGCGCACTCCGCCAGCGCCCACAGTTCCGATTCACTCTCCACGTTGAAAAGCAAGATGCCCGCTTTCAATGCGGCGGTAAGCTCTTCGCGGGTCTTGCCGGCTCCGGAAAATACGACTCTTTTTGCCGCGCGGCGATCGGCCGTGAGCACGCGCTCCAGTTCGCCGCCCGAGACTACGTCGAACCCGCATCCCTTCTTCGCCAGCAGACGCAGGATGCTCAAATTCGAGTTCGCCTTTACCGAGTAGCAAATGGTGTGCGGCGTGGCCCGGAAGGCGCGATCGAATGCGCTATAGCGCTCGTGTATGGTGGCGGCCGAGTACACATAGAGCGGCGTGCCGTATTTCTTCGCGAGCTTGGGCAGCGGAATGCCTTCGCTGTGCAAGACAACGTCGCCGGCCCGGCGCAGGATTCCGCCCTTGCCCTTACGGTAGATAAATCCCGGGGGACGCCCGGCTGGAGTCGGATGGCGGGAGTTCATTTTTTCTTGTGGGAAATGCCGCCGCGCACGCGGATCGCAACGACGGTCTGGTCGTCAAAAGTTTCCACCCCGGCCGAGTGCTCCGCCACCGCTTTGAAAAGAGAGTCCACCACGCACGCGGCCGACTTATCCGAGCACTCCTTAATGATGGCTTCGGTTCGTCCCCGGCCAAACAGTTCGCCCTTGCGGTTGCGCGCGTCCAGAATGCCGTCGGAGAAGAATACGAACATGTCCCCGGGCTTCATGCGGAATTCGAACTGATCGTATTCGGCTTCGTCGAACAGGCCCAGCGGCAAGCCGGTGGCCTCGATCACTTCGTTCCTGCCGCCGTGCACGTAAATCGGGCGGGGAAGTCCGGAGTTGGAAACCGTCAAGGTGCGGTGAACGTCGTCCCATACCGCGTAAATGATGGAGACAAACTGGGCTTCGATGCGCCGCTCGGCGAGCGACAAGTTGACGGCCGAGAGCATCTCCGACGGATCCGGTTCGATGGGAGCGTGCGAGCGGATGATGCCGCTGACCAGCGCGGCGTAAATGGCCGCCGGCGCGCCTTTCCCGCTCACGTCGCCGATCACGATGCCAAGCCGTGACATCGAATAGGGAATGAAGTCGTAGAGGTCGCCGCCGATGGTGCGGGCGGGAACAAATTTCGCGGCCACATCCAGATGGGAGAGCTTGGGATTGGTCTGCGGCAGCAGGCGTCCCTGCAGTTCGCGGGCGAGGGAAAGGTCGCGTTCCAGCCGGCGCTCCTGCCGCTCGATCTCTTCGTAGAGGCGGGCATTCTCGATGGCGATGGCGATCTGCGCCGCCAGCGTGGTCATGGTGCGCTGATGCTCTTCGGTAAAAAATCCCCGCCGCGTGTGCTCCAGATCGAGCACGCCCACGACCTTGCTCTTGTAGATCAAAGGCACGGCAAGCTCGGAGCGCGTCTCCGGATTCGTCCGCACATAGCGCGGGTCCTTGGTCACATCGGGAACCAGTACCGCTTGCTGGCTTTCCGCGGCCGCGCCGACCAGGCCGCGCCCCAGCGGGATCTCGTTTTTCAGATGAATGTTCTCATTGAAGCGCAGGGAAAACCGGTGCTCCAGTTTTTCGCCGCTGGAATCGAGCAGGAGAATGCTGAACATCTGGTAATCGATGAGGCGGCGCACCAGTTCGGCGATTCGGCCCAGCAATTCGTCCAGGTTCAGAATCGAAGTCAACTCGCGCGCGATTTCGTTCAGCAGCAGAAGAATGCGGGCCTGCTTTGTGGTCCGGGTATAGAGTTGGGCGTTTTCGATTCCTGCCGCCATACGCGAGGCGACCAGGGTGAGCACGCGCCGGTGCTCTTCGGTAAAGGCGCGGGGCTCGCGGGCCTCGATGTCGATCACGCCGATCACCCGGTTCTTGGTGATCAGCGGGATGGCCAGCTCCGAGCAGACATGAGGAATTGCCTCGATGTAGCGCGGGTCTTCCCTGACATCGTCAATCAGAACCGCCTGCCGGGTCTGGGCCGCAATGCCGGTAACGCCTTCGCCAACTTTGACCCGGCTGCGCTCGGCGAATTCGGGCGGGTAGCCGATCTGAAAGCGGAAGCGCAACTCCTGAGTTTTTTCGTTGAGCAGAAGAATGGCGAAAATCTCGTAGTCGATGACTTTGCGGACCACTTCGGCCACGCGGCGCAGAGTCGTATCCAGGTCGAGAGACGTGGCCAACACGTCGGCGACGTCGAGCAGCAGCGACTCGACCGGAAGGCGATCCGGCTTGGAAACGGCAGAACCCATGGCTTGGTTATGATAGCAGCCGCAATCGGCGATTCAGCCCGCGGCGCGGAAAGAGTGCTGGGGCAGCCTTTCCGCGGCCGGTTTCTCACCATTCATCCTTTGGGCACGATGCAAATGTCGGCAAGATTGCGATACTTCTCGGCGTAGTCGAGCCCGTAGCCCACCACAAATTCGTCAGGAATCTTGAATCCGACGTAATCGCCCTCCAGCGGCAGCTTGCGGCGCGAAGGCTTGTCGAGCAGGGCAGCCACCTTGAGCGATTTCGGCTCCCGCGCCATCAACATCCGCTTCAGATAAGTCATGGTCAGGCCGGTGTCGAGAATGTCTTCCACAAGAATGATATTGCGATCACTGATGGATTGATCGACGTCCTTGGTCAACCGCACTTCGCCCGTGGACTCCCACCCGCTCTGCAGTTCCTGGGTCGGGGTAGGGCGGTTGCCGTAGCTGGACACTCCGATGAAGTCGAAGGTCGCGTCCAGATCGATCTGGCGCGCGAGATCGGAAAGAAAAATCGCGGCGCCCTTCAGCACGCCGACCAGATTCACCGATTGTCCGGAAAAATCTTTGGAGATTTGAGCGCCCAGTTCTCCGACGCGTTTCGCAATCTCTTGCCGCGAAATCAGCACCTTAAGTTCTGGCATGGCGTTTCATATTAAACTAAAAAAGCTGTCAGCCGTCAGCATCAGCTTTCAGGCTGCCTTCATCGTGCGGGCGTCAACTGAATCCTGACGGCTAAAAGCTAAGAAGTTAAGAGCCAGGAGCTAGAAGCGGTTATGAACTTGAAAGGCGTCAAACTGACGTGGCTGGGACACGCGACCTTCCGCATTGAGACTCCGGCAGGCAAGACCGTCATCATCGATCCCTGGATCATGGGAAATCCCATGTGCCCGGACTCAGAAAAAAAAGTGAAGAAGGTCGACATTCTGCTGTGCACGCACGGTCACGGCGACCACATCGGCGATGCGGTGGAAATCTGCAAGCAGCACAATCCCGTGGTGGTCGGCATCCCGGAACTGGCGCGCTGGCTGGGCAAGAAGGGCGCTAAGCAAATCGCCGAAATGAACAAAGGCGGCACGCAGACGGTGGGCGATATCAAAGTCACCATGGTGCATGCCGACCACTCCTGCGGCATTCAGGATGGCGATGAAATGATCTATGGCGGCGAAGCCTGCGGCTACGTCGTGGAATTTTCCAACGGCGCAAAGATTTATCATGCCGGCGATACCAACGTGTTTGGCGATATGGCGATCATCCGCGAACTCTACGCGCCGGAGATCGTCATGCTTCCGATCGGCGATCACTACACCATGGGCCCGCGCGAGGCCGCCTATGCCTGCAATCTGCTCAAGCCGAAGACCGTCATCCCCATGCATTTTGGGACTTTTCCGGTGCTTACCGGCCGCCCTAGCGCGCTGCAAAAACTCGTGCCCGGCGTGGAAGTGCTGGAGATGAAGCCGGGGCAGTCCATCGGCGGCTAACCTGCCTTCATTGGAAATTCGTCAGGGAAAGGACAGACCGTGCCTCAAAGCAAGAAGAAAGACTCTCGCGCCAGTTGGCGCCACTACAACTTCACGACCGCAGGACCGGTCGACGATTATCTCTACTCGATGCTGCCCAAGCGTGATCCGGTGCTGGCCGAGATGGAAGAGTATGCCAGCCAACACGATGTTCCCATCGTTGGCCCGGCGGTGGCGCGGGTGCTGCAGCAGTTGGCCATGGCTGTCAACGCGCGCAAGGTATTCGAGCTCGGCTCCGCCATCGGATATTCGACCATCTGGTGGGCGCAGGCGGTCGGCGAGAACGGACGCGTAATCTACACCGATGGCGACGCGAAAAATGCCGAGCGTGCCCGCGGATATTTTGCCCGCGCGGGAGTTTCAAAGCAGATCACTCTGCACACCGGCGACGCGCTGGAATATCTCTCCGAGCAGAAGGAAGAATTCGACGTCATCTTCAACGACGTCGATAAAGACGACTATCCGCGCGTGCTGCGCCTGGTGGCGCCCCACCTGCGCAAGGGCGGGCTGTTCATTACCGACAACGTGCTGTGGAGCGGGCGAGTTGCCGAGAAGAATCCGGACGCCACCACCAAAGCGATCCTGGAATTCAATCGCAAGCTCTACGACGCGAAAGAGTTTTACACGACGATCCTGCCCATCCGCGATGGGTTGGCGGTCGCGCTCAAGAAGTAAGCCGTCGATTCACTTGGGCAAGAGACCGTAGGCATCGACCTCGGTGCGCGTGCTCAGATAGACCTTGCCGTTGGCCACGGTCGGCGGGACGAACTTCACGGCGTTGCCCGCCTGGTCTCGAGAGTTTGCGGCCATCGTGCTGTTCCAGTACTCAGTCGCAAGATTGCCCGCGTTGTAGGCATGCAATACTGCCGGCCCGGTGCAAGACGGCGGCACGGGCACAACGTAACAATTGGTGCCGCCGTTGGGACTCGCGTAGCCATATAAGCTGGCATCAATGGCCCACACAATGCCATGCATTGCTCCTTGCGACGACACGGAGAGAGCGGCGCCGGGAAATTGGAACACGTGCGCAGACTGCGACGCGACCGAGCTATTAAATAATTCCGTGGTGGGACTGAAGGAGAATTCCTTCAGGGAATCACTTGCTCCTCCGACGTAAAAATGGTTCTGCCATAGTCCCGGAGTACCCCATAGGCCATACGATGGACCCTGGAAGCTCTGCCTGATCTGATCGTTGTTGGTGGGATTGAACTGTCCCATATTGTCGCGGTCAATCAGATAGACAACTCCCTCTTTGCCGGTCTGCACCAGCAAGTGCGCGGGGCCGGCTCCGGAGGTCTGATTCGGCAGCAGGACGGTTGCGCCCGATCCCAGGTCGATGTCGTACATCTGGAGCGTGCCCTCGTCATAAGGCGTGAACCAGCCGGCGATGCTCAGATTCAGGCCATTGAGCGTGCTCCCGCGAAACGGATGCAGCCTGAGAATGCTGTCTCCGTAATCGTTGTCGGGCGTGGGCGGAATTTCATCGAAGTCGCCATTGCCCGTCGAGGCGTAAACGTCTCCACCGCTGTCCACCGCCGGCGCTCCGCCCCCAGCCCAGATCCCGCCATCGGCGCCGTTCAACCCGTTGGGCGTGGTGTTGAAGACCGCAGTTTGCTGTTGCACGTTGGACGCTTTATAACTGATCACCCAGCCGTGATAAGGGGTCGCATCCTCATGCGCGGAAAACGTAACCGCTACGTTTCCGCCCGTCAACGCCAGCCCCGAGCGCTGGTGTGAAAGTTGCGAGTTGAAGCTCACCATGCCGCCCACGGACCCATCGCCGGTCCCGGGCACCGAAGCGGCAATGGTGACAGGCGCATTGAACTTTTCACTTCCTGTGGCAAGATCCAGAGCATGCAGCCGGTGATAAAAGGTACCCACCGTGCTTGAACAATTTCCTGAGTTGCTTGGATTTTTTTCTGAGGCGCTGACCAGGTAAATCGTGTTGCTGGTCCGGTCGATCACCGGTGTGCCGGTTACTCCGACTTCCGGATAAATGTCGCCGTAGCATTGGCCCACGTCGTTCCAGGTCACCGGGGCCTCATTACTCGTGCCGCCGTGCAGTGTGTCCAGCAGGTTGACGTTCCAATACATCACGCAAGGGATGGCGTCGGCATCGAACGCGTAAGCGCTGTCATGCTGCGTGGCCACAAAGATCACATTGTGAGTGCCGCCCGCGATGGTGAGGTTGGGCATCCAGAGCGGTTGCGTGTAGACGGCTCCATCCACGGGGCACGAAAATAACTTCCCAAAACTTGCCGTATTCACCGTGGCAGGTTTTAAAGCGTATTCCTGTTTGTTGGCACCATCGCGCGCCAGGTCGTTGTGATAGGTGAGCACGCCGGGCAGGGCGGTAACCCCGACGCTGGCCGAGGCGGAAGCGCTGGAATCGGCCACGCTCGTGGCCGTCACGGAGTAAATGCCTCCCGTCGCCGGAGGCGTATAAAGTCCGGCGGTGCTGATGGTACCGACCGTTGAGTTCCCGCCGGCTACGCCCGCTACGCTCCAGGTGACACTCGTGTTCGCCGAGCCCGTCACCGTGGCCGTGAATTGCTGTGTCTGGTGAAGGGCAGCCAGAGCGGCGAATTTGGGAGAGATAGTAACAGTGATGCTCGCAGGCGCTGAATCTGCGCCGCCCACCACCTGGCTGGATGCTGAGACGCTGAGCGGTGCCCAGGCAGATACAGCCAATACTCCAGCCAAGCCGACCCACAGCCGAGGCGCTGTGCTCTTCATACCTGCCTCCCCAAAGACGGTATTCCGAAGCAGAAGTCCGCGATTCAGGGTTAGCACTCTACCACTATTTTGGCTGCGGCTGTGTCAATTCCGCGTCAATCGTGATGATGATTTCGTCTCCCACTATGCCGGGGTCGGCGGTCACTCCGAAGTCGTTGCGGTTGATCCGGGTGGTCGCCGTGGCGCCGATGCGCTGGTTACCCCAAGGGTCTTTAATGGGTGCGGAAGGCCCATCCACATCGAGCACCACTTCCTTGGTCACACCGTGAATGGTCAGATCCCCAGTAATTTGCAGCCTGCCGGAGCCCTCCGCCTTCGCCTGCCGCGAGTGAAACGTGATGGTGGGATACTTCTCAACGTCGAAAAAGTGAGGGCTGCGCAGATCCTTATCCCGGGCTTCGACGCGGGTATCAATCGAACTCGCATCAATGGTTGCGTCCAGGCTGGTCTTCGAGGGATCGGCGGGATCGTATTTTGCCGTGCCGCTGAATTTGGTGAATGCGCCGCGCACCGTAGCCAGACCCAGATGCCGGACGGAAAATTGCGCTGCTGAATTCTTGGAGTCGAGTTGCCAGCTTCCAGCTTGTGCCACGGCGGTCGCGGCCATCGCCAAAGCGGCGACCACGATCAAGAACAAACGAAACATGAGTTCTCCTCTGAAAATAGTTGAGTTTTATGATGCTAAATGGATTTGACCGGGATCGCCAACAGATCGTCAACCAGTCCAACTTCTTTTTGTAGAAAGGGCTCGGCGTGCGCGACTCCGCCCAGCATGCCGTAAAACCGCGCCATCGCCTCGACCCGGGCGCGAATTTCGTCGTGAGCGGGGAAGAGGTCCTTTCCCGTTTCCTGATCGCTGAATTGCGACTTGTAGGCGAGAATCGAGGCGAACTTGCCTTCGAACTGATCGCTGATGTCGACGACAAACGTCGGCCGGACATCGTAGTAAAGCGTAGCGTAGATAATCTTGAACGGACGGTGGGGCGAAAATGGTTCACTTTGATTCGTTCCGGTTTGGCCGAGGTCTGAGGTCTGCGGTCTGGGGTCCAGCTTCGCCAATCCCGCCAGAAAGCAAGCCTCATAACCCAAGGTTGAGGCGGTGTAGTGATCCGGATGCCGTCCCTTCCAATAAGGCAGAATCAGCACCTGCGGCCGCGTCTCGCGAATCACGCCGGCAACTTTGAGCCGGTTCTCCCAGGTGTTCTCGACCCGGCCGTCAGGAATATCGAGCGCCCGCCGCCAGCCTACGCCCAGGATCTTGGCCGCATCATCGGCCTCGCGGGCGCGATCCTGGGCAGTGCCGCGCGTCCCCATCTCGCCTTGCGTCAGATCGAGAATGCCGGTGCGCTGCCCGCGTTGCGCGGCTTTCAGCAGAGTGCCGCCGCAAGTTTGTTCGACGTCGTCGCGATGCGCGGCGATGGCCAGGATGTCGAGGGATTGACTTGCGGGAAGGGAAGACATGTCAGTCGAGATTGCCTTGTTCGAGCACCACGTTTTCGCGCACGATCAGCCGGTGCGCCGCCATCTTCTTCAGGGTGGGCAGCGCCCGATTCACCCGCTCCTCGCTTCGACTCGATGCGAGTCTCGACGCGACGCCGACCCATTCTACTCGCGAACCTCTTTGGAATTCTGCCATTCCTGCCGCAGGATGCCGTATAGCTCCGAATCCACGAACTGATCCCACTTGCGCAGATGCTCGCGCTGGCAGCCCTCATAGCGCATGCCGAGCTTTTTCAAAATCCGGCCGGACGCGGGATTGTGCTTGAAATGCGTGGCGAAGATGCGGTGCATGCCCAAATCTTCAAATCCGTAGCGCAGCATTTCGCGCGCGGCCTCGGTCGCATAGCCCTGTCCCCAATACGGCACGCCCAGCCAGTAGCCCAGTTCGGCATGCTGATGTTGCGGCTCCAGCCGCAAGCCGATGCCGCCGATCTGGCGGCCATCGCTGCGCAGCGTAACCGCCAGCCAAATTTTGTCAGGCTCCCGGGCGAGTGCGAAGAAAGCCCTCGCATCCTGTTCGGTGTAGGGATGCGCAATGCGCAACGTTGTCGCGGCGACCTCGCGACTGCCGATCAGGGGCAGCAACTCAGCCACGTCGCTTTTGCGGTAGGGGCGCAACTTCAGGCGTGCCGTTTCAAGCGTAGGTCTAGCTGTCATCTTCAGAGAGGTGGTGCAGAGGAGCACTGGCGTTTGCCGCGCTGACCGGTTACTTTTTCCTTTCCACCAGAAACCTCGCCAGCTCTTTCAATGTGTCCGCCCGCTCTCCGAAGGTTTCCAATTCAGAGAAGGCATCATTGACCAGCTTATCCGCTTTGCGAAGCGATGCGTCCACTCCAAACAGGGCCGGGTACGTTACTTTCTCGGAGGCGGTATCTTTGCCGGCGGTCTTGCCCAGTTGCTCGCTGGTCTGGGTCACGTCGAGGACGTCGTCGACAATCTGAAACGCCAGGCCAATGGCTAAGCCGAAAGCGCGCAGCCGGACCACCTCGCTGTCTTTGGCGCCAGCGTACAAGCCACCGCTCACCAGGCTGGCCGTGATCAACGCCGCCGTCTTCGAGCGATGAATGTACTCCAGCATTTCTTTGGTCGGCTTGGTATGTTCGGCTTCCAGGTCGACCACCTGGCCACCGATCATGCCGTCCACGGTTCCAGTGCCGCGCGCGATCTCCGCGATGATCTTCACCCGGGCTTCTGCCGGGCACTTGAGCCCCGCCAGAACTTCGTAAGCCTGCGTCTGCAAGGCATCTCCCGCCAGGATGGCCATCGCTTCACCGAAAACTTTGTGGCAGGTAGGACGCCCGCGGCGCAGATCGTCATTATCGAGCGCGGGTAGATCGTCATGGATCAGCGAGTAGGTGTGCAGCATCTCCAAGGCCGCGCCTAACTCCTCGACTCCTGCGGGCAGCGATCTCGCGATCATGCGGGCCGCTTCCATGGCCAGCACCGGGCGCAGGCGCTTGCCCCCGGCAAATACGCTATGCCGCATAGCCTTGTGAATCGAGACCGGATGCTCCGTTTCGCGGGGAATCAAATGATCGAGGGCGGCATCGGCCAGGCGTTGCCCTTGTTCCATAGTCTCGGTGAGCATGAAGGGGCAGTATAGCAAGAGGGCACAACAGATCCGGTCGGAGTCGTCTTCTAACCAAACCTCGAACCGGGCCACCGAAAAAGCGGGCCACGGATCTCATGGATAAACACGGATCAATGCACATTTTGTTTATCCGTGGAAATCCGCGTAGATCCGTGGCCGATGATTCGTTTTATGCGGCGGCGACCTGCGCTAAGGCAGTGCTGCGCAGAACCGAGGTCAGTACCTCGCCCACGTCACCGGCAGCGCACACGTCGCACGCTCCGGCGGCCAGCGCAGCCATCCACATTTCTTCATCCGGAATGCGGTGCGTGCATACGATGGGCAGATGCGGAAAATCCTGATGCAGGTTTTCAACATCGGTCAGCCGCCAGTGCTCGAGATTGAGCACTACGGCCTGGGGACGGCTGCGGGCTACCTTGTCCCGCAACTCTTCATTCGAACTGGTAATGTGGACTGAGAAGTGAGGGCGAAGTCCGCCAGCCAGGGACTGGGCTACTCCTGGATCGTTTTCGAGTAGAACTACACTTTGAGTCATAAATTCCCCGATCTTCAACCGTCGTCAACGGCGCACGTTAACGCTGGACTAGGCTGCGGGGTGGCTGGGAAAACCACAACTCCACAGACATCTAACAAAGCCTCGAGTCGCGGATGCTTACCGGCGCACTGGCGGTTTTTCGGTCAGCGGCTCGAAGGGTTCGGCCTGGAGTTTCCCGTTTTTCTTCAGCAGAATTTCGACTTTACCTTCCGCCTGCTCCAATTCTTTCCGGCAGGAGGAAGAAAGCTGCATGCCCTCTTCAAACAGTGTCAGCGATTTTTCTAAAGGGACTTCTCCCTTTTCCAGTTCCTGAACTATTTTCTCCAGTCGCTGGAGACACTCTTCAAATTTGGCCAACGGGGATTCGCTCCGTTTGTCTATTGTAATGCACCGCCTCGGGCGGCGAGTCCAGTCTTTTATGTCGAAAAGCAAAAAAAATGAGGGAGAGGTTCCCGCAATGGGAACAGCAGAAAAGGCGCATGAATACTGGAGAAAAGCGAGCTTGTGGGTCAGAAAAACGTTTTTGCAGGACCGCAGAAGCGAGGTTTGAAGCAAAGGCTACTTTCCATCACGCCGATGCCGCATTATCGCCGCCGCCCAAAGCCTCTAATACATCGACGGCGGCGTTGTAGCGGCCCAGAGGCGCGCTGATTTGCGCCCCCTGTGCCATTTGCTTCGCCGCAATCAACATTTCGCGGGCGATGGCGACGCCTTCCTCCCGCGCGGCTTCCGGGCTTGGAGCGCGCGCCATGCGCTCCAAAATCGAGTCGGGTACGGAAACTCGCAGCTCGTTCTTCATGAACTCGGCGTTGCGCACACTGACCAGCGGCCAGATTCCCGCTACGACGGGAATTTTGCAGTGCTCAATCCGGCGCAGGAAGTTTTCCAGCAGGCGCAGGTCGAAGACCGGTTGCGTGACCACGTATTCGGCACCCGCCTCGACTTTGAATTCGAAGCGGCGAATCTCCTCGTCCATGTCGGTGAGCCCGGGGTTCGCGCCTACCCCAATCACAAATCCAGTTCCCACCCCGATGGGATTGGCCCCCAGATCCAGGCCGCGGTTCAAGTTGTGCACAATGTTGACCAGGCCAATGGCGTCCACATCGAACACCGCGGTCGCGTCCGGATAGTTGCCCATCTTCGGCGGATCGCCGGTAATGCAGATCAGATTCCTGATGCCCACGGCAGCGGCGCCCAGCAGGTCGCTCTGAATACACAGCACATTGCGGTCCCGGCAGGTGTAGTGCAGGATGGCATCAATGCCCACCTCGCGCTGAATCAGCAGCGACAGAGCCTGGTTGCTCATGCGGGCCGAGGCGCGCGGGCTATCGGGAATGTTGACCGCGTCCACTCCAACCGATTTCAGGAAGCGTGCGCCCTCGATTTCCTTGCGAACGTCAATCCCTTTGGGGGGAACGATCTCCACCATGGTGACGAATTCGCCGCGCGCCAGCTTTGCGCCCAGAGGCGAGCGCTCCTCCAGCGGCAACGCCGGGATGGCTTTCGGCGCGGGCTGGCGGTTCGTAGCCTGCGCCGCCGCGGCCTTGCCGCGAGCTTCCCCCACGCGCAGCGCCGACTTCATGACCCGAATATGGTCCGGGGTGGTCCCGCAGCATCCGCCCACAACCCGGACGCCAGCGGCGACAAACTTGCGGGCATAGCTGGCCATGTATTCGGGCGAACACAAATAAATATTGCGGCCATCCACCGAGCGGGGAATACCGGCGTTGGGCTGTGCCGACAGCGGCAGAGTCGTCGCCGCGCGCACCCGTTCCATGGCATCCAGCATGGCCACCGGACCGACGCTGCAGTTGCACCCGATCACATCCGCGCCCCACTCCGCCAACTTGGGGACAAAAGTCTGCGGATCGGAACCGTCCAGGCAATTGCCGTCTTCATCGATGGTCACCTGCGCAATTAGCGGCAGCGACGGGGCTACTTCCTTGGCCGCCAGCATCGCCTGATGAATCTCTTCCAGGTAGCCGAAAGTTTCCAGGATCAGCAGGTCGACTCCACCCTCGACCAAAGCCTCCATTTGCTCGCGGAAAGAGTCCCGCGCCTCCTGGAACGAAGTTTTTCCCAGGGGCTCGATTCTGGTTCCCAGCGGGCCAACCGATCCCGCCACCCACACATCGAAGCTTTTGGCGGCTTCGCGGGCCAGACGCGCGCCCGCCCGGTTCATTTCTTTCACCTTGTCAGCCAAACTATGCCGCGCTAAGCGGAAAGAATTCGCGCCGAAGGTGTTGGTTTCGATGATTTCGGCGCCCGCCTGCAGATAATCGTGGTGAATGCCGCGAATCAGGTCAGGCTGCGAAAGATTGAGTTCGTCGTAGCTGCGGTTGATGAAGATGCCTTTGGCGTAGAGCAACGTCCCCATCGCGCCATCGCAGAGCACGGGGGACTGTTTGATCCGGGTAAGGAAATCAGCGGGCATAATGATTGCCGAGGATACAGGCTGAGGATACAGGATGAGTCCAGTTCTGCGCACGCGGTTCACAGCGAATGGTCAGCGGCGCGAGCCAAAGCGCGCCGCTTGGCTTCGATGGGTCGCGATGAGTTCGAGGCTGTTACGAAACTCATTCGCGGGGAACTAGGGTGTCGGTTCTAACTAAACATAGCTTTCGTTTTGCGGGTGGTGCTGCGAGCTGTGGACTTTCTGAAATTTAGGTTGTGGCAAGGGCGGTGGTCAACGTTGTTCCA
>DASYYT010000020.1:0-47034 GCA_035949755.1 Candidatus Sulfotelmatobacter sp.
TGTGATAAATCCCGGTGATCACGGCGGTGTCGCCGAAGAAATTCATCTTCACGTCCCGGATGCTGGTGAGGGTAGGTTTGAAGAGTGGATCTTTGATATCGGCTAGAAATTTCTGCTTGTCGCTGACTTCGCCATCCCACTCGGTGTTGACAAAATGGCTGGAAACCAACTGCTCCAGAGCGGAGGCGTCGCGGTGGACTTGAGCTTCGTTCCACATGTGCTCGAGAACCATGAGCTTGCTTTGGCGTGGATCGGGCTGCTGAGCATTCCCATAGACCAAGGCGAGGGCCAGCAGAAGGAAGCAACGGAGGTTACGGGTCATACGCTTACAATCCGCCGGCATCCCCACGTGCAGGCGAAGGTGCGACGACGATAACATTGGACGCGGTGAACTGCCCATCGAAATGCGCTACGGCCAGTTACGAACGTCACTGGGTTTGAGGGATAGGTTTTAAAATGCCCAGCGCAGCAGCGTGGCGCCGACGGTGAAGCCGGCTCCCACGGACGCGAGCAGGACGAGGCTTCCCTTCTTCAGCTTGCCTTCTTCCATGGCGGTGTTCATAGCCAGGGGGATGGTGCCGGCAGTGGTGTTGCCGTAACGATCAATGTTGACAATGACGCTGCCGGAGCGCAATCCAAGGCGCTCCGCGGTGGCATTGATGATGCGGAGGTTGGCCTGATGGGGAATGAAAACATCGATATCGGAGCCCGTCAGACCATTGCGTTCGAGCAGTTTCAGGCAGAGTTCGGTCTGCTTGCGGACCGCGAACTTGAAAACTTGCTGGCCATCCTGGTGGACGTAGTGCATACGCTTGGAGATCGTGTCTTTGCTGGTGGGATGGAGGCTGCCGCCGCCGGGCATGTACAGGAACTGTCCTCCGGAGCCGTCGACTTCGTGGATGGAATCGATGAGGCCGAGGGAATCGTCGTCGGAGGGCTCGAGGATGGCTGCGCCGGCGCCGTCACCAAAGATGACGCAGGTGGCGCGATCGGTGTAGTCGATGATGGACGACATCACGTCGGAACCGATAGCTAAGACGCGTTTGTGAGTGCCGGTGCCAATGAACTGCGCGCCTACCTGCAGCGAATAGAGAAAGGCAGAGCATGCGGCGGAGAGGTCGAATCCCCACGCGCCTTTGGCTCCAAGCTTGTCTTGCACAACGCAGGCAGTGGAGGGAAAAAACATGTCGGGCGTCACCGTGCCTACGATGATGGCTTCAATATCAGTGGGGCTCAGGCCGCGCTGGGCTAGAGCTTTTCGGGATGCCTCGACGGCCAGGTCGCTGGTAGGAATTCCTTTGTCGACAATATGACGTTCGCGAATGCCGACGCGGGCCATGATCCAGTCGTTATTGGTGTCGACCATACGTTCAAGGTCGGCGTTAGTAAGAAGGCGCGGCGGCACATAGGTGCCCAGGGCGCTGATTTTGGCGCGGATCGGTTTGCTCAATGATTTCCTCTGTGATGAATGCCCTTTATTTTATGGTACCGGAGGTTTCAAAGGTCAAGGTTTTAGAGTTTCAAGGTTTCAAGTTCAAGGTTTCAGCCGTTTCAAAGTAAACCTGGCGATCGCGCTGGCTAATACGCCCAGCGCAGGAGAGTCGCTCCAGAGGTGAATCCGGCACCGACGGCGGCAATCAGCAGGAGGTCGCCTTTCTTCAGCTTTCCCTCTTCCAGCGCCGTTGCCATGGCGATAGGAATGGTGCCGGCGGTGGTGTTGCCGAAGCGGTCGATATTGATGACGACCTTTTCCATGGGCATGCCGAGCCGGTCGGCGGTGGCTGTGATGATGCGGCGGTTGGCCTGGTGAGCGATGAAGCAATCCACATCCTTGCCGGTAAGTTTGTTGCGTTCGAGGATGCGCTCGGTCATCTCCGCCATTTTTTTTACGGCATACTTGAACACATTCTTGCCATCCTGATGGATGTAATGCATCTTCTGGTCGACCGTCTCATGGGAGGCAGGGTTCAGGCTTCCGCCGCCGGGCATGTACAGATACTGCCCGCCCGTGCCCTCCACCTGAGCGACATGATCGATGATGCCTTCGCCGTCCTGGCAAGGCTCGAGTAGAACGGCTCCAGCGCCGTCGCCGAAGATAATGCACACGGCCCGGTCGGTGTAGTCGGTCATGGCCGAATTCTTATCCGCTCCAATGACCAGGACCTTCTTGTACTGGCCGGATTCAATGAATTTAACGCCGGTGTTAAGGGCGTAAAGAAATCCGGAGCATCCTGCGGAAACGTCGAATCCCCAGGTGTTGGCGATGCCGAGTTTGTGCTGGACCAGGCAAGCGGTCGAGGGATACATCATGTCGGGCGTGACGGTGCCGACCACGATGAGGTCGACCTGTTGTAGATCGAAAGGATGGGACTGGAGCAGATTCTTCACCGCCGCTACGGCGAGATCGCTGGCCGCGACGCCCTTCTCCGCGATGTGACGTTCGCGGATGCCGACGCGTTCGAGAATCCATTCGTTGGTGGTGTCGACCATTTTTTCCAGGTCGGCATTGGTAAGCACGCGCGGGGGCACATAGGTGCCGAGCGCGGTAATTTTGGCGCGCGTAGTCAATCAGGGCTCCAGAAGAACTTAGGAGACCCTGTATTCTGAAGGATTGAGAGCTTCTTGGCAAACAACTTCGTCAGGCGAAGACGCGCTGGTCGCCGAAGGAGTGAACTGGTGGTTCAGGCGGCGCGGTCCTTTTCGTGGTCCATCCACTCGCGAATAAAACCGGGGCAGGAAGTCAGGCCGAAACGGAAATTTTGGCCATCCATGAGGTAGAAAAGGGCGGCGCGATCCAATTCCTCGAGCTGAGACAAGCTCAGGAGCGGCCACAGCCGGCACTCGGTTGCAGATTCGACAAATTGGTCGAGATAAGCCAGATGTCCTTCGAAGAGTTTGCCGGATACACGGATGGTGACATGGGCAGCGGTGCGGGGCGAAGTATTGCCAGTTTTCATGTTTTTCCTCAGGGCGGCTTATCGAGGCTGCCGCGCCTTACTCCATCTGGATGCTCGGAAAAACGTTTCTTGCGAAAAGAGTCGTAAAGGGATGTAAATCTTGGTAGTCAGAGGAGCACAGACCCGGCGAGGTTGGCGGGGGGGAAAATTAAAGTCAGACACCGGGAACTCACTGCACACGCAAGAGCCCGTTACCGTTGCTTCCTTCCGGATCTGGCGGGGTTGGCGGGAGTACGTCGCGTGAGACCGATGCCTGACCTGAATCATTCTAGCATTGCAAAGTTGTGGATTAGAATCGCAGCGGCGCCGGCGAGACGCCTTTTCAACAGGCGCAGGGCGCACGCCTACGATCGCCGGCAGGACGCTTGCCCTGCCCGCTAAATTTATGTGACCTTTGGTGCAAGAATTCTCGAACGGGGCCTTCCTTTCTTGTCGCGGTTATCGAACAATAGTTGTCAAAGCTTGGATATTGTTCGGCGGCATCCAGTCCTGGCGCCAATGGCATGACGAATTCGTCTCCAAAACGCGGTGTCATTCCCCTGCAGCGAGCCATCGATAATTACTTTGAGCTCGCGCTGTATCTGCTTGTGCTGACGGGATTTGGGATGCTGGCGGCAACTGGCGGCGTTGACCTTCCCTCGGTCATCATCGTGGGCGTCGCCATGGCAGTGCGGGGGCTGTTGCTAGCCAAACGGCGGCAGATTGTGATTTCGGAGCGCTGGACCACTCCGCTGTCGATCGCTTACTTCGTTTTTTTCGCGATTGATTACTTCGTCGTTTCCCGCAGCTTCCTTCCAGCTACCGTACACCTGGCATTGTTCGGAGTGGTGGTGCGGATGTTCTCACTCCGGCGAGAACGCGACCATATCACGCTCGCGATCCTTGCATTCCTGATGGTGCTGGCGTCGGCCGTGCTGACAGTGGACAGCGCCTTTCTGTTCGCGTTTGCAGTGTTCATGCTCATGGCGGTGGCAACGTTCATCCTGATGGAGATGCGGCGTTCAGGGCACGCAGCCAACATTCAGGCGAGGCATTCGAGCGATCTGCAGGAACACCGGCGGCTGGCCTTTGCACTAGCGAGGATCACGCCCGCCCTGATGATCATGATCCTGATTGGGGGCGCGGCATTGTTCTTTGTAATGCCACGCATGTCGGCCGGATACCTGGGCGGGTATTCGTTTGGCACCGATATTTCTTCTGGTTTCAGCGATCGGGTTCGGTTGGGTCAGATCGGACGGATTCAGCAGTCGAACTCGGTTGTAATGCACATTCATATTGATGGCGATACAGCGGGGGAGTACGACCTGCACTGGCGGGGAGTCACGCTGGCGGATTTCGATGGACATACGTGGTCGAATTCGCAAGACCGGTTCGCGCTGCGGCGGCTGCCCGACAATAGCTTCGGGGTGCCAAACCCGGAGACAACGTCTGACATCGGGCGCGAGAAGATGATTCACTATCGCGTGATGATGGAGCCGATTGGAACCAACGTCTTCTTTCTGGCGCCTCGGCCGCTCAGTGTGAGCGGAAATTACCGCATGCTGACGACCGACTCCGCCGCTGCGGGAGTGTACGACTATGACTCCCAGCACGCCGTCAGCCGGTACGAAGCCACCTCGGACATTGCCCGGCCGATTCCCGGCGAATTGCGAAAGGCGGGACGAACTTTTCCTGAAGAGATCACCGACAATTACCTTGAGTTGCCCAGCCAGGATTCCCGAGTGGCCCAATTAGCGGCGCAGATCACGAGTTCGGCCAAGAACAATTACGACAAAGCCTCCGCCATCGAGACTTATCTTCGCACCCGCTACGCCTACACGCTGGAACTTCCGCGGACAGCGGAAAAGGATCCGATTGCGAATTTCCTGTTCGAGCGCAGGCAGGGACACTGCGAGTACTTCGCTTCGGCAATGGCGGTCATGTTACGCACGCTAGGGATTCCTTCGCGAGTGGTCAACGGGTTTCGCAGCGATGAGTTCAACGACATTACCGGGAGCTATATCGTCAGAGCCAAAGACGCGCACTCGTGGGTGGAAGCGTACTTTCCCGGGTATGGATGGCAGACGTTTGATCCCACGCCGGGCGGTCGCGGCGGAGTTGCGCAGGGTTGGAACCGGCTTGCCCTTTATGTCGATGCCATGGCGTCATTCTGGCGGGAGTGGATCGTCAGCTACGACAGTTCTCACCAGTACGTGCTAGGCAAGGCCGCGATCACAAACTCGCGTGGCGCGTGGGAGGGCGCGCGCAGGTGGGCGCGCGAGCATTACGAGTCCATGCTGGGATGGGCGCGGCGGAAACAGGACCGGGTGGAGCAGTCGCCTGGAAGATGGGCGGTATTCGGAGCTGGGATCGCGCTGCTGTTGCTGATTTTGGGAAATCTCGGGCGGATCATCCGCTGGCTGCACGAAAAATGGCTGTCCGCGCATCCGGAGCGGTCTCCCGAACAGGCTGCCTCCCTGTGGTATGAACGCATGGCGCGCGTGCTCGCTCGGCGCGGGGTGGCGAGGCCCAAGGCGGAGACGCCGCAAGAGTTCGTACGGAAAATTGAAGATAACCGCCTGCGCGAACCGGTCGCGCGCTTCACTGCGGTTTATGAGTCAGCGCGCTTTGGGAACTCTCCTGAAGACGCGCAGCGGCTTCCCGAACTCTATGAGGAAGTCGAGGCGGCTACGCGATCCGACTAGCTGCGGGATGAGTTTCCACGCGCGGCGCAATCGACAACTGCTTCAGGTAAGCATCCACGCAAGCCGCGGCTTTGCGTCCCTCTGAAATTGCCCACACCACCAGCGACTGGCCGCGACGCATGTCTCCTGCGGCAAAGACGCCCGGGACCGATGACATGTAATTTTCGTCGGTGGCCACGTTGCCGCGATGATCGAGCTGAACTCCCAGTTGCTCAATCATTCCGTTGCGCACTGGGCCGAGAAATCCCATCGCGATCAGGACCAGCTCGGCATCCATGGCGAATTCGGTGCCCGGGATGGGCTCGAATTTTGGAGGAGGTCCAACTCTTACCGCATGCAGTTGTTTGACGTTGCCATGCTCGTCGCCGCTGAGCCGGGTGGTTGCGATGCTCCAGTCGCGGATGCCGCCTTCTTCGTGGGCCGCCTCAGTGCGAAGCTGGATCGGCCAGAGCGGCCATGGAGTCTGTGGCGAGCGCTCATCGGGTGGCTTGGGCATGATTTCGAATTGATGAACCGAGAGCGGCTTTTGACGATGACAAGTGCCGAGGCAGTCGGCGCCGGTGTCACCTCCTCCGATAATCACCGCACGCTTGCCGGTGGCCAGAATCTCGAGGGCAGGATCGATCACGTCACCATGGCAGCGCTTATTCTGCTGCGGCAGGAACTCCATCGCGAAATGAATTCCGTTTAACTGGCGGCCGGGAATTTTCAGATCGCGCGGGTGCTCCGCCCCTCCGGCCAGCACGATGGCATCAAAATCGCGGCGCAGATCTTCCACTGCGATGCTTCGGCCGACTTCCGCATTGGCGACGAACTTCACGCCCTCGGCGGCCATCTGCTCCAAACGGCGATCGATGATATGTTTTTCCAGCTTGAACTCGGGAATGCCGTAGCGCAGCAGTCCACCGATGCGGTCGGATTTTTCATATACGACGACTGCGTGGCCGGCGCGACAGAGTTGCTGAGCGGCCGCCAAGCCAGCCGGCCCTGAGCCGACAATCGCAACTTTCTTTCCGGTGCGAGCCGTCACTGTTTCCGGACGGATCCAGCCTTCCAGAAATCCGCGCTCGACGATGTTCTTTTCATTCTGCTTGATCGTGACCGCCGGCTGGTTGATGCCCAGAACGCACGAAGCTTCGCAGGGCGCGGGGCAGATGCGGCCGGTAAATTCGGGAAAGTTGTTGGTGGCGTGGAGCTGGCGCACGGCATCTTTCCAGCGGCCGCGATAGACGAGATCGTTCCAGTCGGGGATCAGATTGTTGACGGGACATCCCGTCTGGCAGAAGGGAACGCCACAATCCATGCAGCGTGCGCCCTGCTTGCGCAGCTCCGCCTCCGGAAAATCCTGGTAGATCTCGAACCAATCATTGACGCGCTGCAGAACCGGACGCCGAGGGGCGAGCTCGCGCGAGTAATCCAGGAAGCCGGTGGTCTTACCCATGCTGCACCTGCTCCTGCTGCGCCGGTTGGGCAAGAACTGAAACGGGTTCGACGGGGATGTAGTCCCGCTCGGAGCGGGTTACGCCGAGAACGCGCTTGTATTCATGCGGAAAGACCTTGATGAAGCGGGAAACTGCTTCCTGCCAGTGATCGAGAATCCATTGGGCGCGGCGGCTGCGCGTGAGTTCCAGGTGGCGCGTGATCAGGTCGCGGACAGTCTGCACGTCGTGCGGCTCCAGCAGCGGATCGAGATCGACCGAGTCGAGATTGCAGCGCTTTTCGGTGAAGTCTCCGCGTTCATCGAAGACGTAGGCAAGTCCGCCGCTCATACCGGCAGCGAAGTTGCGGCCGCAGGAACCGAGGACCACGACCAAGCCGTTGGTCATGTACTCGCAGCCATGGTCGCCGACGCCTTCCACGACTGCAGTGGCTCCGGAATTACGCACGGCAAAGCGTTCGCCGGCGACTCCGTTGAAGAATGCCTCGCCGCTAGTGGCGCCGTAAAGCGCAACGTTGCCGATGATGATGTTTTCTTCGGGCGTGAAGCCAGAACCTTGGGGCGGATAGACGATGACGCGCCCTCCAGAAAGGCCCTTGCCGACATAGTCGTTGGCCTCGCCTTCGAGTGTGATCGTGATTCCCTTGGCCAGAAAAGCGCCCAAACTTTGTCCGGCGGAACCGGTGAGACGGATGCGGAGGGTATCGTCGGGCAGTCCAGCGGAGCCGTAGCGGCGGGCAATTTCTCCGCTTAACATCGTGCCCACCGAACGATGAATATTGCGCACGGGCAAATTGATTTCCACCGGGCTCAGGCTCAGCAAAGCGTCCAGCGAATGCTCGACCAGTTGATGGTCAAGGGCGTGGTTCAGGCCGTGCTCCTGCGCCTGGACGCAACGGCGCGCTATGCGCGAGGGCACCGGCGGGCTGTAAAGAATCGCGGAGAAATCCAAGCCCTGAGCTTTCCAGTGATCGACAGCGGGCTCGACATCGAGCATATCCACGCGGCCGACCATCTCGTCCACGGTGCGGAAGCCGAGTTGAGCCATATGCTGCCGAACTTGCTCGGCGATAAAGAAAAAGAAATTGATGACGTGCTCGGGCTGACCCTGGAACTGCTTGCGGAGGACAGGATCCTGGGTGGCGATGCCCACCGAACAAGTGTTCAAGTGGCATTTGCGCATCATGATGCACCCCATCGCGATCAGAGGAGTCGTCGCAAAGCCAAACTCTTCGGCGCCCAGCAGGGCCGCGATCACCACGTCACGGCCGGTCTGCAGCTTGCCGTCGGTCTGGACGCGGATGCGGCCACGGAGATCGTTCAACAGCAAGACCTGCTGCGTCTCGGCCAATCCGAGTTCCCAGGGAATTCCTGCGTGCTTGATGGAACTCAGAGGAGAGGCGCCGGTGCCGCCGGTGTCGCCGCTGATGAGAACCACGTCGGCATGAGCCTTGGCCACGCCGGCAGCGACCGTGCCGACGCCTACCTCGGCTACCAATTTCACCGCGATTCGCGCCCGTGGGTTGACATTTTTGAGGTCATAAATTAACTGAGCCAGATCTTCAATCGAATAGATATCGTGATGCGGCGGAGGCGAGATAAGGCCAACGCCGGGAATCGAATGGCGAAGGCGAGCTATCGCTTCGTCCACCTTATGGCCCGGGAGTTGGCCGCCTTCTCCTGGCTTGGCGCCTTGTGCCATCTTGATCTGCAATTCGTCAGCATTGACCAGATAGTTTGCGGTCACTCCAAAACGTGCCGAAGCCACCTGCTTGACTGCGCTGCGGCGGAGGTCGCCATTGGCATCGGGCTTGAAACGGTCTTCGTCTTCCCCGCCCTCGCCCGTGTTGGACTTGCCTCCGATGCGATTCATAGCGATGGCCAGCGTCTCGTGAGCTTCTTTGCTGATCGAGCCAAACGACATGGCGCCGGTGGTGAAGCGCTTCACAATCTCTTTGGCGGGCTCGACTTGATCCAGCGAGACGGGAGTTTCGCTGCTTTTCAATTTCATCAAGCCGCGCAAGGTGCAGAGGTTGGCGCTTTGACGGTCGATCAGATCGGAGTATTCCTGGAACGTCTTGAAGCTGTCCTGCCGGACTGCGTGCTGCAGCTTGCTTATGGTGAGCGGGTTCAGCAAATGGTATTCGCCGTTGACGCGCTGGTGATAATTGCCGCCCACCGCCAATTCGGTCTCGAAATCGGTGAGGGTGCGGAAGGCATACTCATGTTTGGTCCGGGCTTCGGTTGCGAGAACCGATAGACCAATGCCTTCCAGGCGAGAGGTAGTGCCGGAGAAGTAGTTGTCGATCAACTCTTTATTAAGGCCGATGGCCTCGAAGACCTGCGCCCCCTGATAACTCTGGAGCGTCGAAATACCCATCTTCGAAAAGGTTTTCAGCAGCCCTTTCTTGATGGCCTTGAGGAAATGCGTGACCGCGAGTTCGGGGGTGATGCCGTCACCCAATTCCCCGCGCCAGGCAAGGCTCTCCACACTTTCCAAAGCCAGATAGGGATTGATCGCACTGGCGCCATAGCCGCTCAGCAACGCAAAATGCATGACTTCGCGCGGCTCTCCTGACTCGGTGATGAGGGCAACCTGGGTTCGAGTTTCTTCGCGCACGAGGAGATTGTGCACAGCAGCCAGGGCGAGAAGGCACGGAATCGGGGCATAGTCCTTGTCAACGCCGCGGTCGGAAAGAATGAGCAGCGAGTATCCGGCTTTCACCGCGAGAGAGGCGCGCTGACACAACTCGTCCAGAGCACGCTTCAGTCCGGCTTCCCCCTCGCTGGCTCGGAACAGCGCGGGCAATGTGGTTGCCAAAAGATCGCGGTTCGAGACCCGACGCAGCTTCTCCAGTTCACGATTGGTGAGCAGCGGATGCGCCAGCTTCAGCATATGGCAATTTTCCGGCGCTTCTTCGAGAATGTTGCGCTCGCTCCCGATGTAACTGATCAACGACATCACCATCTCTTCGCGAATCGGGTCGATGGGCGGATTTGTGACCTGCGCGAAGAGTTGCTTGAAATAGTTGAAGAGCGATTGCGGCTTATCGGAAAGGCAGGCCAGTGGAGTATCGGTCCCCATGGAGCCAACCGGCTCTTCACCTTTCGACGCCATCGGGAAAAGAATCATCCGCAGATCTTCATCGCTGTAACCGAAGGCGCGCTGGCGGCGGAGAAGAGTCTCGGCGTCCGGGTAATGCATGCGGGCAGGCTCGGGCAGTTGATCGATGGTGATCTGATTTTCCGCCAGCCATTGCGCGTAGGGCTGCTGGGAAGCCAGTTTGTCCTTGATTTCCTTGTCGGAAACGATGCGGCCGGAGACGGTATCCACCAGAAACATTTTTCCCGGCTGAAGGCGGCCTTTCTTCTTGACCTGCTCGGCAGGGATGTCGAGCACACCGGCTTCCGACGCCATCACGACGAGGCCATCATGGGTAATGACGTAACGTCCCGGTCGCAGGCCATTGCGGTCGAGAGTCGCACCGACTACGCGGCCATCGGTAAAAGCCATGGCAGCGGGACCGTCCCAGGGCTCCATGATGCAGGCGTGATATTCGTAGAAGGCGCGCTTTTGCGGCTTCATATGGGGGTTGCCCGCCCAGGCTTCAGGAATCAGCATGGCCATGACATGGGGCAGGCTGCGTCCTGACTGGAGCAGAAACTCGACGACATTGTCGAAATTGGCGGAGTCGCTGCCGTCCGGAGCAATGATGGGATACAGCTTCTTCAGATCGTCGCCGAACAGCGGAGAGCGCAAAAGAGACTGGCGGGCATGCATCCAGTTCACGTTGCCACGCAGGGTATTGATCTCGCCATTGTGCGCGACATAGCGATAAGGGTGCGCCCGCTCCCAACTGGGAAAGGTATTGGTCGAGAAACGCTGGTGCACCAGGCACAGGGCACTCACTACCTCGGGATCAGATAGCTCGCGGTAAAAATTAGTGATCTGCGAGGCCTGGAGCAGTCCCTTATAAACGATGGTCCGGCAGGAGAGCGACGGGATGTAGAACATGGCGGCGTCTGCAATGCCGGATTCGCGAATCTCATTTTCGGCACGCTTGCGGACGACGTAGAGTTTGCGCTCGAAGGCGTCTTCGTCCAGCGCAGGAGCGCAGCGCACAAAAATCTGCTGAATGTAAGGTTGGGAGGCGCGAGCGACGCGGCCAATGGCGGAGGCATACACCGGAGTGTCGCGCCAGCCAAGCAATGCGAGTCCCTCTTCGCGGACAATGCGTTCGAGAATTCCTTCGCATTGCAGGCGCTGGTGCTTCTCGACGGGCAGAAAGGTCATGCCGACGCCGTAGGAGCCCGGCTGGGGCAGGTTAAATCCCGACTTCTCGCACTCGCGGACAAAAAAATTGTGCGGGATTTGGATCAGAACACCGGCGCCATCCCCGGTCTCAGGATCGCAACCGCAGGCTCCGCGGTGCGCCAGATTGAGAAGAACCTGGATTCCCTTGCGGATAATTTCGTGGCTCTTGTCGCCGTTGATGCTGGCTACGAATCCAATGCCGCACGCATCGTGCTCGTGCGCCGGATCATACAGTCCCTGGGCGGGAGGCAAGCCGTTGGCCGGGTTGAGACGCGTCGTCATGGACTTCGTCTTGATGCACCATTTCCTTTCCCAGGGACTTGTTCTCGGGCATGCCTTGCCGGGCGACAAGGGGCCGCACACTTCCGCACAGGAACAGAGTTTCGCAGTTCTTTAATAGCGCCTGCAGGCAAGGAAAGTACAATGCAGAATTTCGATGCAAGCCATCCAAAATTCGAGGCGTGATCGGGCGCGCGCGATTGCGCGTAATTAACCGCGAAGTGGAAGGACTCCGCTATAATTCGCTCAACCGAAAATGGACTTCGATCAGCTCACTACGTTTCTGGAAGTCGCTCGCCAAGGCAGCTTTTCACGGGCCGGGGAGAAGGTGTTCCGGTCACAGTCGGCGGTCAGCGCGCAGATCCGGCAACTGGAACAGGAATACGGAGATCGCCTGCTCGACCGGTCGGGAAAGACGGTCAAACTGACCCCGGCGGGCCAGATTTTCTACGAATACGCCGAACGCATGAAAAACCTGCGGGAAGAGTCTTTGATGGCGGTCGCCGATCACAGCGGTACGCCGCGCGGAACTCTTCGGGTGGGGGCCAACGAGGCGACCTGCCTGTATGTCTTACCCGAAGTTTTTGGGGAGTATTGCCGGCGCTATCCCCCGGTGCAGATCAGTATTTATCGAAACTTCAGCTACAAGATTGTCGAGAAGCTGGAGAACGGGATGGTGGAGGTGGGAATTCTGACGCTGCCCATCCAGTCTCCCAGCCTGAAGATTCAACCGATTTTTCGCGACAAGCTGATGCTGATGGTGAGTCCGAAGAATCCACTGGCCAAGCACAACGTGGTCCCGGTGAGCGAAATCGTCAAGCATCCGCTGCTGTTTCCCAAGACCGGGCACACGCGACGGCTGCTGGACAAGCTGTTTCGGCCCCATAATGCCCAATTGCAAGTGCGAATGGAATTACCGAGCATAGGAATGATCAAGAGCTTTGTGGCGGCCGATCTCGGCGTGTCGCTGATTAGCGCATCGTTTGCACGGGATGAAGTCGATGCTGGACGGGTCAAACTGATCGACCTGGAAGACGCGGTACTGTATCGCGAGCTAGGACTGGCTTACCGGCGGGATCGGACGTTGTCGGTGGCTTCGACGGCGTTTGTCGGACTTCTGCGGCAGTTCGCGACGAAAATGAAGAAAGCTGACGCATAGGCAAACCAGCGGAATTTTCGATTCCTTGCATCGTAATTTTGATTTTGTGCAGAACTTTCCCCGCCGTATGCTTAAGGAGCAAAGTTTCGCATGAACTCCCGAATCCAGAAGGCGACGCGAATTACATCGACAGGCACAGGCATGTCGACACGAATTATGTGTCTTCTGGAGGACGGGAACGGATGAAGTAGAGCACTCTTAAACGAATCACCCGAACCCACCGCCAGAAGCGATCTGGCGGTGGGTTTTTCTTTGCGCCAAAAACTTGAGAACGGAGCAGGACGATGAGCAAGCGACAGAGCAGGTTCGAACAAGGCGACGACCTGGTGGTGATGAAGTTCGGAGGCACCTCGGTGGAGGATGCCGGGGCGATCCGGCGCCTGATTGGAATCGTCGAGAGCCGGATGAATGAACAACTGGTGATTGTGGTGAGCGCGCTGGCCAAGGTCACCGATCAATTACTGGAAGCGGGGCACGCCGCCGCCGGCGGCCGTCTCGGAGCGGCTCTCGCTATCGCCCGGGACATCTACGTGCGGCATGAGACGATTGCCGACGCGCTCGTGGCCGGGTCAGCCCATAGCGCGCTCGACCAGCAGTTGCGGGGAGAATTTCGAGCGCTGGAATCGCTGCTTCACCGCCTGGAGTCCTCGCGCGAATTCGATCTCAAGTCACAGGATCCCCTACTCGGATTTGGCGAATGTTTTTCCAGCCGGCTCATCGCCGAAGCCCTCTCCCAGGCTGGACTGAACGCGACTCATGTGGATGCCCGCTCCTGCATCGTGACCGACAATCGTCACGGGCAGGCATGCCCTGTATGGGAGTTGACGAATGAGCGGCTGCAACAGAATGTCAGTCCGCTGCTGCAGGCCGGCCGCGTGCCAGTCCTGGGTGGATTCATTGCGGCAACGGAAGATGGGATACCGACGACGCTGGGGCGAGGCGGCTCCGATTTCAGCGCCGCCATTGTAGGCGAGGCTTTATGCGCATCTCGCCTCGAAATCTGGACCGATGTGGACGGAGTGATGACCGCGGATCCGAAACTGTGCGCGGACGCCCGCGTAATCGCCAAGATGAGTTTCGACGAGGCTGCGGAGCTGGCGCATTTGGGGGCAAAGGTGCTGCACCCTGCGACTCTGGCTCCGGCCATGCGCGAGAACATTCCGGTGTACGTTCTGAACTCGCGGCAGCCGGAAGGCGCGGGCACGGAAATCGTTGCTGGTGCGAAGACTGGAAGAACGGTTAGCGCAATCACGGCAAAAAGAAATGTTGCAGCGGTGGATATCGAATGCCCGCGAGGAATGGACGCTGAAGTCCTGGGAAAAGTGTTTTCGGTATTTGATCATCACGGTTGCCTGGTGGACTTGATGGGCACTTCTCCGGGCCGAATCTCATTGCTGGTGGGTTCGACTGCGGCTTTGCCGGCTATTGCCTCTGATCTCCATGGAAGCGCAAAAGTACGCTGGGAGAATCACAAGGCATTTGTCTGCCTGGTTGGAGAAAATATCCGGCGGCAACCGGACGTGGCCAGCCGAGTGTTCGCGGCCGTTTCCGATTTGGATGTGCGCGTCCTCTGCCAGGGCGCCTCCGACCGAACGATTTCTTTCCTGGTGGAAGAGTCCAAGGTCGAAGAGTCGGTCAGTCGGCTGCACAGCTTGTTCTTCCCGAAACACGAGCCCGCGCGGGACTGGGGAGGAATCTCCAGCGCATACTGCCAGGCGGGATAAAATCGTTTTCAGTTTCCCAGTTTGGCGGCTTTGCTGCCAACTGCATCGGTTGCATCGGCGGCGGGCTCGATCAGGTGCAAGCCGCATTCGGTCTTGGAAAAACCCGGCCAACGGCCGGCTCGGGGATCTTCTCCCGGCCTGACGGCACGAGTGCAATGAGTGCAGCCAATGCTCGGGTAGTCCTGGTTGTGCAGTTGGTTATAAGGCACGTTGTGATCGTGGATGTAGCGCCAGACTTGCTTCGAGGTCCAGTCCACGATTGGGTTGATCTTAGCCAGTCCGAACTTGGCGTCCCATTCAACTTTACGTGCAGCAGCGCGAGCCGACGTTTGATCGCGCCGGATGCTGGTAATCCATGCGCTCAACTCGCTCAGCTTGCGCCGGAGCGGCTCGACTTTTCTCAGTCTGCAGCAAAGGTCGGGGTCACGGCTCCAGAGCGAGGCACCGTACACGCGCTGTTGCGCTTGCGGCGAGAGATCTGAATACACTCTTTCGATGGTGATGCCGTATTTCGCTTCAATCCTGTCCATCAAGCTATACGTTTCCGGGAAAAGGAATTCCGTGTCGATGGTGAAGAGCCGGAAGTCCTTTCGCACGCGCGATGCCATGTCGATCAGCACCATGCCTTCGGCGCCGAAAGCCGAAGAGATGGCGATGCTGTTTCCGAAGGTTTCAAAAGCCCACTTGAAAACTTGTTGCGGGGACCAAGTCTCAGCGGCGTCCTGAACACCCGCGACTGAGAGACTGCCCATGTGCTGGAACTGGTCTGGTATTGGATCTTTCACGCGATTGGCTCCTCATCTGTCCTTACGCCCGTGAAGCCAGCGAGCAGTGGGGAAAACGGCCCAACTTCCTCGGCCACGCGCGCGGGCATTACAAACTCGCGAAGCATGGCTTCATCGGCAAAGCGAAGCACTTCACCCACAATCAGCAGGGATGGAGCGCTCATCCCCGGCGCATGTCGCAATGCATGAATGGTCGTGCGGTGAACGTGCTGCTGCGGAGTACTAGCTCGCGAGATTACGGCGCAGGGAGTCTTTCCATTCAGGCCAGCGGCTTTCAGCCTAGCGGAAAGCTCGCGATAGTTGCGGCCAGGCATGTAGATCACAAGGGTTGAGCCGCTTCCCGCCAGTTTGCTCCACTCCGCGGGTTCACTCCCTTGGGCGTGATGAGCCGTCAAAAACACGACTGCCGAGGACGCATGGCGGTGAGTCAACGGGATCTGCGCTGAGGCCGCGGCGCCGAACGCAGATGTAACCCCGGGAACAACTTCAAACGGGATGCCCGCATGACGAAGTGATTCCATTTCTTCTCCGGCGCGGCCAAAGATCAAAGGATCCCCAGACTTCAGGCGAACCACCTGCAAACCGGATTCGGCGAGCGCAACCATCAGGAAATTGATTTCTTCCTGCTGAATCTTTTTCGTACCGCACCGCTTACCCACGGGATGGAGTTGAGCTCTGGGCGTAACCAGAGCCAGAATTTCAGGAGAGACCAAGTCGTCGTAGAGGACGGCGTCGGCGGTGCGCAGCAGCCGCAGGGCTTTGACGGTCAACAGCTCCGGGTCGCCCGGACCGGCGCCGACCAGATAAACTTTGCCCTTCATTCCCTTTCTCCAGTTGCGACTAGTTGGGTGAGCTGGGCGAGGGCTGCTTCCACCGCTTGCCTGCTGGCCAGGGAGTGCAAAAGTTCCAGCTTGCGTTCCTTGTCGAGATCGGTGGCTAAAATGAGCTTTCGAGTTGCGCCCAACTCTGCAACCCACTCAGCGTATCCCGGGCCATATTGCTTCTCGAGTTGTTGGCGAATCTTCTGGGCGAGGGATGGGCTCTGCCCGGCGGTTGAGACCGCAATCTGCAAGTCTCCACGGCGCACCACTGCGGGATAGAAGAAGTCACACAGATCGGGGACGTCGACCACGTTGCAGAGGACGCCGCGCCGGCGTGCCTCCTGGTAGATGCGCTCGTTCAGCGCACGCGAGGAGGTGGCTACGACAGAAAGGAAAGCGCCTTCCAGATCCTGGGCGGCAAACGGGCGGAGTTCCAATTCGATTCTTCCCTCGCGGGCCCATTCGCGAACCGCGGGACTGGCATCGAGTGCGATGACTCGAACCCGGGCTCCGGTATCGAGCAGCCCCCCGATCTTCGGCTCGCCGACTTTTCCCGCGCCCACCACGAGGACTTGCTTGCCCTCGAGCTTGAGAAACATTGGAAACAGACTAGTCACCGATTCCTCCTGCTTGCGCCAGGCTTGTACCGGATTGCGGTAGATCTCGGGGCACCGGCGGCACGGCCTCGCCGGCCAGAAACTCGCGTAATTCGGTATCGCTATGGCGTGCGAAAAATCGCCGCAGATTTTCGCCAGGCTCGCGTTGCGCCAGGTATCTGGCCAGCAAACGTTCCAGCGCGTCGGGAACGTCGGTTGCTGCGCAGCGGTAGCCGACAGGCCGCGCCGTCGCCTGGTGCAGTCCCAGCGCTCCCCCGACACAGAAGTAGTAGGCGTCGACGAGACGGTCGTGCTGCTTGATCTTCTTGCCCTCGATGCCGACGTCGGCAATCCAGTGCTGGCCGCAACTGTTGGGGCAGCCGGTGACGTGAAGCTTCAAATGCTGGTCGAATGCGGGCAGACGTTCTTCCAACTCCTCCACCAGCCAGCGGGAAAAACTTTTCGTCTCGGTGATGGCAAGTTTGCAGAACTCTGTACCACTGCAGGCAACAGTTCCCCGCGCGAATGCCGATCCGCCAGCCCGCAGGCCGATGGCGTCAAGCTCATCAGCTAACGCGTCGGCGTTTATGGTCGGAACGTTTACCACCAACAGGTTCTGCATGTTTGTGGCGCGCAGTTCGCCGGCGGCATAGCGCTCGGCGAGATCCGCCGCGGACTGCATCTGGTCCGCTGTGATTCGCCCGCGCAGCACAACGGCGCCCACATACGAAAGGCCGGGCTGCTTTTGCGCATGCACTCCGACGTGGTCGCGATACACATCATCGGGCGCATGCTCTTCGACAGCGGGATCAAGCCGGAATCCGATGCGCTGTTCCAATTCGTCCTGGAAGTGCTGGGCGGTCCAGCCGTGACGCAGGAAGAGAAACTTCAAGCGGGCACGTTCGCGATGCTCGCGGAGGACATCGGAATCGCGGAACAATTCAGCAATGCCCTTGACGACCGGCAGAACCTGGTTCCAGCGAACAAAGGCATTGAGACGCGCGCCCAGATAGGGCTCGGTCGAGAGCCCTCCGGCAACGCGCAACGAAAATCCAACCTCGGGTTTTCCTGCCAGCGTACGGGCGATCGCCGTGAGCCCGATATCGTTAATTTCCGGATACGAGCACCAGGAGTGGCATCCTGCGATTGAGATCTTGAATTTGCGGGGCAGGTTGTAGAAATCGGCATTCCCGGCCAGCAATTGCGAGGTTTGCAGGACCAGCGGCGACGCATCGATGATCTCATCGGCGTCCACGCCGGCAACCGGGCAGCCGGTCACGTTTCTGACGACATCCCCGCAAGCGCCGGTCGTGTTGAGTCCCACCTGCCACAGGCCATCGAGAACCTCGGGCAGAGATTCGATTGTGACCCAATGCAGTTGGATGTTTTGACGGACGGTGAGGTCGGCGATTCCGTTGGCGTACCGACGGGTGAGATCGGCGATGGCGCGCAGCTGGCGCGAAGTCATTATCCCGTTAGGAATGCGGATGCGCACCATGAATCGCTGGAGCGCGCGGCCCTCCCCGTTCTGTCCGCCCGTTACGCCGGCGCCGTCGCCTTGGGTGTAAACGCCCCACCAGCGAAAATAGGTGCCGATCCATTCGGGCGGGATCGAGGCGAATCCCTCGCGCGCGAAGCGACGGATTTCCTCCAGCCCTTCCCAGGGATTTTTCGCGCGCTTGAGGCGTTCCGCGCGTTGCGCCTTGGTTTCTTTTGCCGCCGTATTTGTCGTTGTCATAGTCATGGAAAATAAAAAACCCACCGCCAGATTCCTCTGGCGGTGGGTTGATGAGTGCCGGAATTAAGAAAGAATTCTTAGGTCAGCAGCCTCCCCGCGCCAGAGCACACACATGCACAACAACAACAAGTGCAGCAGCACATGGCGCGAAGATTGGAGTGACCTGACATTGAGGCTCGATTCTATGTGGGCGATGAGCGCCCGTCAACTTCCTTAGGTAACGAGTTAGACTCAAAGTTTGAATGAAAGGAATCAGATTTTTTCATTCATCGCCATTTTCTTGCGCCAAGCTGTAAAATCAGCCACTTAGCTCTATGACAAGTGTGGAAAGGTAATCTTTCGTTGCTCCTCGCTATGAGCGCTCCCCTTCTCGGCGTCGATATTGGCGGGACTAAAGTAGCGGTGGGTCTGGTGGATCGTGAGGGCAAGATTTTGCGCCAAGGGCGCAAGCCCATGGTGGCCAACGGCACTGCGGACGCCGCCTTGGACGCCGTCACCAGCGCAATTGACTTGTTGCTTTCCTCATCCGACAGCGCCGTGCAGAGCATCGGGATCTGCGCTCCGGGTCCGCTCGATCCTGAAAGTGGTGTAGTGCTCAATCCTCCCAACCTGCCCTGCTGGCGAAATTTTCCGCTGGCGCAGAGAATCACTGCCAAATATAAGGTCCCGGTGAAAGTCGATAATGACGCCAACGCCGCAGCGCTGGCGGAAACCCGCTGGGGCGCCGCCCGTGGCTTCCGGTATGTTTTCTATGCCACGATCGGCACCGGGATTGGCACGGGCATCGTCCTCGACAATGCGATTTACCATGGGAAGACTGGCTCTGCTGCCGAGGGCGGACACGTCAGCATTGATTATCAAGGCCCAGTTTGCGCGTGCGGCAAGCGCGGCTGTATCGAGGTATTAGCCGCAGGGCCGGCCATTGGCGCGCGCGCGCGCGCAAAAGCCAAAGGAGATCCGCAGCGGGCTTCGGCGATTCTCAAGCTCGCGCATGGCAAAATCGCTTCGGTGACGAGCGAAGTCGTAGGTCAAGCCTACGCTGCAGGAGACCCGCTGGCCCGTGAGATTCTGCTGGAGACCGTGGAATTGTTGACGGCATGGCTGGGAAACGTTGTGGATTTGCTCGATCCCGATGTTGTAGTCATGGGAGGTGGAGTGGCGGCGATGCTCGAGCCTTTTTTCAATGACATCAAGCAGCGCCTTCCAGCGTGGTGCGTGAATCCGCATGCTTCCGCGATTCCTTTGCTGATAGCGCACTACGGCGCGGACGCCGGCATTGCCGGCGGCGCCGCTCTCTGTGCTTAGGATCTTGCCGCCCACTGATCTTCCTTCCGCTAAGCTAAAATGACATAGCATGCGCGTGGCTCTAGAGTTTCAGCACAAGATTTCCCTTCTTATCTTCGTCGTCTTTGCAATCACAGCTTCGTTCTCGCTCGCGCAAGAATTGCCTAAGGCTCCGCAGGCGCACATCTTCACCCTCACTCCCGCCGTGGGACCTTTTACGGAGCCTGCCGTTGCGGTGAATCCGCGAAATCCCGAACAGGTCGTGGCGGTATTTCAAGACAACGCCCGAGCCGCATATTCGCAAGATAGCGGCCGCAGTTGGCAGTTGGCCGAGGGCGTCGCTCCCAAAAACTACCGGGTTTCCGGTGACGTTTCGGTAGCGTTCGACAACCAGGGACATGCCTTCATCTGCTACATCGCGTTCGACAAACTGGGTACGTTCAACTATTGGGCGCATGGCGCAACGCGCAATGGAATTTTCGTGCGCCGCTCGCTCGATGGCGGAAGGACGTGGGAAGCGGATCATGCGCCCGTCGCCGAACAACCGACTCGGCCGGGAATTCCTTTCGAGGACAAGCCCTATATCGTTGCCGACAACACAAAGAGCAAATACGCGGGCAATCTTTATGTGGGATGGACACGCTGGCGTTTGACCGACTCGCAAATGGTGATCTCCCACTCGACGGATGACGGGAGGACATGGTCGCCGGCGGTCGAGATCGATGCTCATCCGGGCTTGCCCCGTGACGATAACGGCGCCGCTGAAGGATTCGATGGCGCTGTCGCTCCCGATGGCACGCTGTACGCGATCTGGAGTCAGGGTAACGACATCATGCTCACGACATCGCGCGATGGCGGTAAGAAATTTTCGCGCGCTCGCGCAGTTATTCATACCGCGCCGATCATGTTCGCCATTGATACGCTCGAGCGGGCCAATGGATTTCCGCAGATCGCGATTGATCCAAAAAGCAAGCGGCTGTACGTTACCTGGAGCGACTACCGGAACGGCGATCTGGACGTATTCCTGGCCACTTCCGACGATCGGGGCAAGCATTGGAGTTCTCCCCTGCGTGTGAACAACGATCCCGTGCACGATGGGGCGGAGCAGTTCTTTCAATGGCTGGCTGTCGATCCGGTGGACGGCTCGGTGAACGTTCTGTTTTATGATCGGCGAGGCGATCCGCGGAATCGAAAGCAGATTGTGGTTCTGGCACGCTCCACGGACGGCGGGCGCAGTTTCACCAACTATGCGTGGACTGATGAGCCATTCGAGGCCGGAGACGTCTTCTTTGGAGACTACAGCGGGTTGGCCGCTTATGGCGGACGTGTATATGGGGTCTGGACGGAGAAGCCCGCCGCAGCGCCTGCTCCTGAGGACAAGGCGAATTCGGAACCCCCACAGAGAGCCAATCCCGAAGACCAGAAAGAAACGAAGAAAACGCCTAAGGGGACAGTCATCAAGCTGGGGACAGCGGACTTCAGCACCAACGCACGATAGCTCACGTCGGGGGCAAATTGACGGTTATTGCGTACGATCGTTATTGCGTACGATCGCTATTGCGTACGATCAAGTCGGACTTTCTTCGAAGGAAAAAACCGGGTGCCGATTTTCCCAGACACGGTAATGGGCGTCGATTTTTGATAGGGAATGCCGTCGAGTCCATTGGCGACCAGCCGCACTATAAAATCACCGGCATGCGTGTAGGCGTGGGTTACAGAAGCGCCCTGGGTGTGCGTGCCGTCTCCGAAATCCCAGAGATAGGAGAGCACCGGCACGCCGGCAGGATCTGAATCAGCGGAAACTTGGACGGTCGCACCGGCCTCGGCTTTCTCCGGCACTTGCATGGTCACGGAAGGGGCGGCGGCAGCGATGGAAGTATCGACAATTTTGAGCACTTTCACCGAATGCGGCGGCAGTTGCAGCGAAATCGTGCCGAGATTATTGTTTGGCGCGGCGGCCGAATCCAGCACATCGAGCACCTGATTGTGGCCGTTCAACTGCAATCCTAAGTCATGGGCCAAATCCAATTTTCGCTCCCTGGATTTTTCCGTCCAGTTAAAGACAGTCAGGACTGCGATGCGCTTGCTCTCCTGCAAAAGGAACGTGCTCGGCATTTCATCTTCCGGGGCATAGCTCATCAAGTCCAAAGGCCGCGACGCCCGGCCGAGCCGGCTCATGTTCAAAAGATCTTCGTTCTTGACCAGGGCTAACCGGTCCGCATCTGCGCCCAGGGTGGGCAGGTCGTCGCCGATTTCGTACATTCCGCCCGCGATAGCAGCCAAGGCAATCGAGACCTTGGCCTCATCCAGACTGAGCGGATGCTGGCCCCCATGCCACTCCTGCTCATTGACGGTCTGGCGCGAGACGGTGAAAGCGTCCGGATCAGCAATAAAGAAATTGCGGTTCATGTAATAACGAGCGGCAATTCCCGGCGCCGCTTCCCTGCTCGCCGCAAATTTATGTCCGGTATCAACCGAGATGCGGCCGGTATCCACGATGCCGACCGGATTCAGCATGGCGCTGCCATCTTTATCGAGGACTACGTCTTCCCCGACGGCCTTGCGGATGACGCCGAGACCGATTCGCTGAGCCTCCAGAGCCGTGGTATTCGGCTGGTGGTAAAAGCCTTCAATCGCGCTGTCGTCCATGAAATCGAGCTTGATATAGCGAATGCCCCAAACCTTCGTCAGCTTCGTGTAAGTCTGACGGAGATAATTCTGGGCGCCGGGATGGGTGCAGTCGAGAATGTAAAGTGGGTCAATGCGCGCGCCGTCGCCAAGCACCCAGCCGGCATGAATCGGATTTCCCGCGGCATTGTGAACCAGCCAGTCCTTGTGATTCTCGTAGACCCACGAGCGTTCGGATACCTCGAACGGAGCGGTCCAGATTCCCGGGGTCAGTCCCAGGGAACGAATCTTTTTTTCGAGCGCGTTCATTCCGTCCGGAAACAGGCCTGCGTCGGGAGTCGTGTATTCGCCGCGCGCGTACTGATAGCCCTCGTCAATGTGGAAAAAGTTGTAGCCCAAGTCCTTCAAATTTTCGGAGAGCCATTGGGCATTGGTCAGCGCCGTTCCCTGATTGAGTCCGAAGTAGTAAGCGGTCCAACTCCACCAACCGGCAAAGCTGGGAAGATTTACTCGGGCATGATGCAACTTGCGAATGATCGCGCCATAGCTCTCCAACTGCTCGTGATAATCATTGCCCGTGCTGATGAGCAAAGGTTCGGAAGATAAATCGGCATTCGCGGCTACCGGCAGGCTTAATTCAACCTGATCTTCCGGGGAGGAGTATTGTACGGAATTCTCTTTGAGCAGTTCGGTGGTGCCCGCAGAATCAACCTCGTAGGATGAAATTCGGTCCTTATCAACGTGCAGCCGAAGGATGGTGAGAAACTTTTCCGAGGCCAGCGCGCCGAGAAATAGATTTCTTTTACTTTCGCGGTTGTAAATCAACTGGCTGCCGACGCCTCGGTGCATTCCATCGGAAGCATCGGCAAGATCGTGAATCACAATTCCCGGCCGGTCTTCGCTGAAGCTGTCGGACAGGACACGATCGGCCGCATCGGAAGCGCCCAAGTCGACCACGCGTGGACCGCCGGCATCAACACTGCGGAGCGCCTGAACCGTAATTGGATTCGTTCCGCTGTTGTGAACTTTTACCGTGACCGTCACAAAATCAGGATCGGAGTGAGATCGCACGGAGTAGATCAAATCCGGCCGGCCTGGGAGCCCGGTATTCGTAACCGTGAGTTGCGTTCCGGAGCCAAGATCATCGTTAACACTCTCGTGGGACGTGGAATGTCGCGGGTAATCGCTTATGCTCAGCCAGTGATGATCGATTTGAACTGCGACCCGGGAATGCAGGACGGGCTTGCGGGACACGGGATCAACGATGGTATAAGAGCCGTCAGCAGGATTGACAGAGACGCCAATGGTTTTTTCCTGCAATCGTTCGAAGGCCGGCTTTTCGGCCCTGGCGGATTGTCCAAATAACAGAGCAGCCGACTGCAACGCAATGAATACCAGAAAAGCCAGGAAAAGCTTGCGATGCGTTTTCATTTTCTCCCTCGTCAAAGAGCGGCTCGGCCGCTGAAACTTAGCGACTTCCTGTCCGTCAACGTTTGCTTGACAAACGCACGATCTCGAAAGCAAAAGTAACCGTTCGTAAATACGGGAAAGCTAGTGCACAGGCAAAATTAGTTTGGATTTCTCAACACGGTCATTATTGATCGAACGCCCTGCTCAGCGACAAATCGAGGATGGTCTGGTCTTGGCAACCTGGCGTGCTGAGCAAGCGTTGCTTATTAAGACATACTGCCGTATCCTTTAATAGCAAAGAAGCTTATTAAAGAAACTCCTCGACTGGCTTTGCCGAACAAAGGGCGACCAAACAACCAAGTTAAGGATTACTGCAATGTCTTCAGGGCGTCAGTCGTGAGAGGCAACCGGCCAAAAATCAAAAAAATTCATCCACTGGTCGTAATGGGTCGTCAACGATGTTTCCAGAAACCTGACAGCTTGACACATAGCATCGTATGAGCCTGCATCGTCATCACCTCGATTGGCTAGACGCGGAACTGCCGGGATAGGATCGCCAACCAAGGGTTGGTACCTCAGCCAGCCACGGCGAACGACGAAAGCCGGCAGCACCGGCGCGCCAGAGACTTGGGAAAGCAAGAAGGGGCCAAGTGGAAAGCTGGTGGGTTGGCAAAAAAATGGCACTTCGAAAGTGCGGCGCTGGTAAACACGGTCCCCCTGGATCGCCACGATCTCGTTTCGACGCAAGGCCTCTAAGAGTTCCAGTGTGGCCGGAACTCCTCGTTTGAGGTCGACCGTCTTAATCCGTTCGCTGGCCATCAGATTCCGCAGCGTGATTTCCGCCGGATTGTCCTCGACCACCCGCGCAACATTCACTCGGCCGTACATGGCGAGCAGCCGCGACGCGAATTCCCAATTGCCCACATGCGCCGTCCACACAATGAGTCCCTTGCCCGCCGCCAGGCATTGGTTGATCTTGGCTCCTCCGTCCTCCGAGTCCACCAGCATGTCGAGCAGTTGCGAATGTGTGGCCTGGGGTACGAAACAATAGGAGACCATAAGGTCGCAGAAGGAATAGAAGACCCGATAGACTTTCCATTGCAGCCACAGCCCACGCTTGCCCGAGACCCGGCGCAGATTTCCGGTAACTGCCCGCCGTTCCCGCTTCAATATGACGAAGAAGATCAGCGCGGTTACCGACGCGACCGGAGGGTGAAGAAAGCGCGGCAGCCTCGGCATGATCGCGAAGATCATCCGCAGGGCCGTTGTGTTATGAAAACGGTGGTCGTACCATCGCGTCGATTCGTTCGGCGCTGGTACTCGAGTCGCTGCTCTCGAGTTTAATGTCCTGCTATTGGCCAACGTTGGCTCGGATGAGGCGGGGATTGGCACATCGGGGATTGTAGGAGTCAGGTCCTTGCTTCCGCCACCTTGGATTCGATGATTTCCGCCAAGGCATCAATACTTTCCAACCATTTCTGATTGAAGTTGCCCTGCACCAGCTTGATCCCAAAGTGCCTCTCAATCTCTACAATCAGTTGGAGTATGTCGATCGAATCGATTTCCAAGTCTCCGCTCAGCAGCGGCTGATCGTCGCGCAGATCCGCGGGTGTCAAGTCGGTGATCCGCAAACTACTCAATATGATGGGCTTGAGTTGCTCCTTAACGGTCGCCATATCGGTCGTTTACGACAGCGTAGCATACCACAAAGCTCATCCGTAGGGATCACGCAGAAGAAGCATCCGGAAGCGCTTTCGTGTGCTGTCCATCGTGGAACTTCATTCCATTTACGAGCGCGATTTCCTTTTCGGTTTTCACCCCTAACTACAGCAGTCCCCCGTCAACAGAGATCACCTGTCCGGTGATGTAACTTGCCTCCTCCGACCCGAGAAACACCACCAGCGCGGCTACTTCCTCCGGCTTGCCAAAGCGTCCCAGTGAAATTTCGGAAAGCAGTCGTTTCTCTTCTTTCTCGATATATTTTTCGGACATCGCGCTGGGCACCAGCCCGGGGCAAATGGCGTTCACTCGGATACGGAATCGTCCGACCTCGCGAGACAGCGCTTTAGTGAAAGCGATGATGCCCCCCTTGGAGGCGGAGTAATTGCACTGACCCGCCTGGCCGCGAATTCCGGCGGGAGAGGCGATATTGCAAATGGCTCCGCCTCCACGGCGCATCATGCCCGCCAGAGCCCGCCGGGAGCACAAATACGTGCCGCGCAGATTGGTGTCGATCACTTCATCCCACTGCTCCTCCGACATGAAGGCCAGTAGGCCATCGCGGTTGATTCCGGCGTTGTTTACAAGATAATCGACCGGTCCAAGTTGCTGTTCGATGTGACTGAACATCTGGGCAACACCCTCCTGGCGGCCCAGATCTGCGTCCACTGCCGTCGCTTCCCCGCCGACTGCGACGATGCGCTCGACCACGTCCGCTGCGGATTCTTTTCCTTGACGGTAGTGCACCGCAACGCCGAATCCTGCCCTTCCCAGCGCTTTTGCAATGGCCGCCCCGATCATCCCGGAGGCTCCTGTGACTAATGCGATCCTTCGGTCGGTGGTGCGATCACCCAGCTTTATTTCAGCCATATCCTCGAATCTATTGCAGCGGCTTGAAGAGCAAAATGTACACCGCCCAACGGGAGTTGTAGCGGGGAATGTTGCCGTCCAATGCGTAGGAGACCGTGCCTTGCATCAGCGTACCCAGTGGACCAGGCGTATTGAAATTCAGTTCCAGCCCGTCGAACTTCTTGAATCGAAGCGACTCATCCAGATTGCGCGCGCGCGCATAAGCATACATCCCTTCGACCTTGACCAGGTCCATGACATTGAAACCGTAGTGGACGTTGGCCATGGCGATGGCGTCGAAAAAATCTGTGCCGGGCGGGATCCCATGCAGGCGGGGCGCGGTAAGAAAAGAGGTGGAGTAACGCGAGAAACGATCCAGTTGATTCCCGCCCCAGTAAGAAACATCCCATCCGCCCTTGGTGAACTTGTGGATGTAGTAATCCTTGAATAATTCGGCGTCGTAGAGCGTAAACCCATCTTGCGGATGCTGGACGAGCAAAGCACTTTCCGGCGGCGGGTTGGACGAAGTTGACCCGCACCCTGTTGGAGGCGGGGCTAGCGAAGTACATCCGAACGGCCTCCACCCGATCCTCTCGCCTCGTATGCCCTGCGCGTGGAAAACATATCCGTCGCGGTTATACTTGATTTCCAGGCCAGGAAGCACATTCAATCCGTTGCGTGGCAGTTCATACACCTCGTCCGACTGGCTGGTCCGCACGAAATTGTCATAGGCGAAGTAGTTGGAAGCCGTCACGCTGAGATGAGTGCTGGCCTGCCACGAGGCGCGCAGGCCGGCAGTCTGCTCCCAAGTCCATGTCTGGCCCTGGAGCAGTTCCGTGTTGTTGCTATAAATCCGGTTTTCTCCGGGCAATCCGGAGAGCGCCAAATCCACTGCCAGGCGGAATTTGGGCCGGAACTGCTTTGAGAGGTCGGAAATTACGATCGGTCCCGCAAAAAAAGTCGAAAGCTGCGCACCGGTGTGGTGAAAATCAAAATTAACCGTGCTGAGACCGAGGAACGGAATTGGAAAGTTGAACGTGCCTCCGTACATCAGACCCGAAACAAGAGCCTTGACTTGCTTCGCGCTCTGGTCGATAAGCACGCGCTCGTGGCCCTTCTTGCGCAGCGACCGCAATCCCTGGTCCGTGTCACGGTACATCGGGTCGTCAGAAGTATGCTCTGCAGCCAGCGCGCTGCTGAAGCGCGGGGTATTGATGACGTAGTTCGAAAACTGCACCGTCCTCTGCAACACAAAATCACGCCCCGCCGCATTCAGCAATTGCTGTGCGGATATCGATCGCAGCAGGTTGAATTGATTGCCTTCGGCATCACGGACCAACTCGAAATTCTGCGTCTCCACATTTACCAGCACGTTGCTCTTTGCGCCGCGTTGGCTCAGGTACTGTTTCACCTCCTGAAAATTCGTACCGTCGATCCAGATCTTGCCGCTGTAAAGCGCCTCGTCCCGCATCTTGGGCTCGACTCCCACTACAAAACACAGAACCCCATTCACTTGCTCAGTCCCCAGCAACTTGTACTCATAGCGTTCATTGAGTTTCAGTTCGAGCGGCTGCGTCATGATTTTTTCCGGTTCGATTTCCGGCAGAGGAAACTCATGGTTCTTCCCGTATTTGACCCCGTTAATGTAGAACTCCTTCTGCGCAATCTCCACCGGTCCTGTGCGGTTGAAAAATTCTTCGAACTGCATTGAGAAGTCGAAGCCCGGCTCCAGATTGGTGGATTCGAAGTGCAGGTTCATGAAGCTGGAAACCATGTAATTGTCTAGCCTCTGTTTCTGCGCCTCCCGATTCCGTTGCCAGCGAGCGATGATTTCCTCAACCCTTAGTTCGAGTCCCGCCTTCACCTCCACCGTGTCATTCACCGCCAGATTGCCCTCACTCGCCCGGTGGATGGAAATCAGTGCGTATTCGCTGATGCAGCCGCACGATTGCGTGAAACCTCGGTCAGTTTTTGTCACTTCGCCGGCCGAAAGTTTGGCGCCGGTCGCCGGGTCGTACCATTTGACTTCGAATGGCCCTGGCTTGACGCTCTGCAACCCGACCGTCTTCGGCGAATCGGGACTCGCGTTCACGCGCGCGACAAGCACGACGTCCGAGGAGCCGCCGACGAACCAGCGCTGTTCACTGTTCGCTACGCCATCCACCGTGACACTGAACGGAGACGCGGAATCCGATGCGAACATGTTGGTCGTGATGGTGCGGTTCAGGACGGTGCTTGCCGTACACAAGGCTGCTGCCCCCTTGCCGTCCGGAGGCTCTACCCAGACAATCTCCACTCGTGAACCGCTGGCACCGAACATTGCCGTCAAGAACTGCGAGGGTGTGGCAGACGCTCCCGGATCTAATTTGAGAATCACAGGCTTGTTCAGCCCTTGTGCGGCAATCCAGTCGGTATCTTGGCGCCAGCCGTCGCCATAAGTGGTTCCCAGCAGATCGGAGTAGGTAGCGAGCCTTCTTACAATGTCGCCGTGGGCACCGACGAATCCTGGGGGGAAAACAAATGCCAACTGTAAGTTGGCGTTGCTGCCCTTGGCGGCTAATGCCAGGCGCACCACCCCAAACGCGAGCAGGTCTGGTGCCGTCGGCGGTTCCTTAATCTCCACCATCAGCCCCCGCACCGCGACCTCTGATAGAGGCAGCGATTTCACAAACGCTTCAACCCGGCTGGTAATTTCCTGTTCAGATCCGCCGCCGGCAAGGGAATTGGCCCCCACCACGACATGCAGCCAGACCTCAAGGCTCTCAGGCCCGTTGTGGACGGCTTGCGTTTGCTCTTCCACAACGCTGGCAGGTCCTTCGCCGCTCGTGATATCGAAAGACAGCGGAGGCAGAACGATCAATTTACCCGGGACGTCACATCCCTCGGCCGCTTTTAATCCACCGGAGAGGTTCTGGTCCGTCGGCATCGAGAACGCAACCCGCGGCAGGCCGGCCTCGGCCGTTAGCGGCAAAAGTGGAACGACCGAAAGCACCAGAATCAGCCCCACTCGTCTTCGAGTTGCCCATCGGTCGACGTATCTGGGAATCGAACCGGATAAGTTCACCGCTGCCGAGCGAAGCGACGCTTTCATCTAAATAGAATCCGGTAACTTGGAATTGAGATCTGCTTGATGACAGTCACAGAAAGGAACGCGTCGTCGGTCCGCTTAAGGTGATATTGCCCTCGATGTCGTTTTTCGCGAGCGCGCCGCGCCATTGACCAATTTTCATCCATAGGGCTTAGCTGTTCGCAGTAGTATATGCGACCATTACCGGCTACTCTGAGTCCGAGGCAGTATCGACATTGGGACACCTGTAATCCGAAACACTGTGTGAAACTATGCTGAATCAGTGTTCGCTCTGATTCGTGGCTGGCGTGTCCGGGGCTCTGCGATGACGCTCCCCCAGCAGTATCACTGCAGGAATCAACAACAAGCCGCCCGCGAGCGCCAAGGCGACTCCCATCGTAGTCACCAGACCCATTTCCACCAGCGGATCGAAGCTGGAAATCATCAACGCCCCGAACCCAACCATCGTAGTAAGGTTGGATTGTATCAACGCCGCCCCAGATGCCTTAGCGATCGCAAGAATTTCGTTGGACGCTTTCTCCTGGTATCGGCGCACCAAATGGATGCCATTATCGATGCCGATGCCGATAATCAGCGGGATCGCCGTAATCGACATGAAACTGAAGTGGTGCCTCACCAGCATTAATAAGCCGAACGTCGTGACCACGCCAAATACGATGGGGATCAGTACGATGAGTGATACGCGCAGGTTGCGAAAACATAGGTAGACAGTCAGCAAAATACCGGCCGCAGTCCACACCAAGGCGCGGCTGCTGTCGCGGAGCACTTGCCTCTGCAGGTCCTGGTTCATTTTTTCGAACGAAAAATCCACAAATCCGCCAATACTGTTCCGCCAGGACTCGACCACGCTTTCCGGAATTACCTCAACCGCATCCGGATCGGTGCCATAGAAGGTGATGGCCGCAACGTATTTATCATCCTCGGTCTTGCGAATGCTTTGGTTGAGCAGTCCCGGCGGCAGGAACTTGGCGGCAGTTTCCATGGTGATCGGATCATTGGCGATTTCCCGATCCTCTCCAAGCTGTCGCAGTCGATCGATAAAGGGCTGGACGGGGCCGGTTCGAAAGCCGTTCTCGCGCAACGCATCCTCGAGGGCCCGGGCCGAGGCCGCGAAGTCGACGCCAGCCAGCGAACTCGCTCTTTCCTTTTGCGTTCGCGTGGACGGCAGCAGAAGCGTGGGCGAGAAGATGGACTTGATGACGCCTCGATGCTGATAGTCCTCTAGCCTGGCCGTCAATTCTTCCGCTCTGCCCAGCACTTCCTGCTCGCCGCCCGAGATCAATAACACGTGCGGGCTGCTCTCAATGCCGAACTTTGCGGAAAGCAAATTCTGCGCGATGACGGCCGGGTTATCGGAGCCGGCAATCTGGAAGTGCTTTTCGAATTTGATCGTCGGCAGAAATATGGAGGACAGCAGAAACGTTCCCATGCCCAAGCCGGCCACAGCGCGGGTGTGTCGGCCGACAAAATCAACGGTTTTTCGGGCCACCCAGGGAAGCAACCGGAAGGTAATTGTCTGTGGCGCGCGCGGCTTCGAGATTCGCCACCATAATTGCAGCAGGGCTGGAACCGTCAACAGGGTATGCAGCATCATCATGAACATTCCCACCGTCAGGATGAAGCCGAATTCCGCCAGTCCCTTGAAACGCGCTGCGGCCAGCGAGACCGTGGCCGTGGCTACGGTAATTATGCACAGGAAAACGCTCAGGCCCGTGGTTTGGTAGGTTCGCAGCACTGCATCATTCAGCGTTCCGCCTTTGGCCCATTCCTGCGGCACACGGTTGAAGAAATGTACGATCTGGTCATCACCGAGACCCGCCAGGATCGCAATAAACGACAGACTGAGGAGATTTACTTCTCCCGGATAAAAACTTGCGACGCCCGTCGTCCACACGATGCCCAGGCCGGCGGGCAGCAACGACAAAAGCAACAGTGGAATCCTCGGATAGATCACCAGGCATAACAACAGATTGCCGACAATGGAAATTAGAGAGATCCGGCGAATATTTGTTTCGATGAGCTGACGCTCTTGCTCCGCATAAACGTAAGCGCCCGCCACGGTCGCCTGCACTCCGGAATCGTGCAGTTCCGGTTCTGCTGACATCGACCGGATGTGCTCTCGGGTCCACCGCATGACTTGCTCGGCGAAGTTGTAATCCATGGCCGACTGTCGAGGTTCGGCAATGATCAGCAGCGCCCTGTGGTCTTTGCTAAAAAACCGGTTTCCCGAACCCCAATTGAGATCGAAATTAGTAAACTGCGAAAATCCTTCGCCATTACCGGCTATCACTTGCATCAGGCCCAGAGGATCTGCGACGAAGTAATTGGTTCCCAACGAAGAGAATGGACTGACCAGTTCGGTCGCGGCGCGGCGAACATTTTGCTGAATCTGTTTGGGATCCAGACGACGCTTCAGATCTTCGGTTTGCTGCGGCAGAGCGAAAGCCGGGAAATTCCAGGTAAAGAATCGCACTATGTTGAGCAGTTCCTCGTCCTGCAAACCACAGCGCGCATCCAGGAAGAGTCCGCTCGCTTGCATGTCGGCGGTGAAACGGTCGGCCATGTCTTCCATCTGGCCGGCGACGACCGCCCCTCCCGCCGGGGCCTCGATCACTACGAAGAGCTGATTGCCATAACCCAGCTCCTTGCCAATCTGGCTTGCGGCTCGCCACTGTGGATCGCGATTCCCAAACAAATCGGCGAGGTCGGTCCCTTTTCGCAGGTTGTGGATGTTCCCATAAAAAAATAAAGTGACGACCAAGCTCAGGGTCACAACTAACCCCGGATGGTCTGTCACTAATCTGCCCACCACGCGCATGCCACGGGCCATCATGCAGTGGCTCCCACACCATCCAGAGGTTCATTCGCCACAGATAGAATATGCGCGCCTCGGATACGGCACTCTTCAACTTGGTCCATCAACCTAACACCACCGATAACTCGCCGCGCGCTACCAGATCCCCGCCGACCCACACACTGCCGCCGATATACGCCATTTGCCCCATTTCAGTTATCTTCCTGGTTTCAATGCGCAATTCTTCCCCAGGCATGACAGGCTTGAGGAATTTGAAGCTGTTGACGGCGCCGAGCAGCGCCACTCCTCCCGGGTTATTGACTCCCGTCTGCGGAGCGGCCGCCCCCATCATTACGCCAGCGGTCTGGGCCACCGCTTCGATGAGAAGAACTCCCGGCAGAATAGGCTTGGCGGGAAAATGTCCGCAGAAAATCGGATTTTCAGGATCGATAAACTTCACGGCAACGCAACGAATTCCCGGCTCCAGCTCTTCCACCCGGTCGATCCACAAGAACGGAGGGCGATGAGGAATCAGCGTCTCGATTTCATTTCGCTCGATCGCCCTGGGCTTCGTCACTTTGGTTTGTGTACCTCAAACATATCCGGCGGAATCTTCGGATTCAGCGCGCTGACGTCGATGTCGAATACGCTGTTTACGCCGCTCTTGCCATCCACCTCGAGCGAGCTAGGCAAGAAATCCTGTTTGTCCAGCTTCACGACCAGACAATTCAGCCTGCTGCGAAATCTGTTTGTCCGAGGAACCAGTTTCATCTGGTAATCCCGGCTGTCCTCTTGCGCAGTAATCGCGAAGTTTTTTTTCAGGTTCCCGAGCGAGCCGTCCTGGCCAAAATAAGACTGCGCCCGCCGCACGCTCTTCCCAATTTCCATTACCTCGGTCTTACCGCCGGCCGTAACATTAACGTAATTCTCGTTGAAGCGAATCCGCATACTCGAAGGTTCGAAATAATCGAGCGCGAATCGCGTTGTACCCGCGGCACAAAACTTCCCGCGAAGCACCAGCGGTTTCACCATTAGACTGGAAGTGCGGGTCTCGGTAATATTCCCGCAGATACCCGTGTATTTTTTCTGTGCTTGCTGAACCCCGTCCCAAATTCGGTTCAGCAGACTGTCGGACTCGGTCGCAGACTGTCCAACCAGCGCTCCCGGAACTACGAAAAATGAAAGCACGGTGCAGAGCAAACGCAATCGAGAAATCATTTCCAATACGGGACCTGCCCCTTTAATCTCCACCGCTCTCGAAGTTTCCCTGGCCACTTCCGGCAGGCTGCGTGGTAGAGCTGAGCCCGATCTGCACTAAGTCTGGAAGCGGTTGTTCCTTCAGGACCAACTTGCGGTAGAGCTTCGCCATTCGGAGATTCTCTTCTTTCTGCCTGGTGTCCCGCTTGTGATCCAGTTTGTTCCGCTCAGCCCGAGCCCGCAGCTTCTCTTCGCGAGCGTTCTTCGCGATTCCGAGTTGGTCCAGATCATGTTGGGTATCCTTGGTGACAATCTCGTCCTTCAACACCAGGTGATGCTCCGTACTGCCGAGCTTCACGCTCTTTCCGCCGGCGAATATCTCATGCCGTCCGTGCTCCTCGTACCACCTGGTCAGCGTGGCGGTCATGTGCATCTTCTCGACGATGTGCCGCCAGCCCATGCCGGTGTTGTAGGCGCAAAAGGAGATTTCGCCCTCCTGCGTCGCGTAAGGAATTATGCACTGCTCGGTCCTGCGAAAATCATAGTTGAATAGATCCTGAAACCACATGCCTGCCACAAACAGCAGGTTCCAGCGGTCGCGGCGGCGATGGAAAATGTCCGCCATGGTCCGGTTCCCCGAGACCTCACCGTAGTCGTGCCCGGTTGCGCTTAGGCCTTTGTCGAGCTTCTTTAACATGTCCACGGATCGAAAGTGTGTCGGCGCGCGAAAAGCGTCGTAATTGCGAACCAAGGCCAGTGCCATCGCCACAACTGATATCCACCTGCTCCGAGCCCAGTCGTTGATCCTGGCGACATCTTTCGCGAACTGGTCGGCATTCAGGAAAGCGGTCACGGGAACCGCCTCGCGCGTCTTCTTATCCACCATGATCGCCATCCCCACCCCGCAGTTCGGATGGCACCCACAGGCCACCTGGCCCCAGGCGGCTTCGGGCCCGTGAACAAGGTCGGCCCAGTCGGAAAAAGTGCTCAAAAATGAGAGGGGAAACCAGTCGCGAACGGGCTCGCCGATGCCTAACTGTCCTTTCAGATCATGAGCCAGATGCGACAGGGTATAGCGCTGCGCTTTGCGGCGTTCGTCGGTGATGGCTTCGTCGCGGCCGGTGAAAGACACAGGCTGGAACGACACAAACGCGATTTTGTCCGGGTTGTCGAGAGCGAATTGCACGACCCGACCCACCTGTTCATTGTTGATCCCATTGACAACGGTGGTCACGAGCACGATTTCGACGCCGTTGGAGTGCAGGTTCTCAATGGCGCGCAGCTTCAAGTCGAACAAGTTTCCGACGTTGCGATGCGAATTGGCCGCGTTGCCGATGCCGTCGAACTGGAGATAGGCGTAGCGCAAACCTGCTTCTGCCGCCTGCCGCGCGAACGCTGGACTTTTGGCGAACTCGATCCCGTTGGTTGCGGCCTGCACGCTGTCATAGCCGAGTTGACGAGCATAGCGAATCGCGTCCAGAAAGTGCGGTGACAGCGTCGGCTCTCCCCCGGAGAACTGCACCGACATCTGACGCCGCGGCTTGATGGAAATCGCATTGTCGAGGAGAGTCTTGATCTCTTCCCAGGTTAGCTCGTGCACGAATCCAACCTGGTTGGCATCCATGAAACAGGGATCGCACATCATGTTGCAGCGGTTGGTGAGATCGATGGTGAGAACCGAACCCCGGCCATGCTTGATGGAGCTGCTGCCGTGATTATGCAGCTTTTCGTCGTTGTGAGCACGAATATCGCGGCCGGGAAATGTTTCTTCCAGGTGCCGAAAGAATTGCGGATCGATGGACAGAACATCTTCAAAATGTCCGTGGACGGGGCAGTCCTTTACCATGAGGATTTTCCCGTCGCGCTCGATGATCTGCGCCTTGATCTCACCCGGTCTTTCGTTCCCTAGGATGCGGTAATCCTGTCGGCCGTCAACAATCTGTCGGCGAATCTCTGGCACACATCGCGGGCATAGCGAATCGGTTTGCCGTGGCCAGCCGAGAGGAGGCTTCGATTTTTCATGGGACTTTAGCAGAGGCTTATCGGACCACCTGGGCGTGAAAGAAGGATTCTCGGGGAAAAGATTATTACCCAAACAGAATATTTGCCACGCGCCGTTCGCGGCGATAGACATCACTTTTTCGAGGTATTTGATGGCTTTATACATTCCACCTTGGCGCTCCGTGTTAAGCCGGCCCTAATATCTTTCAGTCCTGGGAACCTGCCAAGCCAGCGGCGCGCAGCACCCACTAAGTTGCCGAAGGATAGCAGATCGCATTCTTCTGCGACAACTTCTTCTTGCTGGTCGTCACGAGTGAAATTACACTAGCCATTCCTCATTACGAAGCGATGAGACACCAGTTAGCCTGGAAGATTGAGAACTATGCCTACCGCGAGTGTCCACACCCGGCCCGCGAATTCGGCTATGCCGTTTCTCTCCACAACCATTCATGCCACTCCGTGGAGAAGCTGGCGGCTTTAAACCATGTTGTCAAACGGGCTTACATGCGCTTTTGGAGTGGCATTCTGCAATCGTCATTCGGCCTTGGGCATGTTTCTAACCTGAATTACGCAGAGGTAACTTTCAATCCACCCTACACTCCCGAAGAGGTCTATGAGATGGAGGCAGCTGCGGCAGCGAATTGGGGCTTCGACGGAGTTCACCTGACAATTACCGATCACGACGAATTTGCTGGCAACCTCGCATTGCTGGGCTGCCGCCCAGACCTGAACGGTCGCATCGCCGTCAGCGAAGAACTGTCTCTCTGGTTTCAGGGACACTTGTTTCATCTGGGAGTGAATCGCATGCCGGAAAGTGAAGCGGAGGAAACGCACACGCAGATTCAATCCGCTGCACGAGCCGGACGCTACGACGACTTGTTTGAAATGCTCGCAGCCAGCGGTTGCCTGGTGATCTTAAATCACCCGCTCGTCGCCTGGGGACCAGGAGCAAAAGCATTTCCAATCACGGACCTGCTCTCCCGCTACGGTTGGGCGATTCATGCTTTGGAAGTCAATGGGATGCGGTCGCGCGAGGAAAACGACCAGGTTCTCGAGCTTGCCAAGGAGTGGCGTAAGCCGGTGGTCGGGGGGGGAGACAGCCATCTGCTGGTCGCCAGTTCGGTTCTCTCTCTATCGCGCGCATCAACTTTCAAAGACTTTGTCGACGAGGTGAAGGAAGGGCATGCCGTGCCATTTGTAACGCCTGATTATTTCGCCCCGCTCAGGTGGAAACTCTTTCTGCGGGTGCTGTTTTTCATCTCGCGCTACCGGCAAATTGCCAGCTACCGGGGACAACCGGTGGCCGCCATGCTGGAGCGCCGCATCGTTTTGCTCGATCCAGTGGGGGCAGCGAGTGGTGCATTTCTGGCTTTGGTTTCCGCTCTCGGGTTAGCTCGGTAACGAAGCAGATAATCTCCGCCTAGCCTATTTCTTCGTCATGTTCATGGGCCGACTGCTTTCCTGGCAAAGGCCTGATTTTAGCCGCGACTTTCGGTCGGAGTAGGTCCCGGTTAAGCTGTTTTCGCCGTTAGCAGTCAGGGTAGCGCAATATGCAACGGTGTGTTTCGAAGCGAAAAGCATAAACAGGCGCTTGCCGCTGACCACGCCTGTTATCTGGTATCCCCCCCCGTCGCCGCTGACATCCCGGCTTCCCTCAGCTTGTGTCAGATGGAAGGGCCCCCATTCCTCGGAGTCCCAAGCGCCATTGACATTGATGGCAGGGGGATCCTTTTGGGCGTCAAGCCACGCTTTGCCTTCTACCTCCACCTTGGCAGCGGTTAGAGAAATTGAGGAGGCAATGCACAGCAGTAACAACGTAAGTGCCGATGTCAGTCGTTTCATGAGAGTTGTCTCCTTTTCTACTTCCCGGCGTAGGCCGGGAGAACTGCAGTCTGGTCAATTGCACGGTCCTGTTGGGTATCCGATCAGATAGGTAACTGGCATCTTTCCAGTTGCAAGCTCACCGATCTCCCACCGGTATTGGCAAGAGGTCAGTTTGTCGACCATTTCACGCAGTTCCTGTGGGCGATAGGTCCGCAGGCACGATACTACTCCATCGAACAGCAGGACAAAGGGGATCACCGGGATCAAGTACGTCCAGAGCAACCGCGACCAGCGGAAGGGACGAATCCGCGGAGTGTGCAGGAACAACAGCAGAATGCCGGCGAAGATGAGGCCGACGGTGAAAGGAGCGCGTTTGGTGGCCTCAAAGATGCCGATACTTTCGCCGGCATCCACGGCATTTTGCAGAATGGCGCGAGCGTCCTCCGGCGGAAAGTGATGGAACGACGTAAACATCGTTCGCAAGCCCTTCAAAGCCCTTGGAACTTTCATCGCGTCAACCGGTTCCGGATAGAAAGTAATGAGGCGATCCGAAGATGCGCTGACACTTCGGAATGCCTGGAGGTTCGGATATTTGTCCGTAAGCCAAACCTGAAGTCCCGCGGAATCTCCTGCGGCGGCGCGGCTTCGCAACTGCCGGGCAAGATCCAACCACGGACCACCTCCGCCCGAACACATATCAACAATCGATTGCCCGGCAGACGATTGTCGGCCGTTCGCACCGTTCCCAGTAGAATCAATCACGCTCTGGAGCAGCGGAGCGGCAGGCGCATAAGCTCTTAAGAGATTGAACCCAAACTGCATCGCATCGGTAACATCATCGCGCAGCGATGAAGGGAACCACGGTTGCTCATGGAGTTCGATGAACTGTACGCGACGCATTGGGCAAACTCAGTACGGTTTCAATGTTCAGGCGCGAGCAATCGTTACTCCCCAGGTGAAGCCGATCCCAGCCGAAGCGAACAGCAACAATTGCCCGGGGCGAATGAGCCCGTCGCGCCGCATGTTCACGTAATTGATGACGAGATCGCTGGCGAACGTGTGGCCATACTCTGCCATCGGAGTCTGTGGCAGGCTGCCCTTGGGAAGTCCCAACATCTTGCAGAACCCCTCGCGGTCTCGCCGGCTGAGGTTCGAATAGATGAAATGGTCAATATCTTTCAAACTCAATGAGCACGCTTGAACCGCTTTATTCACGATGTACAGCATGTTGAGAAAATAAACCGGCATTACTTCCCGCTCCATGCATAAACCATCGACGACAATGTCGAGGTGGCCGTTCGTTCGGACCATGGTAATTGCGTTCTGGAGTTTCCCGACAGTCATGGCATCGACCCCCAACAGTAACGGGCCCTGTGTTAACGGGCTTTGGGTGCCTTCACGGCGCAGAATCACAGCGCTGGCGGCGTCGCCATGGATGGTAATGGGAAGCAACGAGCGGTTGCCCGGGGGGGCGACGTCGCCGGCTACCAACAGGACGTTCCGAATGCTTTCATCGGCGGCCATCCAGCCGAGTGCAGTCTTGATCGCCACGTGAAGTCCTGCGCATCCCCCCACTTTGAAGCTCAAGATCATCGAAGTTTCAGCACCCATATCGGCGCTGAGTCGGTGCGCGAACGAGAGCCCCTGTGAAGTCTCGCTGGACCAACTTTCGCTGGACCACGTGCTGAAGTCGAGAATGAGATGGATGTCTCGCGCCGTTATACTTGCTTCTGTCATTGCCTTAGAAGCCGCTTCGATAACCAATCTGTAGAGTGGCTTGTCGCCGCAGATACGGACCCGATTCAGTCCGAGACCTTCCAGGGCTTTTCGTCTCGACTCCGGGCTCAACGGAGCTAGCGAGGTCTCCACTCGGATTCGCTCGCGTTCCAAGATCGCTTCCACGGCTTCATCTTCGGGCGCAATGGCGTATGCCGCGGCAGCTATGCGCACATTTATATTCACGGCAACTCCATAAGAATGGCCGCAAATCCACTGTTGGCGGCCGTTGCTAACAACAGGGCTTGTTGATTGGCGGGTCGGCTGCTTGGCAGATTGCTTAGACCCAGGATCAAGTGAAAAAGCGCACCCGTCCCGGCCAAGCCCAGGGCAACCGCCTGCGGGAGCAGGATAGCGCCACCACCGGAAATCTCTCGAGCCAAGGCGCTGGTAGGACTGGTGGCGCAAGGCGCACCGTTCCCGCTGCAAACGGTTAGAGTCGGAACGAAATCGCCGAGCATTTGCCGGACGCTCTCCACTGGCTGACCGCCTGCCGCCCAGCGACCCGAGTGGATCCGCGCATAGTGGGTGCGGGAGGGGGCCTTCCCGCGGCCAGACGATTCCATCACCAAGGCGGCTATCCCTTCACACGGGATAAAACCACCGGCTTCTGGTAAAGGATCTGAGTCATAGCATCGCGGTGAGAGCAGGCCCGCTACCTCATAATAGGAATAGAGGGTTCGCGCCAGCGCGTCACCCGCGAGGACGATGGCCAAGTCAGCCTGACCATGGCGAAGCAGCGAAGCGGCCTGAATCAAAGCGGCCTCTCCCGCAAAATATTTGTTGCTCACCGTGACATTCGGTCCCCGCATGCCGTGAAACATCGACACGTGACTCGCCGGACAGCTAGGCAGAGTCTCCGGAAAAGTACTGGGATCAGTTCCGCTCCAGCCATTGGCGGCAGCGCTGAGGTAGAAGGCTTCCGTGAGGTCAATGCAGCCGAAGGCCGTGGCGAAGACCACTGCAACCCGGCATCGATCCACGTGGCTGAGGTCGATACCCGCATCCTTAAGAGCCAGGGAAGAAGCCACCAAGGCCCATGCCGACAAGCGATCGAGACGTCGGGTCTTCAGTCCCGGCACCACGCTCGCAGGGCGAAAGGGCTGTACAAGGAATGCTCTCCGCGCTCCGGCGGTTGTCCAAGAGGTAATCGTAGACGGTTCTATCACAGATGGTGGGATCAATCCCGCCAGCGGCCCATAAGGACTCACGGAACCGATGCCGGTAATCGCGACGTGCGGCGAATTCGGCATCATGAGCGGCTCCCGAAGATGAGCACGGTATTGCTGCCGCCGAAGCCGCTCGAAACCGACATGGCTAGCGGCAGCGGTTGGCGTCTTACTGCTCCCCTCAGCCAGTCAACGCCAGGGCTCTCGATAGGATTAGTGAGCCGCAGTGTAGGAAGCAAAGCTCCGGACCCTAAGGCTATGATGGTAATGGCCGCCTCCAACGCGCCCGCCGCACCCAGGCAGTGTCCGAAATAGGATTTAGTCGAAGACACGGGAATGGGACGGTTGCGTCCGCCGAAGGCGGTCTCGTAGGCATTGGCTTCGGCAATGTCGTTGAGCGGCGTGCCCGTGCCGTGGGCGTTCACATAGCCGATGTCATCCCCGGTGACCTCGGCCATCTCCATGGAAAGCCGTATGCAATCCGCCAACCCGCTTCCTTGTGCCTGTGGCGCGGTGGGATGAAATGCATCATTGGTCATGGCCCATCCGCGCAGCACCGCCAAGATCGTGGCGTTGCGAGCCGTCGCTCCGGTCAGCGTTTCGAGGATAAGAACTGCGGATCCTTCGCCCAGATTGAGGCCCTTGCGATTCTGGTCAAACGGAGTGCAGGGGTTTCGGTCTAACGCTTGCAGCGAATTAAATCCGCTCAATGTGAATGGGCAAAGCGGATCGCTGCCTCCCGCCAGGATGATTGGCGCGGCCCCATCGAGCAGCATGTCGGCGGCGACGGCAATCGCCATCGCGCCAGATGCGCAAGCCACCGAGACGGCACAGCTCGGCCCGCGAATCCCGAAATGCTCAACAACGGCGTCGGCAACGTGCGCGAACGGATATGACGCACCCAGTAATAAACCACTAGGACGCCGATACCACTCGGATGGGTTTTCGGCGATTTCCGTGTCAATCTCGGTCAAGCCTCCAACGGTATTCGCCATCACAACGCCGCTCTCACGGAAAATAGCGCGATCGCAACCCGAATTCGAGATCGCATCCTCGACAGCCACTACGGCGAGTTGATCTGTGCGCGAGTATCGGGAACCAAAGCCTTTCGCCAGAGGCCCGAGTTCCTGCACCTGGGCAGTCGTTCCATCGTAGCCGGGATACACATCCTTGGTGGGCACGAGACAGGACTTACCCGATAACATACCGGCACGCAAGCAGTCCAAACCGATGCCGTAGGGGCTGATGATCCCGACACCAGTTACGACGATGGTTTTATCGATATCAGTCAAAAGCGGCAACCTCAACTAAAGACTTCCTGGCGATAAAAAGAACGTGGGTCAAAGGCAAACGATTCTGGAAATGACGCTCTTCCAAACGCATGCCGGCGTTCTCCAGCACACCGCGGTACTCGCCAACCGATAGCATGCGGGGCCGGAAGCCGACGTGCCCGCATGCGAAAATCAGCCGCTCGAACCCCTCGGCGATCGTAGACCGCAGGCCGCGTTCGCTGTCATGGACTCGAAAAATCAACAGCCCGTCAGGGGCGAGTGCCGAACAGCAGCGTTCGAGCAGGGCAGCTTGCTCGGCTGCGGGCAAATATTGCAAGACATCCAGAATAAGAATCAAACCAGCCTGCGGAAGCTGGAATTGACGGATGTCGGCTACGGTCATGTCTGCGTTCAGGCTGCCGAGTGCCTGGCGAGCGGCGGCGATGCGATCCGCATCGAGGTCGCAACCAACCAGGCGCCGGCGTTGATCACCGAAAGCCGTTAAACAAAGCGCGATCCCGTAGCCGCAACCCAAGTCCACTACCGTTCCCGATCCCAGGTTTTCGGCGGCAAGTAACTCAAACATCCGATCGAGCCGGAGTTTCCATCGGACGAACCTGCGTGCCGTTAGCGCCGATTGGGCAAACATTTCGTTCACAAAGCGGACGCGCTCACGCAACGCCGAGTTGGCAGACGCCTTGTGATGACGATGGACCACAATTGCAGTAATCGCTGCCCCAATGCCACCGGCCAGGATACCCAATGCAAGGCTGCCAATCACCCATATGAGAAGCTGCTCCTTGCCGAGATGGGTATGGCTGTCCGCCAGAGAGGAAAGGGACAGGCGCTGGAACGAGCCCAGCCGGAGTAGACAGCCCAGTTCCACGGAGGCGAGAACAATGAAGGGCTGGAGCAGCGGATTATTGATGAAAGTGCCGGCAACCGTCAGCGGTTTATTCAGTTTGAAAAGTAAGGCCGCGCCCACCGCCGCAAGCGTTTGAAACCCATAGATGGGGATAATGCCGATGAAAAGTCCCAAAAATACTGCAGCGGCAGCGCGGCCTGGGTCCAGCTTCTCCTTCAGAAATGCTGCGACAAACTTCCGCGCGTGGGCCTTCACACGGTGCCACTTCGTCCAAACTGTGGGTGAGCCGATCATTGGACTGGGCGACGGCCCCCCGAAAAAATCGAATGCGCAATGCACAATGGTCTGAATGGCCCGATCATGTCACGCTCCGAGAAAGCGAAATGCCAGCGACCAGAGACAGACACGTACTGTGTCTCGTACCGGCTTCATCTTGGAGCGCGCCACACCATCGTCATAGATCATACGCACGGGAGCATGCGCTATGGTGCAGCCCGCGCGGGCCATCTTGATCAGGATTTCCATCTCGAGTTCGTAACACCGGCTTCGCAATTTGGTCTCGCCAAGTTTGTCTAATCGGAATAACCGGAATCCACTCTGGCTGTCCCGGATTTCGCAGCCGACGAGTGCCGAAGCCAACCTGCTGCCAACGATGTTCGAAAAATAGCGGGAGCGAGGCATGAGAGCACGATCAAAACAGCGCGCACCAATGATCAGATCCGCTCCTGTTTCTCCGGCGACGCGAAGCATGACCGGGATATCCTCCGACAGATGCTGGCCGTCGCCATCAAGGGTGATTGCGTAAGTAAACTTGTGGTCGCGCGCGAAAGCTATGCCCGCGCGCAGGGCCGAGGCCTTGCCGCAATTTCGTGGCAATTGCAAACAAGTAGCGCCAGCGCTGCGGGCGATGCCCGCCGTCCCGTCGCTGGACCCATCGTCGATGACCACAACATCTGCAATATGCCGCTGTACCCCTTCCACAACCTTGGCGATGTGAGGGGATTCGTTGAATGCCGGAATTAGGGCGCATATTCGCATGTCGCCGGTTGTAGTGTTCCGCCAGCATCCTCCCGCGGGCCCGCCAGGACGAATTGGAATCCCCGTTCTCTGAGCTCGTCGATGACGCGAGGCAAGACTTCCAGCATGGCATCCGTCCCGCCGGGCAAATGATCGTGCAGCAGGATAATATCCCCACTTGCCGCCTTCAACATGCGCCGGGCAAGAACGCTGGAATTTGCAGTGAGTGTATCACGCGTTCGGATCGTCCAAGAGACATACTCCAGTCCCGCATCCTTAAGATAAGGCGCCAGAAGCGGGTGACGCAGGCCCACTGGAGAACGGAATAAGCGAGGCTGGAAACCACAACTGCGGCGAATGCTTTCCGCGCCACGCTCAATCTCAGACCGTAAGCGACGGGGCATCAGAAAACAAAACAGCGAATTGTGCGACCAAGTGTGGTTGGCGACCAGGTGTCCTTCTGTCCAGGTGCGGCGCACTATTTCTGGATGCTGGTCTGCTCGCTTTCCGACCACGAAGAACGTTGCTTTCACGCCTTTTTCCCGGAGCACATCGAGCAATTTGGGCGTGAACACCGGATCCGGACCATCGTCGAACGTCAGGGCGACGCAATGCGCGCCATCTACCCGCGACCTGTTGGCTACCAGCCATTGATTGCGAGGATGAAATAATAGGTAGACGATGAGCACGGTAGTGACGCTTAGAATCACAAAACAGAGCCGGGCAAAGTCAAATGCATACAGTAGGGCCAATAAGACGCTGATCAAAAAGATCAACGAAAAAAAGATTATGGACCTTACCATACCGGTTCTCTCCAAGCCCTTAGATACGCCGAGAATCTGATGCCATGTTAGCATCGTTTCCCATGCGGGCGTGACAACGGCCAAGGCTGCCGCTTGCGAAACCGGAGCTTGACAGTTCGACACGGCTCACGCCCCTCCAGATACGACGGATGCTTCGATAGGGATGGAGTTTTCTTGTAAAAAGGTAAGAAGTTTAATGAGTCTCAACAAGCTACTCTTAAAGATCAACTTGGTCGGAATCGCCTATCAACGAACCTACCTAAGCACTGCCAAAGGGTTGCAAGAGATTGATGATGACACCGGTCGGGTATTGCGACGTGCTGTGTGCCCGGAGTGAGATCCAGAGCGCTAACAGCTGGGATTCATTCAATCGACGGCAAAACGTGCCGGGCGATGACGGCCATATTCCAATGAGCCGTTTCCGCCCGAACTACTCGGATCGTCGTGCGTCCTTTTTTTTCCCCGAGGATTCAATTCTGGCAACCTTCGTTTTTTTGCAACCACTTCCTTCATCGGCAGAGTGATCGTTAGTGTAGTACCGGGTTCTGTGCTGCGAGTCAGCGTACCATCCAGAATTTCCACTCGTCCGCGCATGCCTCGCAACCCGTTGCCTTCGCTATTGGAGCCACCACGCCCGTCGTCCTGAATTTCTAGGTAAAAGGATTCATTCCTTTGATCGAGGCGCAACCAGCAGGTTGGTCTTTGATTACACTTTTGAACGGCTTCAGTGTTAGATCCATTTGGGGGCTGCTCGTCAAGCACCGTATGCACGAGCCGTACCAGTCCGGCAACAGCGTGGTATCTGACTAGCCGCGCTCACGCGCGTGTGGCCACGACAGCGCGCCGATTCCTCCGGCACAAATGAGAGTCACGCCTCGCGGATCTCAGACGGTCCTGGCCGCTTTCCGTTGCAGCGTTGCCTTGTTCCAAGCCTCCGTAGAACTCCGAGTTTGATCTTCCCCCGAGCGCAAGGTCCGCGCCAGAGCCATGCATCGCCTCAGAAGCATGACAAATGTCATGCCATGTTAGTAGGAAAAAGCTGTGCTTATGCTGACCCTCACGGCTTCTCAATCGATACTCTCTCTCAGGGGCGGATCGCCCATATTCCGAAAGGATGCTTCTCAAGTCGTCGGTATTCTCCACGCCAGTTTTGACGGCGCTCCGATAACATTTGGTTTGCCATGGCATTTCTTTGGAAACCGGATTCGTCACAAGAGACTGGCATCCGCATGTGATCTCTGTACTGGCCCTTCAGCAGATCGTAGATCAGGAACAAAGAGCTTGGTTTCGTTAAAACTCGACGTTCATCTCAGTGCCAACTATGTGTCCTTTCAGAGTTGATCTTGAATTTCGAACAACGCCAGCGTCGAACAGTGCTCACGATTCGCTCAATGGCCGGCGGGGAGGGATATGCCCAGAGACATCTCCAGCAGAGTGACTACTACGATCAAAAGCGCACCGTCGAAGGCCAGTGGCATGGTCGAGGCGCTGAACTGCTAGGCCTATCTGGAAAGGTCACATCCGAAGATTTCGAATCACTACGACAAGGTCTCGATCCAGAAACTGGCGATTTTCTCCGGCAGCGCCAAGGCTCCGATCGTATCTCCGCCGATGGAGCCGAGCTAAGCAAGGCACGGTCTCTCTATGACATGACTTTCTCAGCACCAAAGTCGGTCTCTGTCATGGCAATTGCGGGCGGCGACGACAGATTGATCGCCGCGCACGAAACTGCTGTTCGCGAAACCCTGCAGGAGGCGGAGAAATACGCTGCAACTCGGGTTCGCCTGGCTGGCCTTAACGAAAATCGAACGACCGGCAATTGGGTGGTGGCTGCCTACACGCATGACACAAGCCGAGAACTCGATCCCCAGCTCCATACGCATGCGGTGGCTGCCAACCTTACCTACGACGGGACAGAGGCTCGATGGAAAGCACTCCAAGCGATTCCGCACATAGCGGAGGAATTGCCGAGAAGAAAGGCTTGTGTCAAGGCCGCGTCCGGTGCGCCGCGAAGCGGTCGGAGAGCCTTGACGCGAGCCACTTCCCGACCATGCTCGCATGTGTGGGGATTAGCCCGTGCGCCTTCGTTCGAAATATTTTCGATAACTTTCTTCTCCTAGAGGTTCCTTTATTAGATAGAGGGAAGACGTTTGTCTCAGCCTATGCGCTTTCGTGTTTCGGTTGCAGTGATCCGCTCTGTTCCCACAGATTCCGTAAACGTATTAAAAGCACTTCTAGGCACTTTGGGCGCTTTATGCAATTGTTTAAGAAATATTTCCAAGTTGAAAAAAGAAAATATTTTTTGTATACGAGCAACAAGCGCGCGCCGTACGGTTTCTATACGACTATGTTCTCTTCCGTCCGACGCGAAACAAACACCAGCCGAGTTGTGAAGGAGTTCGAACTCGCCCGAACGGAGCCGGACCTCGAATTCGGTTTCCGAACGAGTCTTTGATTCCAGCCACGTCTCGACTCTCCACTGTGGGGGTCCGTATGAGCGAGATGCATCAAGCAACGGTAGCCAGCAAAGCCATTCCTCATTTCGAGAGATTTCTCGATTCACGCCAAGCGGCAGAGTTGCTGCAGATCCATCCCAAAACACTTCAGCGTCTCGCTCGCAAGGGCGAGATCCGCGCGATGCGAATCGGAAAATTGTGGAGATTCCGCACATCGGATCTCGACGCGTGGGTGGACTTGAGGTTAAAGTTAGGCAGCTATCCGTACCGTCCCTAACCACGGAGGACCGTGATGAGACGGACGAGATTTCAGCAAGGCAGCCTTCAGCTTGTTGATCGCTCTGGCGGCAAGAAGACTTGGGAGTATCGGTGGTATGAACTCCAGTC
>DASYYT010000021.1:0-3515 GCA_035949755.1 Candidatus Sulfotelmatobacter sp.
GGCTTTCACCGCTCCGTGTTCACGCCTCCTTAAGCGAGACAGCAACGCCTCGCTCCCATTCGTGGAGCATGCGCTCGCCAATTTCTTTGAAGTTAGGATGGTCTTTGATGTAGGCGCCAAGCTCCTTCGACGTGTCCGCCATCGCGTCGGCAATGCGTTCGAGTATTTCCCGGACGCGGGCAGGGGTACCTCCCATCCGTGTCTCGCCCAAGCGCTGCAGCTCCTTGGCGCTTGCCCATTTCGTCGTGCCGTTCAGCGTGAGCGCCATGCTGTCCCTTGGCAGGTACACGGAAGTGGTAACGAGGTCATAAACGGGAGCGAGCCTTGCTTCTCCTTGAACATCGTCATAGACAATCCCGAAGTTCTTCAGGTGCGCGTCGCCGTTGCGTAGTGCACAGTTGATGATGATCAGGGTAAACAGCCGTTCCAGGTCTTCGCCCACGTGCCGGGAATTCGCAAACTGCGCGAAACGGTTCATGATCGAGGTTTCATAGCTGCCGCGATATTTTTCATCGGTGCGGCGGGCGTTAAGCACGCAGAAATCCTCGAATCCCCGGTAAGTGCCGTCAGGCCGCAGATCGAAGCGGTCGATGACAAGCGCCAGCGCGTCTTCCGCGAGCCGGTAAGGCGGCACATGGAGCCCGCATTTCTCGGCGATTCTGAGGCAAAAGAATTCATTGGCCGCGAGCTGCGGGTATTCGTTCTGCTCCCAGAGTTTCACGATGTGCGTCGCGCCCCGGTAGCTCTGGGAAAGACGATGCTTCTCTTCGCTGAGTGCGACGGACGCGGCTTCGTCGCGCACTAGCACCTTGGGCTGCACGCCGCTTATCCCGGAGAAGGACGCAAACTTGTCGATGAGATATCGGAAGAGATCACTGCCGCGGCGCTTTTCCAGAATTTCGTCCACAGACTGAAAGGGTACGTCTTCGTACAGCTGTTCCTTCTGGCCCGTGTAGCGGATGCGTCCGACCTGCGAGCGGCCAACTATGCCAAGGAGATCAAAGTCGTCGAACGTGCCGGTGGCCTTGGCGAAGGCGAGGCGCAGCCTTTCGCGGAGCACGCCTTCGGGCAGGTTCATCTCAAATATCGGGGGAAGCCCGAACTGAACATCCCAGGAGGGCAGGCGCACCGGCATGGTCACGGAGACGGCGCGCGCGCGCGCAATCTCGGGCATATAGGCGAAGCTGCTGCCGCGCGTCCCGTGCCTTTCGAGCATTCCCGCCTCAGCGGCGTCGGCCCAGACCTTTATCATCGCTGTCCTCTTCTTCCATCAGTTCGTCAAGCGTCGGCCGACGCGTGCTTGCTTCCTGGAGCTTCAACTCCAAGCCCAACGCCGCGAGAATGTTGGTGATCTTGGAATAGCCGAGTTCGGCTAAGCGTCCGTTCTCCAGCGCATCGAGCGTGGATAGACCGACACGCGCCTTCTTGGCGAGTGCACGCTGGGTTAGACCTAGGCCTTTGCGCTTCGCTGCGATCTGTTGAGCTATAGAGGTTAGAGCTAACATTCTCCTAATATACGAGGTATTTTGCCGCAAAGCAATGACAATACCTAATATATTGGGTAATAGGCTGAGCGTCCAATGCTAGGCGCTTCTTGACTATACTGCGCGCGGCAGAATCGAACTTGCCATCACGCATCTGTGTTCGTCTGTTTGACGAATTTGACTTCAACTCCGCCCCCCCCCGGATTGGCTGACTCTTCCTGCGAATTCGACCAGTCTTAGACTAGTTGGAATCCAAAGGAACACATGGGGATGTCGCGACAGGCCGAAATATCGTCGGCGCTTCCGAAGCCAAGACGCGTCTCTCTGAGCTGCTCGAAAAAGTGCGAGCCGGGGCAGAGGTCATCATCACCAGGCATGGTGCAGCCATAGCGAAACTCGTTCCTGTCAAAAAAGAAACTAGCCGAGAGCAGCGCGCCAGGGCAATCCGGCGAATTCAGAGCCTCGGCGCTGGTCTGGCTCTAGGCGGGCTGAAGCTCAAGGAGCTGATTGGCGAGGGCCGCCGATGAGCGCCGCGTTTGTTGTTGATTGTTCTGTCGCCATGGCGTGGGCTGTTCGCGGTCTGATCCGAGCGGAAGGAAGGTTTTTTCTTCAAGCGCACCTGTTCGTCTCTGCCAAGCTCTCCGATCTCATCGAGGAAAAGGATTCCTCCGTTGGTCGCCCGCAACACGCCCAGGCGGTCACATAGAGGGCCCGTAAAGGCTCCTTTGACATGTCCGAAAAGAGTGGACATGGCTCCAACGCCACTGAGCGTTGCACAATTGACTTCGATGAAATCGCCAGCGAGGGTGTGCCGCATTTTCTTTAATTCGCAGATGCGGCGCGCCAGTTTGGACTTCAGGAACGCGCTGGCACGCCAATGTAACGCGAAGCGTGGGAAAACGCGGCAAAAAGCGAAGAAGCGCCGAAAAATGGTGGAGAAGTGGGCTCGTTGCATCTCACTCGAACTTTCTGAATCTCTTCGGTTAGCCGGGACGCGAAAAGGCATGGAAACGACTCGAAGTAGAGTATTGCCGTACGGCTGCGGTTATGGCATAGTACGTAATATAACTACATTGTGGAGGAGTCATGGAAAGGCCTGTTTCCGCCGCTGATGCCAACCGCAAGTTCTCGAAGCTGCTTCGAGCGGTTCGTGAAGGACAGAGCTATGTGGTGACGTCTCATGGAAGGGCGGTTGCCAGGATTGTGCCCGCCGAGAAAGAAAGCGGCGTCGCGCGGGGTGCCAGAATTGCTCTCTTGAAACGACTCCGGTCAGAGCCCGTCGTTACAATTGGTCGATGGAACCGGGACGAGCTCTACGAGGATAAACCGTGAGAGTCGCGCTGGACACGAACATCCTGGCGTACGCCGAGGGCGTGAACGGCGCCGATATGAAGCGGACGGCGCTGGAATTGGTGGAGAAGTTGCCGGAGAGTGCCGTGCTGTTGCCCGTGCAGACCCTGGGTGAGCTGTTCAACTTGTTGGTGCGCAAGGCAAGGCGAACGCCTGCAAAAGCGGGGAAAGCAATCTTGACTTGGCAAGATGCATTCTCCTTGATCGAGACCTCTGCCGAGGTGATGCTCTCCGCAGTGGACCTGGCGGCCGATCATCAGCTGAGTATTTGGGACGCCGTGATCCTTTCCGCCGCCGCGGAAGGCGGTTGCCGTCTGCTGCTTTCCGAGGACTTGCAAGAAGGATTTACGTGGAAGGGAGTTACGGTCACAAACCCATTCGCAACCTCTCGCCACGAACTGCTTACCGGCCTGCTTACGGACTCGAAATCCTGAACCTATTTCGTCTCCGAACCCACCCGCGTCGATTAAAAGCGTTGGCTTGAACTGCGCATCTGCCGCACGAAGCGACGGGTGTGCGTGGCGCACCCTGATGACAAATCCAAGTTCCAATTCGAAGAGAAAAAGGGCCCGGAGGAGTGGAATTCATGAGGATTCAAAAGCTGACCTTGACGAACTTCCGGTCACATCAAGAGACGGTGTTGGAGCTGGACAGATTCAATTTCATACGAGGGCCGAACGG
>DASYYT010000022.1:0-31793 GCA_035949755.1 Candidatus Sulfotelmatobacter sp.
TGGTGAGCGCGGAAGGAATCGAACCTTCAACCTACTGATTAAGAGTCAGTTGCTCTGCCAATTGAGCTACGCGCCCACGGACGGGATTTGCCGGTAGGACGAAACAAAAATTATAGCATTCAGATCTCGCTTTTGGCTGTGGGGGCACGCTCATTGCTCTTTGGAGTTGGGCGAATTTCAGACAGACTCCCTTTTCAAATTCGCATCAGTTTGGACTCGACTCACGAACTTCGCGATAGCTTTATGCGTTCTCCGGATTCCGCTAGGGCTGCACGATGCACACGCGCGCAAGCCCTGTTTGGATGCCAGGTGGCGCGCGAGCACACCGCTCTCCATAGGCTCTTATCTCCTCTGCACGAAAGTGACGCCATCATAGTGTCCAACTATCAACTGGGAGTCCAGCGCTGGCCGCTCTATACTCGGTCCGCATCGCCTTGAGTGGGGTTGCAATCTTGTGGAGGTTTTCCATGCTGAAAATGTTGCTTCCGTGCTTGCTGCTGCTTTGTTCGGCTTCCGTGATTGGTCAGAATACTCCGCCGGCGGTCTCAAGCCCCAACGGGGCTGCCCGTCCGGTACATCCGGGAAATGGCGGGGGCTGCTTCCAGAAAGCCGGTGTCGATAAATCGGTAAGGGAGCAATTGTTCTCGATTCAGCGCGAAGCGCACTCGCAGATCGAGTCCGTGTGCTCCAACACTTCGCTTACTCCACAGCAGAAGCATCAGCAGGTCGAGGAGATTCATCAGCAGGCGCACCAGAAAATTGGCGGGCTGATTACGCCCGAGCAGGAAGACGAATTAAGAGCTTGCCGGCAACAACACCAGGGCGGCGCCAATCATCCGGGCGGCGGCCTCGGAATGGGTGGCGGATGCGGCGACTGGGGCCATGGCGGAATGCGCCGCGGCGGTCCCAACAGCGCTCAGGGCTCCGGCAATCCCCAACCCGTTCAGTCCTCTTCGCAGAACTAATGCGGCCACCATGCGCGTTCGCTCGCCTTTCGAACGGAGCGAACGCCGCAACGTTTAGAGCCTCTGCCGGGCCTCAGCTGCCAGGCTGCCAGAGTCGCTTGTAGCCGGACGTCGCGGCGGCAGTGTCTCAGATGCCATCGGCGGACGATGCTCGATGGTGCCGATCACCGGCGACTCATCGAAGCCATTCGCATACGCCATCGAAGCAAACCGCTGCTCGCTGCACATGCGGTCGATCATGCGCTGTTGACGTCCGTTCAAGACGGCGTGCGGAAGAATGGGAAAATTGCGGAACATCCACAACAGATATACCCGCTGCAGAAATGATGGTATGACATATCGCGGACCGATCGGCGTCTGCACTTGCACGACGCCGGCGGCCAGTTTTTCAAGTAACATACTGGGCCCACCTGAGACGCTAAATTGGCCAGAGCAATTCTAGGGCCGCCATTATTGCACTCGGCGCGGTGCAATGGGAAGCCCTTTTCAAGGAATTACGCATATATTAATCGAAAATCCGCGCCATTCCTCGCAGATGCCTAACTTTTTGGGACTTTTTCGGTTGCGTCGGTCCTGAAATGGTCCCGACTTTCCGCTCCAGGGGAGGATTGCCTCACTCACAGGCGACTTCGGGCAGGATATCCATGCGGCGTATCTGGGCGGCCACGCCAAATTGCGGGCCCTCTTCGACGCGAACGACGGTGGCCTGACAGCACACCCAGCATTTCTCCCCAGAGGTCAGTTCGGGCGGTAGGATTAATACGAGCTCGACTTCGGCGCCCTTCTCCATACGGGAGTTGGTATAGAGAAACACACCATTGGCGCTGACATCGCGCGTCTCAGCCGCGTGTTCCAGGCTATGCGCAGTTCGGACACGTGTAGAGACGCGGGCAGCAACCCGGGTTCCGGCGCGGCGCTCTTTATCTGAATCGGACTTCATCGGCGGTTGCGCTCCCAGCGTGTCATTTCCATTGGTCAGGGTCCAGTGTGTGCTTTGCGGATCCTAGAGTAAAGGTCATTGGTCACACAAGTGCGACTTTAGCTGTGGAAAACCTGCGTAAAAGTAGTGCCGCGTCCTGGCAAGTCCACGCCAAGGCTTCGGCACCAGAAATGCTCCGCGCGATACCTTGGCGGTGGAGAGGCCGGCGGCAAGCAATACTCTTGCTAAAACTCGGCGCTCTATTCGTGTGCAGTGCCTGCAACCAGCGTGTTGTTATCGGTTTCTATCAGCAGCAGTTCCTTTCCACTGTTCACTACGACCGTATTGAAATTTGTGGTTGCCAATCCCATGGGCGTAATCTGCGCCGTTCCTGTGCAGTCGGCGTTCTCGGTGTAGGTACCCGTCACCTGACTTGTAGAAATCACGCCCAGTACACTAAAAGTCTCGTTGCCGATGAGGTTTCCTTTTCCGTCCAGCGTTATGTGCCCGACAATTGCATCTATGTCCATGCTGGGAAAAAGGATTCCGCCGAAGTCTGTAGCAAAGCTCTGGTTCTTGCCGGTGAGTCCGCAGGTAACGGCCCCCTGCGCGAGTCCAAAACCAATTTGGGCAGTACCACTATCAGTCTGAATCATCTGAAAGCCCCGATTGCCATCGTCCATCACAAGGCTGAAGTAGGCTGGGGATAGGTCCTCATTGCTGAATGTCAATGAGCCTGTGCAATTTTTCGAGATCGAATATGCGCCCGTGGAGGTCCGGTCGAGATGGCCCCATTCACACTCAACGTCCAAGTTACGGCGCTGAGGTTCCCCGAGCCATCGGCAGGGATTTGACCCACGACGCCCTTGATGGACGATCCGCCACCTGGACGCCCATGGTAGTAGCCGTATACCCCGTTGAGGATCGCATTGGAGCAGACAGCCGACGCCGGCTTGGCCGCGATCATGGTTGCAAATACGAAAACAGCGAAAATTCCCTTACGACCATACATTGTGGTTTTCCCCACTTAATCAGCCTCACGGCTTTGCCAAGGAAAGCGCCGATTAGCATGGTGCGTTGCCGCCCGTTTGTCAATGTGATGGATTCTGCACTTGGGCCGGCGACGAATCGCCATTCCCTCATCAATGCCCCTGCGCCCCTACAGCGCCGCTGCCCCATGCTATCCTCGGGATAAGCGCGTTTTCTCATGCGGATTCTGACCCGCTACATCCTGCGCGAGGTGACGGCTCACGCCCTGATCGGCGTGGCCATCTTCACTTTCGTCCTGTTCACCCGCGATCTTGGACACATACTCGAACTGGTGGTCCGGGCCAGCGCCCCGCTGCCCAGCGTGGCCGAGATTTTTTCCTTCACCGTCCCGCTCGCGCTCACCTACACGCTGCCCATGAGCGTGCTGGTGGGAATCCTGATCGGGCTGAGCCGCCTGGCCGCCGATAGCGAAATTACCGCCATGCGCGCCAGCGGCATGGGTGTTTGGAGTTTTCTCCGCATACTTTCCATTTTTGTGCTGGGCGCGTGGCTGCTGGCCCTGGTCAATGGCGTTTACGTAGCGCCGCGCTCCCAGGCCGCTCTGGCACGGCTCGAGGATCGCCTCAAAGGGTCGCAAGTCTCTTTCGAGATCCAGCCGCGCGTGTTTTATGAGGGCTTTCCGAAAATTGTTCTCTACGTGCAGGACGTCAAGAGTGCGCAGGGCGCGGCCGTGTGGAAGGGCGTATTCATGGCCGATCTCAGCGACGCTTCTAATCCCAAGATCACGCTAGCCAAGGAGGGAATTGTCGTCAGCGAAGGGCCCGACCGCCTCCATCTTCACTTAATCGACGGATCCCAACACGACACGGATCCCAAAAATCCCAGCGATTATCAGATCATTACCTTCAAGCAAACCGATATTCCCATCGAACTGCCCTCCACGGAGAACAAGCCGGACGAGTCACTGCCCGCGACCCTGATGGATACCGGCGCGCTGCTGCGCAAAGCCGCCAACTCCGATCCGGTTTCCGCGCGCTGGTACCTGATCGAATTTCACCGCCGCTTTGCCCTTCCTACCGCATGCCTAGTCCTGGCTCTGGTCGGAATTCCCCTCGGGCTCTCTTCGAAAAAGAGCGGCAAGTCGGGCGGGTTCGTTCTGACCATCCTGCTGGTGTTTACTTACTACGTGGTTTCGCTAGTGGGAGTTTCGCTGGCTCGCCAGGGCCGTGTCTCCCCGTGGTTTGGCGCGTGGCTGGCCGATTTCGCGTTTCTTGCCTTAGGGCTCTTTTTGTTATTTCGCGCGGAGAGGCGCCCGTTTGAGCTGGCCTCGTTCCGCACCTCGCGGAAACAGGAAGTGGATCGGCAAGCTTTTGGCCGCGGCCGTGAAAACGCATTCGAGCGCGTCGCCGCGCGCCGCCGCGTGTTCAGCGCCAGCTTCCCTACTTTGCTCGACGATTATGTACTGCGCGACTTCTTCCTCTACCTGGGGATGATCCTCTCGACATTCCTCGTCCTGGTTCTCGTATTTACCCTGTTTGAACTACTGGGAGACATCCTGCGCAACAAAGTTCCGGCGACCGTCGTGGCCGAGTATCTTCTCAACTTGACCCCTTACCTGCTCTACAACGTGGCGCCGCTGGTGATGCTGCTGGCCGTGCTGGTCACCTTCGGGGTTATGCAACGCTCCAACGAAATCACCGCCATCAAAGCCACCGGGACCAGCATCTATCGCATCGTCACCCCGGTGGTGATTGCGGCAGCGGTAGTGGCTGCGGGCCTGTTCTTCGCCGACCAGTTCTACCTGCCGCACACCAACAAGCGACAGGAAGCCCTCCACAACCAGATCAAAGGCAAGCCTGCCCAAACCTACCTGCGCCCCGACCGCAAATGGATCTTTGGCCAGAATAACGACATTTACTATTACCAGTTCTTCGATACGGACCGCGACCAGTTCGGCAACATCACTGTATTTCAACTCGACAAGTCCAATTTCACTGTGACGCGCCGCATCCACGCCGAACGCGCGAACTGGTCGGAGAATCTCAACCGCTGGGAATATGAGCGCGGCTGGGAGCGCACTCTCAACGTCTCGGCGATAGTCAACTATCACCCCTTCGAAGTCGCCACCTTTCCCGAACTGCCGGAGACGCCCTCGTACTTCAAGAAAGAAGTGAAGCAATATAGCGAGATGAATTATGAGGAACTGCGCAACTACATCCGCGATCTGCAGCAGAGCGGATTTGACGTCGTGCGCCTGCGCGTGGAACTGAATAAGAAGCTTTCCTATCCCGTGATCACGCTGATCATGGCCATTCTCGCCATTCCATTCGCGTTATCGACCGGGAAAAAGGGAGCGGTCACTGGAGTGGCCGTCGCCGTTGGAGTGGCAGTGTTCTACACCGTGATCTCGCGCTTATTCGAAGCCATGGGAGAAGTCAATCAACTCCCGCCCGCGCTGGCGGCCTGGTCGCCCGATCTGATCTTTGTGCTGGTGGGCGGGTATCTGGTGTTGAAAGTGCCAACCTAGCGGTCCGGGGTCAGTGTGCGACCGTCAAGAGAGTCGAGCATAAGTTCGCCGCAGCCCCTCCCCGCCGCCCTACTTCACTGCCACGCCCCACGGGTAGTTGTCGGTCGGAATCACTGGCTGCCCCGTCAACACGCCCGTGGCGGGAGCGATAGAGTATTGCGATACCGTCGCTGCGCCGTAGTTGGCTACAAACATCCAGGTATCGTCGCTGCGAACCGTAATCGACGTCGGAGACAGGCCCGTCGGAACCGGAGTCGTACCTGCGGTTAGACTGCCTGACACGGGACTGATTTTGAAAATCGAAACCGTGTTCGATAGAGTGCCCAGCACGTACACATAATTCCCATAAGGATCGACGACCATCGGCCCCAATCCATTTGCGCTTCCGGTGGCGGCAAAGGGCGAACCGGAAACCGGCAGCAGGCTCCCATTGGCGCCTCCATTTCCTGCCGGACATGTAGACGTTTGGATGGCGTTGCAAATCGTGTAAGCGTTCACTTTATTGTTCTGGCTGCCGCTCACGTAGACGAACCGGTCGCAGGGATCTACGGCAATTCCGACCGGGAGGGGATCGGTTGCAAACGGGACGAGCAGGCCAGGCCCGGTCATCGCAGTCAAAACGCCCGATGACGTATCTACCTGGAACTCGAAGACCTGATTTCCCACTGTATCCACTGCATACAAGTACTCCGAGGTGGGCGCTGTATTGCCGGGAGACGAGCACACCGCATTCTGGATCCCGTTGATGCCAATGGGCGGCAGCACCGTCGGAGTCACCGCCACGCTGATGATGTCGGGCACCGTGTTGCTGGTCGTCGCCGGAATAAACGGGGAACCTGCCACTTCGGTCAAAGTTCCGCCGCTGGCGATGGTCAACACCGAAATCGAACCGGAGGTACCGGATTGAGTCGTTCGATTGGCCACGAAAAGAAACTTCCCGGCGGAATCCATGGTTAAGTTATAAGGGACTACTGCCACGCTCGAAGGACCTGGATTCAATGTAGTCGTTCCGATTGCGGTCGTGGATCCGTCAGAATCTATCTTGAAGGCGCCGATCACCGTTTTGTTGTTGCCGCAAGGTTCGCCGTCGATAATCGTATACGCGTACGCTCCGCTGGGAGTCACCACCAACGACGAAGGCTGGCCGTTTAGGGTGCAGACTTGGTTCGCCGTGTCGTTAGGCGAGTTAGCGATGGGCGAGACGTGGCCGCTGTTCACGTTGAAGCTGAACGTCTCGATTAGGCCCGATCCTTGAGTGCCCACCAAAAACAGGCCGTCGGAGGAAGAGTTGTAGTTGCTCCCGCACGCTACTAGCAGCCCGATGGAAACCAGAGCCCCAACCCCGAACAGCCACAATCGCTTCGACATTCTTGCCTTCATCTCCCTGTTTGCATGAGGTTTGTGCAAGCGCACCCGCACGGCGCCCCGCCGTCCGGGTGGTTGCGAACTAAAAATGCGGGAAATCTCAACCCATTGGTTTATCAGGAAAACGCGGGAAGAGCAATCTCCCACAAAGATTGATTGGAACCCTGAGAACCCCCTGGAGTTGCCCGCTCGTCAGCCGCATTCCAGTATACGGGAAGAAGGGGTCAGACCTCAGATCTTGGACCTCAGAACTTGAACCTCAGAACGTGGACCCCAGACTTCAGACGTCAAGCATCGCTTCTCCCACTCTCACACTCTCAAATTTTTGAATTCTTCGGGAGTGTGCGAGCTGTGCCCGTCTGCTCTCCGATGTGGTAAAAAAGTGAACCGCGGATGACGCTGAGGCTTCGGGCAAAGCAATCCTGGCCGAAGTCTGAGGTCCGAGGTCTGACTTCGCTACGCCTCCGCCGAAACCGGCTCACTCTGCTTCTGTGTCCTCCCCTCGGCAGCGATGAGCGGCAACCGGATCTCTACTACCAGGCCGGCGGGCTGGCGATTTGAGGCCGATACTTTGCCGCCATGAAAACGCACGGCGCGTTCGGTGATGGCCAGGCCCAAACCTACGCCCCCGGTCATTCGTCCACGCGCCTCGTCCAAGCGGTAGAAGGGCTCGAACAGCTTGCCCAGAGCGTCCTTGGGAACTCCCGGCCCCAGATCGCTCACCCGAAGCACGGCTTCGGAAACTCCCGGACGCTGCTCGCCGCGCAGGTCGACCTCGACCGAGCTTCCCTCCTGCGTGTACCTGATTGCGTTGCGCACCACGTTCTCGACGGCGCTATGCAGCAGAGACGCATTGCCCCGCACCTGCCACTCGCCTTCGGCCACGGTCGCCTGCACATGGCAGCGCCGCGCCTGCGCCTCGAACTCGGCATCTTCGACCACACTCTCCACAAGTTCGCGCAAAGACACCGGCGTTTGCGGGACGAGTTGTTCCCCATCTTCCAAGCGGGCCAATGTAAGAATTCTCCCAATCAACTCGTTTAGCCGGCTCGCCTCCAATTCGATGCGATCGAGCATGTCGGTGCTCTCGACCCCGGCGCGTTGCCGGGCCAGCCCAAGGGCCACATTCAATCTCGCCAGCGGCGATCGCAATTCATGCGAAATGTCGTTCAGCAGGCGCGATTGCGCCTTTAATAAAGTTTCAATGCGCTCCGCCATGCCATCAAAGTCGCGCATCAGTCCAGCGACTTCGTCGCGGCCGCCGTTCGCAGGCGCGCCCGTGCGCGCACTCAGATCGCCGGCGGCAAGTTGCCGGGTCGCCGTGCGCAGCCGAACAATCGGCTTGGTCAGATACCACGCGAGCAAATAGCAGACCAAGCCTGAGGTAATCACACCGATGATCAGCCCGGTCGAAGGCACGCCACGCGGGCTGATGAAAACTCTGGGGCCCGGAGGCATTCCCAAAACCAGGGTGTAGCGGTGCGCTCCGTCAGAAGATGCGCGCGAATCGCGCTGCACCGGCGGCGCAGGAAACAAAAATCCATCGTGTGGCTGCCGTGACCCTCCAGCCGCAATCCGCATGGCCCAATCCGGCGGCTGTCTCCCGGAAAGTTCCACCCTGTTTTCGTCGAACAGAAACCCTCGTACGTGCTCCTTCGCGTCCAGGTTGTCAAAGTACTTGCGTAGTTGCTGCTGCCCACCCTCTTCGTAAGCATTGACGGCTTCGTTCAGCGCAGTGGTTCGCAAAGCTTCGAAAGTCGAACTTCTCGGACGGAAGGTCACCGTCACCAGGATCGCCGCCACCACGAACAGCGCCTGCGCCATCCAGAACGATAAGAAAATTCGCAAGAAGAGGCTTTTCATGACGAGTTAACCGATCTTCGACTTCTCTCTCGGACGCGCAAAAATATAACCTACGCCGCGCACCGTCTTGATGTGTTCATCGTTATCGGTGTCGCCCAGCTTTTTCCGAACCTTGCTGACGTGCATATCGATGCTGCGGTCAAATGGAGAAAATTTCCGGCTGAGTACGGCATTCACCAGCCGCTCGCGCGGCACCACCCGCCCGGCCTCGCGCAACAGCACTTCCAGAAGGTTGAACTCGACCGAGGTCAACTCCACTGGGTTGCCTTCGAGGCGCACCGTGCGCGTTGCTGGGTCCAACTCAACATCACCCACGCTCACCACATCCGGGGCTGATGGCGATCCGCTGCCTTCCCCTTGCGTCCGGCGCAGCACCGCCCGGATGCGCGCCACCAGTTCCCGCGGATTAAAGGGCTTGGGCAGGTAATCGTCGGCCCCGATTTCCAGTCCCACAATCCTGTCCACGTCTTCGCCGCGCGCCGTCAGCAACAGCACCGGCAAGCGCGAAGTAGCGCGAATTCTGCGCAGCACTTCAAAGCCGTTGATCCCGGGCAACATCACATCGAGCACGGCCAGCACGTATTCGCCGGCGTTGGCCTTTTTCAGCCCGCTCTCTCCATCGTGCACACATTCCGTCGTGAAGCCTTCCGCACGCAAGTACTCCCCGACCAGATGGCAGAGCTCCACATCGTCATCAATTACCAGAATTCGTTCCATACATTAATTGTGCATCAGCGAAACAAGACACCCTAGTAAAGAATTGTCAAACGATAACGCCGGCGCCTAGCCAACTGTCGCGTGGTGGGCCTCTGGCCCGCGCACGCCGAGGCGCAGGAATTCATCGCCGCTATCGAAAATCCGAGGTTCCTAACGTAATCTTTCATTACAAAACTTTACTCCGCGCCGACGATTTTTTACCGCTTTTTTGCCCCCACTCGTGTTTCTATCAGTGTACGCAAATCCCGGACACCAGGAATAAGGAGTAACCCATGAAATCGTTTTGTAACCGCTTGTTGATTGCTGCTTTGGCCATCGCGATGGGCTCAGTAATGGCTAAATCGCAAACCGCTGACGCAGCTACCCCGCCGCCACCGCCGGCACACAGTCATGCCTATGGCATGCACGAACACATGATGGGATTCCTCGCCAAGAAGCTCAACCTAACGGATGAGCAGAAGACGCAGATGAAAGCCATCATGCAAAAGGAACGTCCGACGATGAAGCCGCTGTTCCAGCAACAGCATCAGATCGACCTGCAGCTTCGTCAATACGTGGAAGGCAACTATGACGAAGCCAAGGTTCAGGCGCTGGCGACCCAGAAGGCGCAGATTCAGGCTCAACTCACCGTGGCTGAAACGCGGGTTCACAACCAGCTCTACGCTCTGCTGACCCCAGACCAGCAGTCGCAATTGAAAGAAATGGAAGCCAAGCACGAGGCCCACATGCAGGAGCGCATGAATCGTCAGGCTCCTGCGGCGTCTCCCAGTGAGTAGTCTCAGCGAGTAGTGGCGACCCGCTGCCCGTTTTAAGCGCGATCTCGGATAAGGCCCGGCGATGAGTCGGGCCGCCGCGCGCTTAAAGCGGCACTCGCCGTGCTCCACAGTCCCCGCCCTCTTCCAGCTGAAACGCATCCGGCTTGACACTCGCAACTACGCCGCCTACCTTGGCGCATGTGGAAGTTGCTCCACTCAGATCACCGAATACCAGCAACGGGTTGGGCCTCGGGAAATTCCATGGCTTTCGCCTCGCCGTATTGTTCTGCCTGTTTTTTCTGATTGCCTTTGGTCTCGGCTATCCTACGCTCAACCGCTACGACCCGCGCAGCATTCCCGGACTGATTGATGTCAGAAGCTACGCCGCCCTGGTCACGGGAGCATCCGTGCCCGGCCACGAACATCTTCGCTTTCGCGTGCTCTTGCCCTGGATCGCACGCCCTTTTTACCATCTCGCACAGGGACGCGTTCACACCTGGGATCCGGTCCTGTTCGGCCTTCTCGTCTCCAACTCACTTTTTGTCGCCTCGACGGCGTCGCTGATCGTAGTACTCGGAACTCGTCAGCTGGACAGCTACCCGGTTTCACTGGTCGCATCGTTGCTTTACCTCGCCAACTTTGCCGTCCCAAATTTGAGGCTGGTTGGACTGGTGGATGCGGGCGAAGGTTTTTTTCTCCTCGCCCTTTTATGGAGCGTTTCGCAAAACCAATTGTGGTGCTTGCCGCTCATCGCAGCGCTGGGAGCGCTCACTAAAGAATCTTTCATCCCATTCGGCATCGTCTTGACCGCAACCTGGTGGCTGGTCGTTCGCAAGAATCTGCGCTCGCCGGGGCGAGGCGCCGCCTGGATGATTGCCGCTTGGATCGTCAGCCTGGCAGTCGTGGCAGAACTTCATTGGAAAATCGCAGGCGGCCTGGTCAACCCGATTCAGTTTGCGGCAAGCCTTCGCGGCAATGATTCCTACCTGACTCAACTTGCCGCAACCTTGGGCGATCGCAATTTATGGTACGTGTTTGTATGGCTGCTGCCGGCGGGAATTCCAAACCTGCGGAAATTTCCGAAATCGTGGCTCATCCCGATCGCCTCCACCTCGCTGACCGCATTTGTCCTCGACGAATACTACAGCGGCGACTACGGCACCGTCGGGAGAGCCTTATTCAGCACCGCCGGACCTTTGCTGGCGCTTTCGGCAGCATCTTTTCTGCTGGGCGACAGCGGAACAGAGCAGCGAGCAATGAGCAAACGCCCTTATCCTGATCCTTCATAGCTCGCGGCTCATTGCTCATTGCTCATTGCCCGCGAATTCCCTGCACCGCCGCCTGCTAAAATTTCATCTAGAGATTTGCATGTTTCCGAAGAACCTGCGTCCGTTGCTGCCCTACCTGAAGCGTTATCGCCGGGGATACATTCTGGGCACGATAAGCGTCTTTTTTACCAACGGAATCTGGATTCTCTTCCCTAAGGTTCTCGGCAACGCCGCCCAAGCTATGAAGCAGGGCGTGACGCAACACAAGCTCCTGATCTATGCGGGGATGCTGCTGGCGATCGCCATAACCAAAGGCATATTCCAATTCCTTACCCGCTGGATCGTGATCGGCATCTCGCGTGACATTGAGTTCGACTTGCGCAACGATCTTTTCGCTCACCTCGAACTTCTCAGCTTTTCCTATTACCAGCGCCATCGCACGGGCGACATTATGGCGCGCGCCACCAACGACCTCAGCGCAGTTCGCAACCTGCTCGGGCCGGCCATCATGTATACGGCGAACACCGCCGTGGTCACGGCTGGAGCGCTCGCCTTCATGATCTCCATCAGCCCTCGGCTGACCCTCTACACCTTTTTGCCGCTGCCGGTCGCCAGCATAGTCATTCAATACTTCGGACGCCAGATTCACGACCGCTTCGAAAAAATCCAGGCCATGTTCTCCGAGATCTCGGCGCGCACCCAGGAAAATTTCTCCGGTGCGCGTCTGATTCGCGCCTACGTGCAGGAAGATGCCGAGATCAAAGCCTTCGAGTCCGAAAATCAGGAATATATTCGCCGCAGCCTGGGCTTGGTTCGGCTCATGGGCATGCTGTGGCCAACCCTGGAATTCACGCTCGGCTGCGCCGCCGTGCTGGTGCTATGGCTGGGCGGACGCGAGGTGCTCAGCGGACGAATCGACTTCGGGCAGTTCGTCTCGTTCAGCGCCTACATGGCTCAACTCACCTGGCCGGTTATCGCGCTAGGTTACGTAATTAATCTCTTTCAGCGCGGTACCGCCTCGCTGGGCCGGCTCAACGAAGTCATGCAGGAGCAACCCCAAATCACCGACGTTCCCGGCGCCCAGCCCCGCGAGATTACTGGCGAAATTGAATTCCGCGGACTCAACTTCTCTTATGATGGCAAAACGGTTCTGCACGACATCAACTTGAGGATCCCCGCTGGCAGCAGCCTCGCCATTGTCGGCCCTACCGGATCAGGCAAGACGACTCTGGTCAACCTGATCCCGCGCATTTATGACGCCGAACCGGGCACCGTGCTGATCGACGGCCGGCCCATCCGCGAATTCACGCTGGCTTCGTTGCGAAAAAACATCGGCTTCGTGCCGCAGGAAACTTTTCTTTTCAGCGACCACATTCGGGAAAACATCGCGTTTGGCGTGGAATCGTCCAGCGACGCCGACATTCGTATCGCCGCCGCGGCCGCCAACATTGCCGCCGATATCGAAAGCTTCCCAGAATCCTACGACACCATGGTGGGCGAGCGCGGCATCACGCTTTCGGGCGGCCAAAAACAGCGCACCGCTATCGCCCGTGCCCTCATCCGCAATCCGCGCATTTTAATCCTCGACGACGCGCTCTCCAGCGTCGACACTCACACCGAAGACAAGATTCTCAACCAGTTGCGCGACGTCATGCAGGGCCGCACCACTGTCTTCATCTCACACCGCGTATCCACCGTACGTAATGCCGACCGAATCGCCGTGCTGCATGGCGGACGCATCGTCGAACTCGGCACTCACGACGAACTGCTCGCCCTGAACGGCTACTACAGCGACCTCTACAACAAGCAACTGCTGGAAGAAGAACTGGCCGAAGTCTGAGACCTTCCATGTGGGGACAACCGCCCCCGGCTGTCCGCCGAGGAAAGTTCGACTTGGCGCGAACCTGTCGTCTAAACTCTGTGGGCAATCTCATCCATGCAGCGGATCAACACTGAGGAAATTCTCGATTCGAATTCTTGCCCTGCCCTGGAAGCGAAGGCTTCCCTGCGCGATCTATGCCGAATAAACCGCTGGTTCGGCGGGGTCGCGACCACGCGCTGCCTGATCGAACGCATCGCCACGAAGACCGGGCAGAAGCATTTCTCTATTTTGGAAGTGGCGTCCGGATTCGGCGCGGTACCCCGGCTCGCCGCGCAGCGCCTGGCGCAAAAAGGAATCACTCTGGAAATCACCGATCTCGACCGCGTCCCCTCCCACTTGCAATGCGGGCATCGCGCGGTGGTCGCCGATGCGCTCGCGCTGCCCTTCCGAGACCGAAGCTTCGATCTGGTGAGCTGCAGCCTGTTCGCGCATCATCTCGATTCACTGCAACTGGGGGCATTCGCCGCGGAAGCCTCGCGTGTAAGCCGCCGTGCGGTCTTGATCAACGACCTCATCCGTCATCCCGTGCATTTGATTCTGGTCTACGCTGGTTTCCCCCTGATGCGCAGCCATGTTTCGCGTGTGGACGGGGTCGCGTCCGTCCGCCGCGCCTACACTCCCCAGGAGATGCGTCAAGCTCTGTCCCGGTCTTTCCCAGGAAAAATTGAGATCTCGTGCCACTACCTCTTTCGCATGGGAGTGATTGTCTGGAAATAAGCGCCCACCAATCTTCTGAGGCCGTTTCCCGCTTTTGACGCTATAATTCGTTCCCGATTTCGAAGCCTTCGTTCCCGGCGGTCCTGCCAGGCCTTGTGCGTTCGCAGGGCAAAGAGAGGTGCCATGAAAGCCACCATGATGTCCGGCCCGCTGTTGCTCGACAGCATGTTAGAACGGGCCTATCGACTTTTTCCCAATGTCGAGATCGTCTCCGCACAGCCCAACGGTTCCATCCATCGCTGCACTTATCGGGATCTGCACCGCCGCGCGCGGCAGCTTTCGGCCGCCCTGCTGCAGGCCGGCATCCGCTCGGGCGATCGCGTCGCGACCCTGATGTGGAATGAGCATGAGCATCTCGAAGCCTACTTCGGTGTTCCTGCGACCGGAGCGGTCCTGCACACCCTCAACCTGCGACTGCATCCCGACGAACTCACCTACATCGTCAATCACGCCGAAGACCGGTTCCTGATCGTCGACGACGTCCTGCTCGATCTGTTCGAAAAGATTCGCCCGCGCGTTCACTTCGAGCGCGTGTTTGTGACCGATCACGGTTGCGGCGTCCGCTTGCCCGAGGGAGCCGAGCCTTACGAGAATTTCCTCTCCCAGGCCAGCGGCGAGCCGGTATATCCCGTCAAACACGAAGAGGACGCCGCAACGATGTGCTACACCTCCGGCACCACCGGCGTGCCCAAAGGAGTCCTGTACTCGCACCGCGCGCTGGCGCTGCACACTCTCAGCATGTCGTTGCCCGACCAGCTCTGTTTCAGTTGTTACGACACAGCTCTGTATGCCATGTCCATGTTCCACGCAAACGCGTGGGGAGTTCCCTATGCGGCGACCATGAATGGCTGCAAGCAGGTTTTGCCCGGACGCAATCTTCAGCCGGAAGCTCTCCTCGATCTGCTACAAAACGAGTGCGTCACGTTGACGGGCGGCGTCCCCACCGTCTGGTTGCCGGTGCTCCACGCCCTCGACGCCAACCCAGGACGATGGAAGCTGGTTCCCGGAATGCGCATTGTCTGCGCCGGCTCGGCCGTGCCGGAATCGATGTTTCGCCGCTTCGACAAATATGATGTGCGCGTCATTCAGCCCTGGGGCATGACCGAAACTGCGCCCCTCGCCACGGTTTGTACTCCCAAGCCTCACATGCAAGATTGGTCGGAAGACGACCTTTACAATCTGCGCGCCAAGCAGGGGCTTGCCTCGCCCTTCATCGAGACACGCGCCATAGGCATCGATGGAGAAATCCCGTGGGACGGCCAGACTGCGGGCGAACTCGAAGTGCGCGGGCCGTGGGTTGCCTCCAGCTACTACAACCTGGACCAAAGCGAGAAGTGGACGCCCGACGGCTGGTTTCGCACCGGCGACGTGGTCACCATCGACTCCGAGGGCTACATCAAGATCACGGATCGCGCCAAAGACATGATCAAGTCAGGCGGCGAGTGGATCAGCTCGATTGATCTCGAAAATGCCATTATCGGCCATCCCGCGGTCAAGGAAGCAGCGGTCGTCGCTGTTGCTCATCCCAAATGGCAGGAACGCCCGCTGGCCGTTATCGTCCTGAAAGATGGACTCCGAATCACAGAAGAAGAATTGCGCGCCTTTCTGGAGCAGCGCTTTGCCCGCTGGCAAGTCCCGGACGCTTATGTATTCGTGAACGAACTTCCCCACACTTCCACCGGCAAGCTGCTGAAGACAAAACTGCGGAAAGATTTTGCGAACTGGTTTTGTGCGGAGCAGGGGCGAACCACGTCGCAGGCAAGCTGAGGGTGTTCCTTAGCTCGAAAGGCGGCCTTTAGTCCCGAGCCTGCGGCTCTGCTCCCGGACTGCGGAGCGCGGAAATTTACCAATTACAAAATTGTTGGGAGTTCTCTAGCGCACGACCAGCACTTCTCTGACGTTATCGCGCGCCAGAAAGAACTTGATCGACGCGAAATCGCGGAACAGCGTTTCGATGTGCCGGTTGTTGAAGACGCGCTGCAGGCGGAACCCGTCGCTGACTGCGGTATGAACTGCTCCCGTGGGGCCGCGCCTCGCCTCGCGCCGTAGCACGATCCGCTGCATTTCTAAAACATCTTTCTCCAGGATGTGAAAGCGGTAACAGGGCGAATCCGGCCCCGCATCCTTGGTGTGAAAAAACGCCAGCAGCATCCCGCCCGGCTTCAGCACCGACCAGAGCCGTCCCATCACCGGACGCACCAGGCTTTCATCGAGATAATCCGGCAGATTCCAGCACAGCACAATGTCGAAATGCGCCGCCGGATAGACCAGGTTATCCGCCAGAAATTTCCGGCTATCCAGCATCACCTTGCCGTCTTCGTCTTTGCCGACGAGGCTGGGATCGGTCGAGGCCACCAGCAAATCTTCACTGTAGATCTTGTGGCCGCGCTCCGTGAAAAAGCGAATATTGGACGGTGACGTTGATCCCAGATCGAGCACGCATAGCGGCGACTCGCTCGCCCAAACTCGGCCCAGTTCGCCCAGGCCGCTGGAGCGGCGCGTCAATTTCGGCGCCGGTTGCGCTGCCTCCGCTTGCGTTCGATCCGATGAGCCGCGAAAAAGCTTCATGAAGTTATTGGTAACCGATGCCACTGAGACTTGCCTTCCTCCCCGCGGCACCTGGTGCTCTGGGACTGAGACCAGCTCCTGAAGTATCACTTTAACTCGCGCCAGCAATGGGAGCGAGTTACTTAGCAGCGACCTTCTCCGACTTGCCCTGAATATCGATCTTGCCTTTCAGGTAGGCGCCTTCTTCAATCGAAATCCGCTGTGTGGAAATGTCGCCGGTCACCACGGCAGATTTGCGTAGTTCGACGCGATCGCTGGCTTGCACGTTGCCCTCGAGTTTCCCTTGCACGATGAGCCCTTTTGCCTCCACCGAAGCTTTCACCTGTCCATGGGGGCCGACCGTCAAACTGTGGTTCTTGAGGGCGATGCTGCCTTCCACCTGCCCGTCCACGTACAGGTCTTCGCTACCGGACAACTCACCCTTAATGACCACCGACTTGCCGATCTGCGCCAGGTCTGCCGACAATGGAGCGCTCATAGTGTTCTCCTTTTCAGGGAATTGGATTGTGCTTTAACGGGATTCTGGGAAGGCAGGCTCGTGCCCGACCGCCGCGTCGCTCCTCTCGACTATACCCAACTCCGCGAACCAGCGGCAAGCCAGAGCATGTCCCCGGGGCTGTCTTGAGTCACAATACTTGAGACAAAGACCACTTCCCCGCTTGCACTTCTGTGTCCTTTGTGCTCCCACTCTCACGTAACTGCAACTCTTTGCTCGCCGATTGCTAAACTATTCTCAGGATGTTCTCTGTAAAACTAAGGCGAGTCGCCATATTGCTGCCCGGAGCCCTGCTGTTGAACATGCGCTGTTCCTGGGCGCAGGAGCCCAACCCTCCGCAGATCTCCGCCAGCGACCTGGTTCGCGAAACCGTGGCCCGGGAAGTTGCCGCCGCCAATGCCACTGACATCAAGCACATGTTCCGCTCGCTGCGGCAAACGCCAAAAGGGACGCAGACCCACCTTTACGTTGAAACCAACGATGCCATGGCTGGGATGCTCATCGCCGTCAACGGCAAGCCGCTTTCGCCCCAGCAGGAACAAGGGGAGAAAAACCATCTGGCATGGCTCGAGAACAATCCCGACCAGCTTCGCAAAAAACATACCCGCGAAAAGGAAGATGCCGACCGCAGTCTGCGCATCGTCAAGGCTTTACCCAACGCTTTCCACTACGAATACGCCGGCACCGAGAACTCTGAGCAATATCTAGGCAAAGTCGGCGATGAACTGGTCCGGCTGAAGTTCACTCCCAATCCCTCGTACTCGCCGCCCACCCACGTCGAGCAAGTGCTGACAGGAATGCAGGGCTACCTTCTGATCGACGCCAATGCGCGCCGCATCGCCCGTATCGATGGCAACCTGTTCCGCGATGTCACTTTCGGCTGGGGAATCCTCGGGCACCTCGACCAGGGCAGCCACTTCGAAGTGCAGCAGGCCGATGTCGGCGATGGCGCCTGGGAGATCACGAAAATGAGCCTGCGAATGACGGGCAAGATCCTGGTCTTCAAAAGCATCAGCATGATCTATGACGAGTCTTTCAGCGAATTCCGGCGCGTGCCTTCTAATCTTTCCTTTGCCGGCGGCGTGAATGTGCTGGAGGCGGAAGCGGAGAAACTGGCTCATAATTCGCTCTGATCCGAGCCGCCGGATATTAAGAAATCTCCCCGCTTAACTGGCCGGAAAGTTTTTTTTCCCAAGAGCTCTCTGTATCTTCCTACTGTAAATCGCTGAGCCGGCGCGGTTTTGTCACAACCTTCAGGCTCCTATCAAGACACTAACCTCCATGAATGCCGCTGGCAGCCAGGACGCATCGGCACGAAGGCTTTTGTGCTGCTTTACGTTTTTGGCCTTACTGGTCTCAGCGTCCATACTTTCAGCCCAGGATTCGCAACCTCTCGATCCCGCCACCCTCATGCGCGCCGTTGTCGCCAATGAAGTCACGGCTGCCCAGAACAACTCGATCAAATTCATGTTCCGCTCCCGCCGCACCACGCAGAAGGGCGTGCAGAACCGCATTTACGCCGAGGCAAACGAAACCGTGGCCAGCATGGCGACAGGACAAGGCGATCAGCCTCTCACTCCGCAGCAGGAGCGCGCGGAAGCCGACCAGTTGGCGCAACTCGCCAGCAATCCCGACCGCCTGCGTCGGAAGCAGGAACACGACAAGCAGGACATGGACCATACTCTTCGCATCCTGAAAGCGCTGCCCGATGCTTTCTGCTATCAGTATGCGGGAACCGAGTCGGGCGACTCCTCGCTTGGGAAGCCAGGATCCCAGTTGCTCCGCCTGAGCTTCAAGCCCAATCCCTCGTATTCGCCTCCTTCCAGCGTGGAGCAGGTACTCACCGGCATGGAGGGAACCGTTCTGATCGATCCGGCGGCTCGCCGCCTCGCGCGCATCGATGGCAGGCTCTTCCGGGAAGTCAATTTTGGATGGGGCATCTTCGGCCGTCTCAACCCGGGCGGCGCCTTCCGCGTCCAGCAGGCTGATGCCGGCGGCGGCAATTGGGCCGTCACTCAAATGACCCTGAAGCTCACCGGGAAAATCTTGCTGTTGAAGAGTCTCAATATCGTCTCAGACGAGACGTTTGAAGGTTTCCAGCGCTTGCCCGACAATCTGCCTTTCGCCAAGGCTGTCGAAATTCTGCAGGAACAGCAGACAAAGCTGGCACAAGTCGTTCGCACCCCGCAAGCCTCCGGAATCGCGGCTGGGGCCCGGTAGACATTAAGCGCGCAGCGTGTCTTTTCTCACGGTTAACTTTTCAATCAGATCCGGCTTCACCCGGTAGCCGGTGCCGGGCGTGTCGCCAATCGCGATCATGCCTTTCGGTGAAACTACGATTTCAGGCTCGACGATATCTTCTTTCCAATACCGCTTGGAAGCCGACACATCCCCCGGAAGACTGAAATTGGGCAGCGTGGACAGCGCGATATTGTGCCCGCGCCCGATGCCGGTCTCCAGCATGCCGCCGCACCATACGGGAATCTTGTTCTGCTGGCAGACGTCATGGACTTTAATCGCCTCGCTGAATCCGCCCACCCGCCCCACTTTGATATTGACGATCCGGCACGCGCCAATGTCGCCGGCAAGTGCGGCGCTGCGCGCATTCACAATCGATTCATCAAGGCAGATCGCGGTGCGCAATTCTTTCTGTAAGCGCGCGTGGTAATAGATCTCGTCATTCCATAACGGCTGCTCGATCATCAGCAGGTTGAATTGATCAAACTTGCGAAGATGCTCGACTTCGTCGAGCGTGTAGGCTGAGTTCGCGTCGCAGCTCAAGGTGATGTCCGTCCATCGCGATCGAATCTTTTCCAACACGTTCAGGTCCCAACCCGGCTTCACTTTCACCTTGATGCGCCTGTATCCCGCGCCCAGCTCGATTTCAATCTTCTCCAGCAACTGCTCGATAGAATCTTGAATGCCGATGGAAACACCGCAAGGAATCTCCCGCCGCATTCCGCCTAGCAACTTCCAGAGCGGTTGTTTTTTCTGCGCGGCCTCCGCATCCCACACCGCATTTTCCAAACCCGCTTTGGCCATGCGATGCGCCCGCACTTTCGCGTACAGTGCCGGGCATTCGCGCCCTGATTCCACCCGCTTTCCCAGCATCGCCGGAATCAAATACCGCGTCAGCGTAGGCCACGCGCTGTCGATCCACTCGCTGCTGTAATACGGATCCTCCCCCACCACGCTTTCGCCCCAGCCCTCCACCCCCTCGCTATGAACGGTAACCAGCAGAATCCTGCGGCTGTAAGTACGCCCGAAGCTCGTCTCAAAAAAATGGACGAGCGGCATGTGAATCTCACGCAGCGTAATGGCTTCGATTTTCATGAGAACCAAATTTCAAGGTTTCAAAGCTTCACGTTTCAAAGTTTCACGTTCAAGTTTCAAGGTGGATGGTGCCAGGATTCCAAAGTTGAAAGCGGCGTCAACCCAAAGGCCCGCGCTTTCACCTGCGGGCCGAGGGATCTCCGAAGAGCCAACAGCGGTCTCCCGCGAGACCGTCGGAACCTTGAGATTCTGAAACCTTGCACGTTACGCTTCGGACGCGTATGACCACGTCTCATCCCAGCGCCCGAGCAAAAACTTGCCATTGCCCTTGTCGTCCCGCTCGTAGCCAAGAACGGCCAATCCCTGCACGAACAGCCGCAAAAACTGTTCCCGATTCCGCTCTTGCACCTCGCGCGCTTTGCCTCGAGTTTCCACCGCTGCCTTCCACTGGTAAATCTCGGCGGGCACTTCTATGCTCGCCTCGCTTCTGATCGCAGGACTCTTCCCGGTCGCCAGCAGCGTCTTGACCCGCTTCGACTTCAACCACCATTCCGCGATCAGCCGGTCACTGGGCAATCCTCCCTGCAGCGGGGACGACGTGATCCCGTACTGGTTGATGTTGTACCGCCGCATGATCGCGCCCAGTTTCTCGATATTCAAATATGCATTCTTGATTTCCAGCGGGTCGAACGTCCACTCGATGAGTTCGATGCCGCGGGCCAACGCATCTTCGCGTTGCATCAGCTTCAACCGCCGTCCCAGGCCGCCATTGCGATGGTCCTTGCGTACCGCCAGCATGTGGGAATGCAGGTAGCTGTGCCCTGAGCGCACCCCTGGAACTGACAGGGCAAACCCCACCATCGCGTCACCCTCGAATGCCCCCATCACCTGCCCACCGACTTTGTCGGCCACCACGAACATGCGCAGCGGCACCAGTTCGGCATCGGTAAAATTCCAAACTTCTTTCTGCAGGGCGACGCAGGCCCGGAATTCCTCGATCCCGTGACAACGCCTGAGTTCAATCGAGCCCGAGTTCACGCCGATTTCTCCGTCGCGTGTCCTGGCCGTTCCTCTGCCTTTGCCTGCTGCCACAACGCTTCGAGTTCTTCCATCGATGCCTGCTCGGCCGTGCGCCCGCTTTCCTGCAGGCGATCTTCCATCCATTGAAAGCGTCGCTTGAACTTGCGGTTCGCTCTACGCAGCGCAGATTCGGGATCGAGCGACAAATACCGCGCGATATTGACCATCACAAAGAAGAGGTCGCCCACTTCTTCTTCAAGTTTTTCTTGGAGTACCTGGGGGACCGCCGTTCGCCCCGAGCCCGCCACTCCGCGCCCTTGCGGCCGCGGCCCCGGCGCGGGAAATTCCTTCAACTGGTCGCGCAACTCGTCTGTTTCCTCGTGCAGCTTGTCGAACAGGCCTTCAATATTCGGCCAGTCAAATCCCGCCTGCGCCGCCCGCGAGCTGAGTTTGTACCCCTCCAGCAGCGAAGGCATGGCAGACGAGACTCCCGCCAGAATCGAATGCTTCTCCGCCTTCGGAAGCGCTCCGCTCTTTTTCTTTTCTTCCGCCTTCAGCGCTTCCCAGTTGCGCTTCACCTCGGCGGACGTGTCGGCCTTCACGTCCCCAAACACGTGAGGATGCCGGTTGATCAGCTTGGTCGAGAGCCGGTCGAGAACGTCGTCAATCGAAAACGACGACTGCTCCTTCGCCATCTCCGCGTAGAACAACACCTGCAGCAGCAGATCGCCAAGTTCGCCCGCCAGTTCCGGCCAATCCCGGTTGTCGATCGCTTCCAGAACTTCGTACGTCTCCTCCAGGGTGTAAGGCTTGATGGAATCAAAAGTCTGTTCGCGGTCCCACGGGCATCCGCCCGGGGCTCGCAGCCGCTCCATGATGGCGACTGCTCGTTCGAACCGTTCTCCTGTGCTGGGCATCCGGCAACCAATGTAAATGACACCGGACGCCAGAGGCAATGCGCGCGCTCACGGTTTCCGCCACTTCCGCAGCTGTTTCCAGGCCTGCACCAGTTCCTGAATCGCTCGCGCCGGAGGAAATGTATGGTTGTTGATGATCCGGCATTCGCGATAGGCACGGTCATAAAACTCCCGCACTCCATGCTCGCTGAGCAGCGACAGATTGTGCATGATCTCTTTGAGATCCTCCTGCGTCCAGATCTCCTCCCGCTTGCCGAGATCGGGCCTGCGCGCCATAGTCGGAGTTTACCAGTGTCGCTTTTTATTCGCCATCAAGGAACCCGTGTCCGGTGCGACGCCAACCGTCCGCGAGTGCACCGCATCCTATCGCTACCGCTCGGCTCTTTTCACAGTTGTCAAGGCTAAAGCTTCACATTCATAAAGGAGAGAAAACATGGCAAGCACGCTTCAAGGAAAACGAGTCGCAATTCTTGCAACCGACGGCTTTGAGCAAGTAGAACTGATCGAACCCAGGCGCGCGCTTGACGAGGCGGGCGCCATCACCGAAGTCGTTTCGCCCAAAGAAGGCAAGATCAAGGGATGGAATCACAAAGAGTGGGGAAATGAAGTTCCAGTTGATGTCCCGCTGAAAGCGGCTAAAGCCCAGGATTATCACGCGCTGTTGCTGCCCGGCGGCGTAATGAATCCCGATCACCTGCGCATGCAACCCGATGCAGTCGCCTTCGTCAAACATTTCGTCGACTCTAACAAACCCATCGCCGCCATCTGCCACGGCCCTTGGACTCTGATCGAAGCCGACGCTGTTCGCGGCCATACCATGACATCGTGGCCGTCGGTGAAAACGGATCTGAAAAACGCCGGAGCGAATTGGGTAGACAAAGAAGTCGTGCATGACGGCCGCTTCGTGACCAGTCGCAAGCCCGACGACATCCCCGCCTTCAACCGCGAAATGATCAAACTCTTCGCGGAAGATCATCCCCAGTCGGTCCGCCCTGCCGCGTAGGCGAATAGGAAATGATCAGAGTATAGTGGCCGGCGATCAGTATCAGTCCGGCCACTCAGCCCCACTGGCCACTAATCACTGCCCACTTCCCCTGGTTACTTTCGGTATCCTTGCTCTTTAGACCGATTGTCTGCAACTGGCTTATTTCCGCGTGGACTATCGTGACCTTTATCTCTTTCTCATGAAGGCGGACAATCAGGATAATGGGGCGTGGCAGCAGAAGGTCCGGGCAACTCCAAGGTCCTGCCTTCGACGCTAAACTATCGTGATTTCATGGCTTTAGCAGTCAAACCTCGGCCGTCGTTGGAAGCTCAACACTTCCACGTCGTGGTCATCGGTGGCGGGATCAACGGCGTCGCCGTCGCGCGCGAGTGTGCCCGCGCGGGGAAGCGGACTCTTCTGGTCGAGCAGAACGATTTCGCCTCCGGCGTGACCAGCCGTTCCACCCGCATCATCCATGGCGGCCTGCGTTACCTGGAGCACGGGGAGATTGGCTTGGTCCGCGAATCGGTGCGCGAGCGCGAACGACTTCTGCGCGAACGCTCTCACCTGGTGCATCCCCTCCACTTTCTTTTTTTGCTCAACGAGAACAGCCGGCGCAGCGCGTTGAAGGTGCGGGCCGGATTGTGGCTCTATCAGCGCGTCGCCAGAAAAAAATCGCCGCCCCCCGGCGAGATGGAACTAGCTCGCGTCGAGCGGGCTCTTGACTCCGGCCGGCAATGGAACATGTTCAGCTACGAGGACGCGCAGTGCGAATTCCCCGAGCGCCTGGTTGCCGAATGGATGACCGAAGCGGCCGATGCCGGCGCCGTGATTCGCAATCACTGTGAAGTCCTCGCGGTCGACATCGCCCAGGGCCGCGCTCGCGGCGTTCTGCTGCGCGACCGCATCACCGGCAAAGACCAGCGCGTGGACGCCGGATGGATCTTCAACTGTGCTGGCCCGTGGGTCGACCGCATCTGCCAGCGCTCCACCGTCCGCACTGGCAAACCGCTGCTCGGCGGACTGCGCGGATCGCACATTGTTCTTCCCAGATTTTCAGGTGCTCCCAGCACTGCGCTCTACACCGAAGCGCCGGATGGCCGTCCCGTGTTCGTCATTCCTTGGAACGAACAGGTGCTGGTTGGGACAACGGAAGTCCCCGACAACAGCGATCCGGCAAAAACCGCGCCGTCCACCGACGAGATTGAATACCTGCTGCGCACCGTCGCCCACCTATTTCCCAAGGCAAAGCTCTCGGCGCACGAAATCAAATACGCCTTTGCCGGAGTTCGTCCCTTGCCCAACACCGGCGGCAAGCCATCCGCAGTGACGCGCCGTCATTTTTTGCACGATCACACCGACGACGGCGCCGCGAGGCTGATTTCTGTGATCGGGGGAAAGCTGACCACCGCCGCATCCCTGGCCCGCGAATGTGCCCGCAAGATCGGCATCGCGGCGCTGGAGCCAAAAGGCGTTACAGTTGGCCCGGGAAGTGCCCTCGATCCCATGATTACTCAGGAAGTGCTCGAAATCGCGCAAGCTGGATCGGTCAGCGAAGAGACTGCGCGCGGCCTTATGGAATGGCACGGCCATCGTGCCATGGATATCGCTCGGATGGCCCTGGTCAGCGTCGAACTGCGCGCCCCGATCTGTCCCCACACTTCTCACATCGTCGCCGAAGTCGTCGAAGCCTACCGCAAGGAGTACGCCACTACGCTGGCCGACGCTCTGTTGCGCCGTGTCCCCGTTGCCTTCGGAGCCTGCTGGTCCGAATCTTGCAGCCGCGAAGCCGCGCTCCGCATTGGCGCCGTCATGGGCTGGAGCGAGCAGGATCTCGGAGCCAATCTGGAAGCGTTTGAAACCGAACGCGCCGCCTTCCTCCACCGGCCCTCCCGCAATCTCTCCGCGCTAGAAGCCGCTGCCGACTAACCGCCATCCCCCAGCCGATGATAGCACTGTCGCCCGTAACGCCAGCGTCCCGACCCGCTGTCGCAGGGACGTCTCGCCGCCGCTCAGTGCCCACCGGCCCCTTGAAGCCTAGACGCGCTGGCCCTCTACGAAGCTGCCGCCAAATCCCCATTCCGCGCCTCGATTGGGACGGCATCATACAGGCCGGCATCAAGGAGGCGAAGGCCGCGCTTGCGGGAGGAACTGAGTCAGCCGCTGCCGCGCCATAAGCTTCACGGCGCCAGCGTCCGGCACAGGAGAGCCGTATCGTCCGAAATAATCCCGTCCACTCCGGCCCTTGCAAAATGGCGCATCTCGGCCGCGTCGTTCACGGTCCACACCACAACTCTCTTCCCCGCCGCTCTTAATTGTCGAATCAACGCCTCAGTGGCCAATTTTTCCTGCGGCATCACGTACTCAACCGGCAGTTGATCCCAGCGCGCCAACTCTGCTCGCGTCTCGCAGATCAATCCCAACGGCATCGCCGCATCCTCGGCCCGGACTGCCTCGATTACTTCCGGCAAAAACGAGGACACCACGAAACCCCGCTGTGGCTGATGCTGTCGCAACAGGCGGGCGACGATTCTCTCCAATCCCGAAACCTTCAACTCGATATCGAGAAATGCCCGCTCAGCGTACCGTGCCAAAATCTCCTCCAGGCCCGCCAATCCCGCCAAATCCCACGCCCTTGTCTGCGCGATCTCCACGTGCCCGAATCGCGCATCGTGACACACAACCGCGGCGCCGTCCGCCGCGAGGCGCACGTCGAATTCGAAGCCGTCACAGCCGTCGGCCAGACCGCGGTCGAACGATGCAATCGTATTTTCTGGAATGGACCGGACAGCCCGCGCCCCGCGGTGCCCCAGCAGCAGCGGATGCCCCACTCTCTCACCCATGCCCGGTCAGTCGAGATCGAAGTCGCGGATCGGCTTGCCCGTATCCGGAGTCTCTTTCGCTTTCTTCAGCGCCTCCTGGAACTTTTTCTCGAGCAAATCCGACGCGTGCTTCTGCGCCTCTACGGACTGCTGGAAAATAGATTCGCGCCGGCTATCCTGCTCGCGCATCGCCTTGGCCGCAGATTCCATGTCGTTGAACATCTTCGGCTTCACCGCCGCAGTGTGCGCGATGACCGCTCGCGTTTCCAAGTCGATTTTCAAAACCGCACTGCAGCACGGGCAAGTCACTTCAAAGCTAGGAGGATTCTTCGCCATTTGAGCGAATCATACCGCAAAACCGGGGTCAGGGGTCAGCGCGTTTCGGTGGGCAGTGATTGGCGTTCTTCAGCCTGAAGTCCGAGGTCCGAGGAAGCCTGAGGTCGGAGGTCCAGAAACTGGCCCTGCTTCAGCGTTTGAGATGGATCGGAAAAATATGCATCAAGCTCAGCATTTCCCAGCTCAGCAAAAACACCGACACGACCACCACTCCCACGGCCATCACTTCCCCAAAAGTAAGTCCGCGTTTGGCCGGCTCCATGCGCCGCGCCGTCAGGCTCAGAATGTTTAATGTCGCAAAGCCGAACACGACGGCCCACAGAATGTTGTATACATCCTGCCGCGTGCCGCGATAAAAAACCGCCGTCGCAAGGCCAATGACCACCGCAGCCGACGCGCGCGCCGCCGCATAAACGGCAATCACCGCTCGTGTGGAACCGCCCCAGCCCGAAATCAGTGTCACAATCCGCCCCGTCGTTAGAGTTATCCGCCCCCGTCAGGCGGCAAAATTGGAATCTTACATTCTTTTTCTTCCAAATTCGCGGGAAATCTACGGGCCGGACTTCAGACCTCGGACCTCGGACTTCAGACTTCAGACCTCACCGCTTGCGCGGGTTCCCATTCTGTCGGGTCGACAATCTTCCGTTCGCACAAGCGAGGTTGGAGGCTCTAAGCCTGGAGTCCGAGGTCTGAAGTCCGAGGTCCGAGATCCGATCCCAGTGTTGGTAATATGGAGGAGATGGCCAAGCGCCGCTTCATTTTTTTCGACGTCGGCAACACACTGCTCTTTCCCAACCGCGCCCGTATATTGGCCCCAATGCCCTCGGAGAAGCACCCTTCACTCAAGGCCTGGCAGGCGCTCGAGCGCCGCACCAAGCAGGAATTCGATCAAGGCCTGACCAGCGGCAAAGTCGATCACGGCTTCTGGTGGACCTTTCACACTTATCTGTTGGAGCAGTGCAACACCGTGGACGATGGCATCCGTGACGCGCTCGTCCCGAACACCCAGAACTCCGCCAATTGGGACCAGATCCTGCCTGGCACGCGCGAGGCCCTGGACCGCATCAAGCAGCAATATGGCATCGCTGTCATCTCCAATTCGGACGGCAGGATTGACGCAGTCCTTCGCCGTTGCGGCATCTGCGACTGCTTTGCCAGCATCACCGACTCCGGCAATGAAGGCCACGAGAAGCCGCATCCCGCCATCTTCGCCGCGGCCTTGCGCGAAATGAAGGCTGATCCGGCCGACAGTTTATATGTCGGAGATGTATATTCGGTCGACTATCTGGGCGCACGCAATGCGGGAATGCAAGCTGTCGTTTTCGATGTGGCTGGCACGTATCGCGGCCGCGACTTTCCCCGTGTAGAATCGCTCGACCAACTCGAAATCTGGCTGAACCAATAAGCACTGGGGATGAAAACATGTTCGATTCCACCCGCTTCTTGCTTTTTCTGACCGCGGCCCTGTTGTTGGCCGTCGCGCCCGGCCCCGGCATGTTATATGTTCTCGCCCGCTCTCTGGCCGGAGGCAAGCGCGAAGGCGTTCTCTCCGCCCTGGGCACCTTCCTCGGCGGCATGGTGCACGTCCTCGCCGCCGCGCTCGGCGTTTCCATCATTCTGGCGAAATCTGCGGTTGCCTTTGCCACAGTCAAATACGTCGGCGCCGCCTACCTCGGATTCCTCGGCGTCCGCATGATCCTCGGCGCCCGGCAAGACAAGGCAGAATCGCTCCCGCAAAACTTCAAGCCCGCCCGCAACCCCCTCTGGCAGGGCGTTGCCACAGAAGTCTTCAATCCGAAGACCGCCCTCTTTTTTCTCTCCTTCATTCCGCAATTCGTGAACCGCCCGAGCGGCCATGTCTTTCTGCAGTTCGTGACCCTCGGAACGATCTCGGTCGCGATGAACACCACCGCTGACCTGATCGTGATCATTCTGGCCGGTCCGCTGGGGGAAAAGATTCGCTCCTCGGGCACCTTCCGCCGCCGGCAACGAACCGTAACGGGTGCCATCATAATCGGCCTGGGAACCTATCTCGCGACCAGCGAGAGCAAGTAGAGGCAAAGAAATGCAGAATGGAGAAATCGGAAGTTAGAGGTTAAAAAGTGGACTTTGGTGTTACTTCTTCATTCTTACTTCTGACTTACAGTTCGAGAATCTGGTGGTCGTGACAGTCGGAGTGGACCGTCTGGTAAAGCTGCTCCAGCAGTTCGCCGCCATACCGCGCAAGAAAGTAAACGCCGCCGATAGAGCGCTCCTGTAGTCCTTTCTCCGGATACAGCGCCTGGCTGAGAATGTCGGCGTGGCGCGTCACCAGTTCGCCTTTGAGCGCAGCCGCACGCGCCGCCTGCGAGTGCAGCTTTTCCAGCTGATGCTCCATCTTTGAACGCGCGGTCTCCGCTGCATCCACCAGAGTGCGGTCCAGCTTCTCCAGCTTTTCCTTCAGCGTAGAGAAGTTCGCGTCAAACGATTTCGTCGCGGCTTGGAACGAATCCTGCAAATCAGCAGGCAGGCTTCGAGCGGCGATCTCGCGCCGCAATTCATCCGGACCGCCGAACACATCTGTAATGGCGATGCCATGGCGCTCCAGCAACCGTTGCATCTTCGGTTCGACGATAGTTGCCGAAAAGCGCGGTACGATCGGAGTCACCCGCCCCAGCAGCGCCTCGTAAACGGCTCCCGCCTGTGCGAAATACGCGGTCTCTGCCGCCCCGCCCGTGTAGACCAGCGTCGGCAGCAGATAGTCCTGCACGATCGGCCGCAGCAACACGTTAGGACTGAATGGGCCCGGATTGGCACCGATCTGGGCCAGCAGCTCGGCTTGCGACAGCTTCTCTCCCCGCGACTCACCATCAACAATGAAATGCGCTGCACCGTTTCCATGGCGATGAATCGGGACCCGCGCGCCGTCCCGCATTGTAAACAGCAGCACCGAGGTCTCGGTCACTTTCACCTGCTGGTGATACCCCTCGGCCTCCAGTTTCTCCCCGCGTTTCAACAGCGCGGCATCGAGTTCCTGCGAGCGCTCAATCGCCGCTCGATAGATGGGCTCTGCCACGCGCGCGAATTCGCCATCCGAGGCGTCCAGCACGATCACGCCCCACTCGGCAAAAATGCGCGTATACAACCGGGCAAACGCCGTACCCAGCGTCGCGCCGGGGCGGTATGTTTCCCGCAAGAACTGTGTTGCCTCCGAGTCGCCCAGCAACTGCGCAGCCTGCTCCACCAGAGGAGAAATCTCTTCGCCAAAATGCACCGTACCGACAGGCGCTGCCGCAACGCCGTGGCTCGAAGTGGTCAATGTTTGCAATGTGCCGTCTGGCCCGGGAATCGAAACGTGATTGACTTCTGCAAGATCGTGGTCGTAAGTCGCCAGCCAGAAAATCGGTACCGCATCGACCCCGGCTGCACTGGCCTCCTCCGCCAATTTCACCGCGGTCAGCGCCTTGTACGTGGCGAACATCGGCCCGCCAAACAGTCCTACCTGCTGTCCGGTAACCACCGCAGCTGCACCCTTGCGCAGTCGTTCCAGATTCGCCAGCGTCTTGGGGGAGGCGTTCCACGATTTGTTCTGGCGTTCGAGAATTGCCGTGACACGCGCGCGGCGAGCCGCATCGTAAGAAATCTTCGTGGCTTCTTCTTTCATCCACTCGCCAAAGACCGGCGAGCGCGGATAAAACGCCCGAAGGTTGGGGGAGCACGACAGGAAGTCGGTGAAAAGGCGCGTGGTATGCGGGATTTGCGAGAACGGCAGGCAGTTCGCCTTCACAGGCTATGCTCCCGGCAACAGCAGTTCGAAGATTGTCGCATAGACTGTGTTTGGACGTCTGAAATCATCGCGAGTCAACTCGAAAGCGGCCAAACACTTCCGCATCGCTGTATTGATGCCGGAAACAGGCGCAAGATGCAAGATAATCAGCAGTTCAGCGCCCCAAAATCCTAAGGTTTCCCGCTGAAGTCTTTCGTCCCGCGTGCGCAAAATCCCTGAGCTCTTCCCCGGTCGACAGCGTTACACTAACTGCGTTTCAAAACCGGTTGCGGAGGCCCATGATGGAATTCAACGAGCAAGCTCGTCTGCAGGCGCTGCGCAAGTACAAAATCCTGGACACGGACCCGGAAAAGGCCTTCGACGACCTCACCATTCTGGCCTCCCACATTTGCGAAACCCCGGTCGCGCTGATCTCTCTGATTGACTCCGAGCGCCAGTGGTTCAAATCAAAAGTTGGCGTGAGCGTGAATGAAACGCCGCGTGAGATTTCCTTCTGCGCCAAGGCCATCCAGCAGCCATATCTTTTCGTGGTGCCCGACGCGAGCAAGGATCCCAGGTTCAGTTCCAATCCGTTTGTTGTGTCCGATCCTAAGATTCGCTTCTATGCCGGCGCGCCGTTTAGCAGCTCCGACGGGCATCCGCTGGGCACCTTGTGTGTCGTCGACATGGTTCCGCGCCAGCTCACCCCCGGTCAGGAATCGGCGCTGCTGGCCTTGAGCCGGCAGGTTCAGGCGCAGTTTGAATTGCGAAAGAATCTGATCGACTTGCGTGCCGCCCTTGAGGAGCGCGATCGCGCCGAGGCTGAGCGCGACCGCACCATTATCGAATTGCAAAATGCCCTAGGCCACGTGCAGCGGCTGAGCGGGCTGCTGCCCGCCTGTTCCGTCTGCAAGCTGGACGTGACCATCCCCGCCAATCTCGAGGCAATCTCCGGAGTCGTGGACGGAGTCATGCAGATCGCGCGCGAGATGAAATCGGTGGAAGGGAATGAATTCAAGGTTGAGCTCGCCCTCCGCGAGGCCCTGGCCAACGCCATCGTGCACGGCTGCAATAACGATCCCAGCAAGAAAGTCGAGTGCTGCGTGGCCTGCACCGAATCTTCCGACGTGGTGATCGTGGTACGCGATCCGGGAGAGGGATTCGTCCCCAGCGCCGTGCCTGATCCCCTCGCCGCCGAAAATCTGCACTCTACCCACGGCCGCGGAATCTATCTCATCAATCAGGTGATGGACGAAGTCTCGTTCGAACGGAACGGGGCGGAAATCCGCATGCGCAAATCGGCCGCCGCTCCCCCAACCCCAACCGTGTCGGAAGTGGCCTAGAACCTCTGGTCGCTGCCCAGCGGCAAGACAAAGTTGAATCTAAGCCGTGGCCCATTATTCAACGTCAGCCGCCGGCCACCGCGATAAGTACCTATGATTCAATACCTTGCAGAAAATCGAGTAGGAGTTTCACGGACAGGGCCTGCGACTCCGAACCCGCCGGAACCTGCTTGTCATCTAACAGATTGACTTCCTTTCCAGCCAACCCTAGATTGGAAGTAGGTCTTTGAACGGCCACACCCACAAAGTTGGGGGCGTCACGGCTTCGACGGGGATGCTTGCGGCCAAGAGGCATGCCGGGGTGCACACACCCGTAATCG
>DASYYT010000023.1:0-32835 GCA_035949755.1 Candidatus Sulfotelmatobacter sp.
GCTACCTCCGAACGTGGGCGATCCGCCTGGCGGGCCGAGTCCGTGGCCGTGGGCCGTGCCGCTATTCAGCGGCGTGAAGCCCACGAAGGCTGTGCTGCGCGACCACTTCGATCCGCTCTTTCCGGATTTCAATACCGACTATCCCGACCAGCTGCGGGCCGATGAATTCCTCAACGAGTTCGGCGCGTTTGTGCGCGCGCGCCAGGCGAAGGAGGGGCCGGAGTTCGAAATGCCGTCGTTCGTGCTGCTGTATTTGCCCGATGACCACACCGGCGGCACGCGTCCCGATCACCCTCGGCCGGCGGCCAATATTGCAGATAATGATCTCGCGCTGGGGCGCGTGGTGGATGCTGTCAGCCATAGTCCGTACTGGGATGACACCGCGATCTTCGTGCTCGAAGACGACGCGCAGGATGGCGCCGATCATGTGGACGCCCATCGTTCAATTGCCTTCGTCATCAGCAAGTACTCGCCGGGATCGTCCGCGCTGCCCAACCTCGAGCATCGCTTCTACACCACCGTGAACGTGGTTCATACCATGGAAACTTTGCTCGCTTTGCCGCCTATGAATCTGTTCGACGCCTATGCGCCGGTGATGAGTGGAATGTTTTCGGGGCCGGGAGATCAGCCGCCGTACAAAGCCGACTACCGGAATCTGAAAAATGGATTGATTTACGAAAGGAACCGGAAAGACGCTCCGGGCGCAAACCTCTCGTCCAAGATGGACTTTTCGCGTCCCGATGCTGCAGGCGCAACGGAGTTGAATCGCGTGCTGTGGCAGGATCGAATGGGCTCGGCGCCCTTGCCTCAGCCCAGGCACACCGTGTTTCCGGCCGGCGGCGATTAGCCCGTTTATGAACCCCATTGAGATTTCTCCTGCGCAATTTCTTCGCTTGGCTGAGCGCGTGACGGAGTTATCCGCAGAGTATCTGCAAAGGCTCGATACCCAGGCGATCTCGCCGGCAACCGGCGGCGCGGAGACGCTGCGGCTGTTTCAAACTCCGCTGCCCGAGCAGGGTATGGCGGAACAGGCCTTCGACACCTTGCCCGAAGTGATGCGGCTATCGCGCGCGCAGAACGGGCGCTTCTTCGGCTATGTGCTGGGATCGGGCGAGCCCGTTGCTGCCACGGCGGATCTGCTGGCCAGCGTGCTGAATCAGAACGTCACCGCTTGGCGGTCGGGACCTGCGGCGGTCATCATCGAGCGAACTGTCGTGGGCTGGCTCGCGCAGGCAATCGGCTGCTCAGAGTTTCGAGGACATCTTACGGGAGGCGGTTCTTCCGCGAACCTGATGGCTTTGGCGATGGCCCGTGAGGCCAAAGCGCCTGCGAACGAACGAGGAATGAATGCAGCCGGAGTGGTCTACGCGTCGGACCAGATCCACATGTCGATTCCGAAGAGCGTCGCGTTGCTGGGAATCGGGCGCGACAACCTGCGGCTGGTTCCTACAGATGCCGAGTTTCGCCTGATTCCGGGTGACCTCGAGCGCCAGATCGTGCACGACAAAGCATTGGGCAAATTTCCTGTGGCGGTCGTGGCCTCTGCCGGCACGGTCAATACCGGAGCCATTGATCCCTTGCGCGAAATTGCCGAGATCGCGCACCGGCACGATGCCTGGTTTCACGTGGACGGCGCGTATGGAGCGCTGGCCGCCATTGCCATCCGACAGAAATTTGCTGGGCTCGAACTGGCCGATTCGATCTCGCTCGATCCGCACAAGTGGCTCTATCAACCGCTCGACTGCGGTTGCCTGCTGTATCGCTCGGCTGAAGCCGCCCAGCGCGCCTTCGCGCACAGCGGCGACTACGCGCGTTCGCTGAGCGCCGATCCGGTGGAAGGCTTTGCGTTCTTCGAAGAGTCACTGGAGCTGTCGCGCAGGTTCCGCGCCCTCAAGTTGTGGCTGTCTCTGCGGTATCACGGATTCGCGGCATTTCGGGAATCCATCGCAAAAGATCTAGCCCAGGCGCGGCGGTTGGCCGATGCGATCTGCAACCAGCCTGATCTGGAGTTGCTAGCCCCTGTGGAGTTGAGCGCAGTCTGCTTCCGGCATCGCGGAAGCGGGGCGCTGGCGGAGAACGCGATCAACGATTTCAATGCCACCATTTTGAAGCACGTGGTCGCCCGGGGTCGGGTTTATCTCTCGAATGCTTCCTTACGCGGAAACTTTTGCCTGAGAGCTTGCATCGTCAACCACCGCACGACGGATGCAGACGTAGATACAGTCATTCCCGAAATCCAGGTTGCGGCGAGAGAGATTTGACGAGATTACTTTTTGTTTTAATTCAGGCTCACCGACTGTTTCAACGGCAGGCTCTGCGACGATCCGCCAGCCATGAAGTTGTACTCTCCCGGCAGGAGCTGCCAGACGTTCTGTTTCACGTCGAAGATGGAGAGGTATTTTCGGTTCACGTCAACCGTGACTTCCTGGCTTTCTCCCGGTTTCAGTTGCACCTTGCTCCAACCGACCAGGCGCTTCGGGGGTTCGGAGGCCGCGGCGGGGAGGGAAGCGTAGACTTCCGCGATTTCGGCGCCGGCGCGATTGCCGGTGTTGGTCACCGTGAACGTCACGCGAGGACTCTCTCCCGCGCTGACTCGCAGGTTGGAATACGAGTAGGTGGTGTACGACAATCCGTATCCAAAGGGAAACAGCACGGGCTTGTTCTCGGCGTCGTACCATTTGTAGCCGACCTTTACTCCTTCGTTGTAGGTGACCTGAAATGGCGGTAATCCGGCGGCAATCTGTCTCCACGGTTCCGGCTGCGTGGAGTCGGGGACGGACCGCTTCGGCGGCTTCACGATCGTGGGATGCGGCAAGTCGGCAACGCTGAGCGGGAAAGTCACCGGCAGCTTGGCGCTGGGGTTTGAGTCTCCGAAGAGCACGTTGGCCACCGCGTCCGATCCTTTGCTGCCGGCATACCAGGCTTCGAGAATTGCGCTGACCTGTGCCACCCACGGCATCGTAACCGGACCACCAGACTCCACGACGACAACAGTGTGCGGATTGGCGGCTGCAACCTGCGCAATCAGTTCATCCTGATGCTCGGGAAGCGAGAGGCTGGGCAGGTCCATATCCTCGCTCTCCCATTGGCAGGCGAAGATGATGGCGACGTCGGCGGTCTTGGCTAGAGCGGCGGCGGCAGCGGGATCGGCGCCGGAATCGAATTGGACCTTGGCGCCGGCTGCCTTTGCCTGGATGGATTTGAGCGGAGAAGTTGGAAACCAAACCGGTTCGAGCCAGCGCGTCTGGCCTTTGCCCGGCGGCAGGATTGCGTTTCCTCCGGGAGGATCAACCTGGGCGGAGCCGCCGCCGGAAATCATTCCGACGTCAGCATGCGGCCCGATCACGGCGATATTGTGGAGTTTGGAAGCGTCCAGCGGAAGCTGTCCGCCTTCGTTCTTGAGCAGGACGATGCTTTGCTCGGAAAGTTCCTGGGCGACTTCAAAGCCGCGTTCCACATCGACCACACTCTTTTGTGGAGGATCGTCAACCACCCCTGTGGCGAACATCGCACGCAAAATGCGATGCACGTGATCATCGAGTTGCGCCTGGGGGACGGTGCCCGCCTGCACATCTTTTTTCAGCTCATCTCCGTAGAAAATCCAGCCGGGCTCTTCGTGATCCAGGCCCGCGGGGGAGGCCTTGGCCGTGCTATGCGTCGCGCCCCAATCGGAGATGACGAATCCTTTGAACTGCCAATCTTTCTTCAGCACATCGTTGAGCAGGTACTCGTTTTCGCAGGCATAGTCTCCATGGAGGCGGTTATACGAGCACATGACTGCGGCCACGCCGGAATTTTCGATGCCGATCTCAAATGCCAGCAGATCGCTCTCCCGGGCCGCGCGCTCATCGATGTTGACGTTAACGGCATTGCGCCCGCTCTCCTGATCGTTCAAGGCGTAATGCTTGATGTCGCCGATGACGTGCTGCGCCTGCTCGCCTTTGATCACTGAAGCCACCATGTTTCCAGCCAGGACCGGGTCCTCGCCCATGTATTCAAAAGTCCGGCCGTCGCGGGGTTCGCGGGTAAGGTTCACGCCGCCACCGAGAGACATGTTGTAGCCTTGCGCGCGCAACTCGCGGCCAATGAGGGCTCCATATTCATAGCCGCCGTGCAGATCCCATGTGGCTGCGCCCGCGATGCACGAGGGCAACGCGGTAGAGTAGCGGCCGTTCTCGCCGCTCATGCGCACGCCATAAGCCGCATCTGACATCTGAATCGCGGGGATGCCCAGGCGCGGAATGCCCACCACGTATCCGGCGCCCCCATTGGAGTGAATGGCCAGCGGGCTGATGGGGCTGAGGCCCGCCATGCCGGTGCCATGAAGCAGGGAAATCTTCTCATCCAGGGTCATCGCTTGAACGACCATGGACGCGCGCTCGTCCGGCGAAAGGCTGGGATTCATCCACGGACGTTTTTTGCCGGCGGACTGCGCACCCGCGGAAGATGGCAGCAGGCTCGGAGTTAGGAAGAGGACAAGGAAAATTGCGTGCTTCGCGCAAACGGACATGCGAAGGAACATGACAACGCCTCCAGTTCACTTGCAAAATCGTTATTGTAGCAGGGTCGCGCCAGTTCTAACGTGCGCCGGAACACACGGTGTCAGAAGCTGCAACGGTGCGGATGCATTCTCGCTGAATGGGCTTTACACTTGAATCGTGAAGATCGCGCTGGGCCAGATCAATCCGACAGTAGGAGATTTCTCCGGCAATGCCGCCAAGATCATCGACTTTTCCCGGCGCGCCCAGGGGGCGGGCGCGGGATTGATTCTTTTCCCTGAATTGTCGGTTTGCGGATACCCGCCTCGCGATCTGGTAGAACGCTCGTCATTCGTGATGCACAACCGCGAGTCGGTCGAACGCATCGCGAAAGAGACTGCGGGGATTGCGGTGATCTGTGGGCTGGTCACTCCCGCGCAGTCCGACGCCGGCAAGTCGGTCCTGAACTCGGCTGCGCTGCTGATGGAGGGCAAGGTCGCCTTCATCCAGTCCAAGATGTTGTTGCCGACCTACGACGTTTTTGACGAGATGCGCAACTTCGCTCCCGCGAAAAGTCAGGAGCTGTTTTCCTTCTGCGGCAACCGCATGGCCCTGACCATCTGCGAAGACGCATGGAACGACAAGCAGTTCTGGGTGAAGCGGCTGTATACGGTGGATCCGGTGGAGTCGCTGATCCAGGCGGGCGGAAATTTCGTGCTCAACATTTCGGCCTCGCCCTTCTGGATCGGCAAACGCGAGTTTCGCCGCGAGATGCTGGCCAGCATTGCCCGCCAGCACAAAGTCCCGGTCGCGCTGGTCAATCAGGTCGGGGGCAACGACAGCCTGGTGTTCGACGGCTCCAGCCTGGTGCTGGACCGCGAAGGCAAGGTCATCGCGCAAGGGCGCTCGTTTGAAGAAGATCTTATCTATTTCGATTCCACAACTTTGACCGGGGAAATGCACGAGCAGCTTGCCGGAGACGAAGCCAGCGCCTACGCTGCGCTGGTTCTGGGCACGCGCGATTACATGCAGAAGTGCGGATTCCAGAAGGCGATCATCGGGTTGAGCGGAGGCATCGACTCGGCGCTCACCGCCGTGATCGCCGCCGATGCGATTGGGCCGGGAAACGTGATCGGCGTCGGCATGCCCGGGCCTTATTCGTCGCAAGGCTCGATTGACGACGCCCGCGCCCTCGCCCAGAATCTCGGAATCCGTTTCGAGTTGCTCTCGATCGTTCCTGCCTACGAAGCCTATCGCCATACCTTGCAGCCCGTTTTTGCCGGGTGCCCGGAAGATGTGACCGAAGAAAACATTCAATCCCGCGCCCGTGGCACGATGCTGATGGCGCTGTCGAACAAATTTGGCGCGATCGTGCTCTCTACCGGCAACAAGAGCGAACTCGGGGTAGGCTACTGCACTTTGTATGGAGATATGGTTGGAGGACTGGCGGTGATCTCCGACGTGCCCAAGACGCTGGTCTACCGGCTGGCCCATTATGTGAATTCGCAGCGACCGGTCATCCCGAAGGATACGCTGGAAAAGCCGCCATCGGCCGAGTTGCGTCCCAATCAGAAAGACAGCGACTCGCTGCCGCCCTACGAAATTCTGGATGTGGTGCTGGAAGATTATGTGGAGGATTCCCACCCTGCGGCGCAGATTGCGGCCGAGCGCGGCCTCGATATAGACCTGGTGCGGCGCGTGATCCGCATGGTGGATCGCTCCGAGTACAAGCGCCAACAGGCCGCGCCGGGACTCAAGATTTCTCCCAAGGCCTTTGGGTATGGGCGGCGCTTTCCCATCGCAGCCAAGAGCGACATTTGAAATAATCCCGGTTGACGTATTCTAGTAGCCGGCGAGAAGCACCACTTTCCGAAAGTTTCCGAATCTAAATGCGAAAGGACCCAATGCGTAGTCTCCTGAACTCGATTTGCATCCTTTTCCTGACCTTTACGGTGGCCGCTCAAACCACTTCGACCAATCCGACTACCACAAAGGCTGGTGGGAAGGCGCCCGAGAAACTAGGAACCCATGCCACGGCGAACCTCCCGTCGGATTCCACGGTTGATTCCTTCCTGCAGCAGCAGTTCGGCTATGAGAAGGATTTGACATGGAAAATTAACAGTATTAAGCCCTCGATTATTCCGGGATTGTCCGAGGTGACGGTCGTGCTCGCCAGCCCGCAAGGCCAGCAACTGACCCGCTTTTATGTATCGTCGGATGGCGAGCATGCGCTGGTCGGTGAGATCATTCCCTTCGGAGCGCGGCCTTTCGATCCCGTGAAGAACATCCTCGACAAGGGCGTGACCGGCCCCGGGCGCGGCCCCAAAGATGCACCCGTGATGATCGTCGAGTTCGGCGATCTGCAGTGCCCCGCATGCAAGGCGGCGCAGCCCACCATCGAAGCTCTGGTAGCCGCGGAGCCCAATGCCCGCTTCGTGTTCCAGAACTTCCCGCTGGAGATGCACAATTGGGCCTTCAAAGGAGCCGAATACGCCGACTGCGTCGGCCGGGCTTCGAACGATGCCTTCTGGAAATTCCTCTCCAAGGATTACGAAACCCAGCCGGAGATTACCGCCGAAAACGCTGACGAGAAGCTGACCGCGATCGCTGACAGTGTAGGACTGAAGGGTTCCGACATCGCGGCCTGTGCCGCCAAGCCCGAAACCAAAGCGCGCGTGGATGCTTCGATCGCGCTGGGCAAATCCGTGGACGTCACCGGCACCCCGACGCTGTTTATCAACGGGCGCAGGGTCGGCAGTTTCGATGCCCACCTCCTCGATGTCTACAAAGGTCTGGTCGAGTTCGCCGCGAAAGAGTAACGGATCCGGCTCCCGGCTATCGGAAAAGCGAAACTCCTCCCTCTCTGCGGAGGAGTTTCCTTTCTTGTAGTAAACAATCCAGAAGACTTTAGAGTTCAGGCGGAAGCTCAAGGTTGGAGATAAGCTAATTTTGACTAACCCAGATTTCCGGAGTCGCCCGCTCGAAGTTCGAGACCACGTGGGGCGTAATGGAGATCATCAGCTCATCGTCGTCTTCGGTTTTTGTGTTGTTGACCATCGCCATGTTCAGGCCTGGGATGAAGCCCAAACCAGGGATCCCGCTCATGGAACGCACGTCATTGTGCGAAATCTGACCCGCCACAAAGGCCGGCTCACCGTCTTTCAGATTGATGCTGCCTTTGTATTCGCGGTTGGAAATCACCGGTACTCCATTGTTCGACTGTCCAGTTAGCGAGCGCACTTGCAGCTCCAGTTGCAGGCTGACCGATCCGTCGCCGTGAACTGTCGGCTTAATCTTTACTTGCAAGCCCAGGTCTTCATAACTCACGGATGGAAAGGGCGCGATGTAGCTCTGGTTTCCCAGCACCTGGGAAATCTGCGGCGAGTTGTAGATGGGCGCGTAGCTGGCGTTGAGGATGGGATAGCGTTCTCCGAGGTGGAAGGTGGCGTCGGTGCCCTGACCGGCGCGCATCGACAAATCGTCAAGACTGCGCACCCAGGATTCGTTTACCGACAAGGCCGCGGACAGCTGATCGAGGCTCAATCCCGAGAAGGTCAAGCCGCCTCCGAAGGTCGCCAACGGCTGGCTGAAAATGGAATTCTGCTGGCCTCCGAGTTGCGCCAGCAATCCCGACAGTGAGGTCGAGCCCAGCTGGTTAATTCCTCCCGAGCCGACCAGCTGGTTGATCAGCTGTTGAATATTTTGTCCGGCTAATCCTGCCAGCGCCGCCACGGGAATGTTATATAGATTGAACGTATCAGGAATATGCAATCCGATGTTGCGTGTGAGTTGATGGCTGATCTGAATCACGCGCACGTCGAGGGCTATTTGTGGCAGCTGGTTGCTGAGTTGCTGCATCAGCTGCCTGCAGGCATCGACGGCATATTGTGGCCCGCGTACTTCCACCGTGTTTGCGGTCAACCCCGAGCTGACAAAACGCAGGTCGAACATGTTGCGCATGGTCGTAACCAGGGCGGTTGCCTCTTGGGGCGTGGCGTGCGGCGGCAGAATGAAAGTCTGCAGCAGCATGCGATCGAAATGCCGGTGGTTCTCGGGAGTATCAGCGGCGATCAATATCTGACGCACGTCCAGAGCCGCCCACATGGTCTTGCTGACCTGGCAAGCCAGCTTGAGCGCCGTGAAAAAATCCACGTTGTCGACGTTAAAGACCACCGGCCGCGACTGCACGGAGTCGTCAAACTGCACTTTCATGTCATAGGCGCTCGCCAACTGCGAGAAGAGATCTTTTACATTGCCCGTGAAATGGAAGGTCGCCCGGTTGTCCACCGGTGCAAGATGGATTTCATATGAATCGAGCGGGGCAATGACGCTCTGCGGCAGTGGAGCTCCTTCGAACGTAGCCTCGTTATAGCGTTCGCGCGCAAACTGATCATCCGGGTCGAGGTCGAGTGCGGCACGGAATTCTGCAGCCGCCCGCAAGCGGGCATCTTCCGCCAGCAGCAGGTTGCCGCGCTGGACGTGATCGAATACGAGCTTCGCTTTCAGCACCTCGCGCGCGGTCAGAAAGTTCACGTTCCGCGGATCGAGCTGGGATGCCTCGGTGAATTGCTCCAGCGCTTCTTCAAGCCTTTGCGACTTGTGCAGTTTCAGTCCCTCTTTAAACGCCTGGCGGGCTTCTTTGCGTTCTTCCTTAGTGGGGATGCAGTTCACTCCGCCAATCAATCCGTTGCCGCAGGAAATTGGAAGCGGAGGCGCAGCCCCGTCGGTGCCGGCCCACGCGGGCAGGGCAAGGAGAACCGACAGCAGTACTGCAAAGATGAGAGACGAGTGCCGCATCGCTCCTGATTTTAGCGTGCTTTTCCCCTCGCCGGGACCGCCATTAGGACGTGGTACCTCCGGTCGCACCAGTGAGAGAACGCCGGATTGGGTTCCTCTTGCATGGGGAGAAAACTAGGACAACATCAAGCGCTCGATGGACTGTGCCTTGCCGGTGACATCGTCACAATCAATGATTACGGCGCATAACCGCACATCGCCGGTGGCAGGCTCGAAACGCACCGGCATTCCATTCAAGAACTTGCCGACTACGAGCTCCTTCTTTACCCCAATCACGCCGTCGTAGGGACCGCTCATGCCAACGTCGGTAATATAGGCAGTGCCGTTGGGCAAAACGCGCTCGTCCGCGGTGGGGACGTGGGTATGCGTACCGACCACGGCGGTCACCCGTCCATCCAGATACCAGCCGAGAGAAATCTTTTCCGAGGTGGCCTCGGCATGCATATCCACCAGAATGATTTTGGCTTTGATTTTCTTCAGTAGTTGATCCGCCACCCGAAACGGGTCGTCGTTTGAGGCCATGAACACACGCCCCTGCAGGTTGATCACGGCATACGGTACTTTTCCTTTGAAACCCTCATAGACGCCGGAGCCGGGCATGTCGGCAGGATAATTTGCCGGCCGCAAAACGCGCCGGGCCGGACCGTGGCCGTTGCCTTCGACCATGTGAAAGTAATCGACAATCTCACGTTTGTCCCAGATGTGATTTCCGGTGGTGATCACGTCTATGTTGAGTTCGAATAATTCTTCTGCGAGCGCTGGAGTAATGCCGAAACCGGCCGCGGAGTTCTCGCCGTTGGCGATGATCAGATCGATCTTCCGGTCGCGTACGATGCCCGGCAGGCGGTCTTTGACAATCGTTCGTCCGGGCCGGCCAAAAATATCGCCGATGAAGAGAATGCGCATGCAATATGGCCAAAACTCGATGGTAACACGCGGCCAGTGTGGGTTTTGTAAGCCAACAGTTAGTTTGTGGAGGAAGAAAGTTCTGCAGTCCTCAGGAAATCGTAATTTCCTGATGGATCCAGCTTCAAACTCTGCACGCGGCGCGTGTGCACCAGAACATTATCCAGGTAGAACAGATTGATGTATGGCAAATCCTGCGCCAGGATGCTCTGGACTTCAGCATAGAGCGCTTTCCGTTTAGCCTGGTCCACCTCCCGCCGCGCCTGGTCGATCAGCGCATCCACTTTGGGATTGGAATAGTAATCGCGGTTGGCGCCGTTGGGAGGAAACTTCGACGAATGAAAGACATATTCGAAAATATCCGGATCTTCATTGCCGCCGATCCAGCGCAAGCCGTACATCTGAAACGCGCCGTGCTGCACGTCAGAAAAAAAAGTGGCGAACTCGAAGCTGCGGATGTCGAGCTCAATTCCCACCTCGTGCAATTGCTGCTGCATCACCGCGACCATTAACCGAGTGTTCGGGTCGGTGGAAGTTTTCATGGTGATGTGAAAGCGCACCCCGTCCACCTCCGGATAGCCGGCTGCATCGAGCAACTCGTTGGCCTTCTGCGGGTCGTGCGGATAAACGCGCACGTCGCCGTTGTACGCCCAACTCTGAACCGGGAGGATGCTGCGCGCCGGCTCGGCCAACCCGCGCCAGAGGTACTCGATCATCGGCTTGCAATCGAGGGCATAGGCAAGCGCTTGGCGCACGCGAACATCTTTCAAGATTGGATCGCGCAGATTGAAGGCCAGATAGGCCAGCCGCGTTCCCGGCTGGTGGTCCACCTCAATATTGGAATCACGCTGCAACGTGACCAGCGTGTCGGGAGTGAGCGAGTTGATCGTGACATCGGCCGTGCCTTTGCGCAATTCCAGAGCCTCCGTCGTCTCATCCGGCACCACCGCGAACCGCACACGCTGCAGTTTTGCCTTCTCTCCCCAATAGTCGTCGTTACGTTCGAGGACGACTTCGCGATCGGTTTCGGCGCTCACGAACTTGAATGGCCCCGAGCCGATGGGATGTTGCGTAATCTCGTCGAGGCTTCCGTAGGGAACGATGCCCATCGCCCCGTCGCTCAGATTCCACAGCAGCGGCGCATCAGGCTCCTTCATGTGAAAAACGACGGTGAAATCGTCGGGTGCGTCGATGTGGTCGACAAACCGGTAGTTAGCCGCCTTGGTGCTGCGAACTTTGCTCTGCAGCAGGGAGTCGAACGTCCACTTCACATCGCGAGAGGTGAGCGGGCGGCCGTCGTGAAAGCGCACGCCCCGATGCAGGTGAAAGATATAGGTCAGAGGATCGGGAACTTCCCAGCGTTCGGCCAGGCCCGGCGCCACATTCAGATCATCGCCTTTGGTCAGGAGATCGTCGAAGATCAGGTTGTCGATATTTTCGGAGCGTCCGTCGATGCCAATCCGCGGATCAAGATTGGTCGGGCTCGATTCGATGATCATCACCAGCGTGTTGGGATCAGGCTTGGCGGTGCAGGAAAGAAGCGAAGCAAGCGCGATCAGAAGCAATCCGCGGAGGCTACGCATATGAGATCTTCCCCAGAATGGCGGCCCGTTTTGCGCCCGTAGCCGATGGCACGTTCGATGGACGGCGATGCCAGGTCTCATAGGCGAGCACCGCGAACGCGACTGCCTCCTTGGCCTGGGAAGGCAATCCGAATTCGTCGGAGAATCGCACCACGATGCCGAGTGGAACGAGAGATTCGGCGAGCATCGCCACCAGCGTGGCATTTCTGGCGCCACCGCCGGAAAGGACGATTTCGCGGAAAACGGAACGGGTTTGGCGACCCCGGTTGCAGATGACGAAACGCTCGACCGCGTCGGCAATCGAGCGCGCGGTCAGGGCGGTGGCGGTCGCAATCACATCCGGCCTTTCCGCCCGACCGCAGTTGCGCAAAAACTCATGCACAAACTCGCGCCCGAATTCCTCTCGTCCCGCGGTCTTCGGAGGGCGCGCGCGAAAAAACGGCTGGCGCAAAATCTGGTTCAGCACGGGTTCGATCGGGTTTCCTGAGGCCGCGATCTTGCCGTCGCGGTCGAAGGCGCGGCGGTAGAGAGCCTGCGTGACGGCGTCAATCACCATGTTGCCGGGGCCGGTATCAAAAGCCAGTACGTCATCGGCTTTCGCTGCGGCGCGAATCGCGGTGAGATTGGCGATGCCTCCAATATTCTGCACCATCCGCCCCACGTGCTCATCGCGAAACCAGAGGTAGTCGAGGAATGGAACGAGCGGCGCGCCTTTGCCTCCGGCGGCCATGTCCGCGGGCCGGAAGTCTGAGACCACCGGCGCGCCCACGCGCGATGCGATAATTGCGGCCTCGCCGGTCTGCCAGGTGGTGCTGATTCGTTTTCCAAGAAAGGGCTGGGCGTTTCCCTGATGGTAAAGAGTCTGCCCGTGGCATCCGATCAGATCGGGCTTCGCTCGAAAACGACGAGCAGTGGCCTGTACGGCCCTGGCATAGAGTTCACCCAGCAGGAAGTTGAGCCGCGCCAGATCGGCAACGCTGGTGCGGGAAGCATTCATCAGAGCCAGCACGGCCGCGCGAACCTTAGCTGGATATGGGTATTCGCGGTGTCCCAGCAAAGTGATTTTGCACCCGGGAGCGGTCTTGCGCAGCGGCCACACGGACTCCCGGTCGTTACTGGCGGCGCTCTCCTGAATACGCACCAGCGCGACATTGATTCCATCGGCGGAGGTCCCGCTCATCACCCCGGCGACGGTCATCGCGTTCCTATTCATGTGCGCCGCCGCCGATCTTCCCGGCGGCTCAAAGGTCCAAGCCGTACTTCCTCGCCGAACTCCCAAAGCCTGCGCGATAACTTCTCAATCAGGGGCGCTGAGGGGGCCCTTCCGGCGCGCAGCTGATTCTTCCACTTTTTCTTGAACGTGCTTACGCGCCGCTGCGAGTCGCGAACCCGCTGAGCAAATTTCCGGTCGCGCTCCACATTTTTGGTCAGCGCTTCTTGAGCCTGCAAGATGTAGTCCTCGCGATGGCACACGAGGCACAGATCTCCGCCGGCGCGCACAAACTCAACCGCCGCCTCCGCAACCGGCGCCGCCGATAGCACTCCACCCATTTCCAGATCGTCGGACGCGATGAGATTGCGGTACCTGATGCGTTTTCTCAGAATGTCGGTGATCCACACTTTCGACAGCGATGCGGGCGTGCGATTCTTCGTGACCTGCGGGTACGCCGCGTGCGAAATCATCGCGAAGGGAAGTTGCCGCGCCAGCGACCGGTAGGGAAGCAGGTCCTCGGCCCAAAGCTGGTTCATCGATTTCTCAATGACTGGTAAGTCGAGATGGCTGTCGAGCTTGCCTTCGCCCAGGCCGGGGAAGTGTTTGCCGCATCCCAACACTCTGGCAGAGGCCAAGCCGGTCAGAAATTCCCGGGCGTATAAAATCGTCGCCCTCGGGTCCGCCGATACCGCGCGCGATCCTATCACGCTTCGTGAAGCTGCAAAGGCCAGATCGAGCACGGGCGCGAAATCCACGTTGAATCCCAGCGCGCGGCAGTTCTCTCCAATAATCTGCCCATGCTTGCGGAACAACTTGGCATCGCCGGTGGTAAAAACGTCGGCTGCCGACGGCGCTAAGCCCAGCGCGTCGCGAAAGCGATCGACGCTTCCGCCTTCCAGGTCCACGCAAGTGAATAAAGGAGTTTCGACGTACTTCTGGCACTCGCGCAAAAGATTCCAGGTTTGCTCCGGGGTCTTGATGTTGCGGGCGAACAAAATCACCCCCGCCGGCTGCAGGCGCGTCAGCAGGGAAGAGAGACGGGAGGTTATCTCGGTCCCGTCGAAACCGATGATTAGCAGTTGCCCCGGGTCTTGCGCCAGAACTTCCTCCGTCTCCCTCTGTGCCCTGAGTGACTAGATTTCTTTTTTCAACTCTGCGAGCAGGTTCAGCGCTTCCAGCGGCGTGAGCCGGTTTAAATCCACCTCACGCAGTTTATCCAGCACTGGCTGCGATAGCGGCGTAAAGATGGTCAACTGCGCCGGCGGCGGACTCGCCCCCGGCGAGAGATGCGCCGTCGCCTGCTGCTCGGCAAACTCGTGCTCGGCCAAAACTTCCCGAGCCCGCTCCACTACTTCATTGGGCAGGCCGGCCAGTTTTGCGACTTCAATGCCGTAACTGCGGTCGGCCGCGCCGGGCTCGACTTTCCGCAAGAAAACAATCCCGCCGCCAGTTTCTTTCACCGACACATGGAAGTTCTTCACGCCCTCGAGTTGCTCGGCCAGTTCGGGGAGTTCGAAATAATGGGTCGCGAACAGAGTCTTCGCGCGCACTCGCGCATGCAGATATTCCACCGCCGCCCATGCAATCGCCAAGCCATCATAGGTGGCCGTGCCGCGCCCCACTTCATCCAGCAGAATGAGGGACCGGGCGGTTGCGGTGTGAAGAATGGCGGCCGTTTCGGTCATCTCCACCATGAAGGTTGAGCGTCCGCGCGCCAGATTGTCGCTGGCTCCAATGCGCGTGAAGACGCGATCCACGATGCTGAGCTTGGCCGAGCGCGCCGGCACGAATGATCCCATCTGCGCCAGGATCACAATCAGCGCCGTCTGCCGCAGGTAAGTCGACTTGCCGCCCATGTTCGGTCCGGTCAGCAGGAGAATGTTGTGGGTGGTGCTGTTCAGATACAGATCGTTCGGGACAAAACGATCGCTGCCTCCAACCATCTCCTGCTGCTCGATGACTGGATGGCGGCCTTCGATGATTTCCAGTTCGCCCGCGCCCTCCACAAAGTCGGGCCGGCAATAATTGCGCAAGGCCGCAATGTGCGCCAGCGCGGCCAGCACATCCACTTCCGCCAGCGCCAGCGCGGTTTGCCGGATGCGCTTGGCCTCGCCTGCAATCGCAGTGCGCAACTCGGTAAACAGCCGCCGCTCGATCTCGACAATCTTTTCCTGCGCGTCGAGGATCTTCGCCTCGTATTCCTTCAACTCCGGGGTGGTGAAGCGCTCGGCCCCGACCAGGGTCTGCTTGCGCTCGTAATCCTGCGGAACCAGGTGCAGATTCGACTTTGACACTTCAATGTAATAGCCGAAGATGGAATTGAACTTTACCTTCAACGACGTGATGCCGGTCCGTCCACGCTCGCGCTGCTCGATCTGCGTCAGCACCAGCTTGCTGTTGCGGGAAAGTTCGCGCAGTTCGTCGAGATCGCGGTCCACGCCCGGAGAGATCACGCCCCCGTCGGCGAAGCTTAACGGTGGCTCGGGAACAATCGTGGCCTCAATGCGCCCGCGCAGATCGCCCAACTCATCGAGAGACGTATGCAGCACGTGCAGGCGCGAAGAGGCCAACCGCCCAACCGCTGTCTTCACCGCGGGAATTTTTCGGAGAGAAGCCGCCAGCGCCAGCACGTCGCGGGGATTGGCCGTCTCCAGTGTGACCCGGCTCAGCAGGCGCTCCAGATCGAGGACTCCATCGAGCGCCCGTCTCAGCTCTTCCCGCGCCATCAAGTCGTTTACGCCCGACTCGACCGCATCGAGCCGGTCCTGAATCTCGCTCAAGTCCAGCGATGGTCGCAGCAGCCATGCCCGCAGCAACCGCTTGCCCATTGGGGTGATCGCCGCATCAATCGAGCGGAATAATGTCACTCCGGCATCGGTCCCCGCAAATAGCGGCTCGATCAACTCGAGGTTGCGGACCGTAACTGCATCCAGCACCAGGCAGTTCTTCCGCTCATACCACCCAATACGGTCCACGTGATCGAGCGAGCCGCGCTGGGTCGAGCGCACGTAATACAGAATCGCCCCCGCCGCGGAAGCCGCAGCCGTGCGCCCAGCGAGCCCGAATCCTTCCAGAGAAATCACTCCAAAATGGTTTTCCAACAAGGGAAGCGCATGATCCGGCGAGAAGATCCAATCCTCCAGCGGAGTCTCGGTGCATGTAGCTACAGCAGGTTTGGCTGGCAAAGAAGAAACATGCGGGGACAGCCGCCCTCGACTGTCCGGCCGAGCTAAGCTCGGCTGCGCGCCGCTGGCTTCAAACAGCGGAGCCGCTGATGCATACAGTAACTCCTTGGGCCGCAACTGCTCCAACTCCTCCTGCACGCGGCGCAATGCGCCCTCTCCCGCAAACTCAGTGGCACGAAACTCCCCCGTCGACAAGTCCAGAGCGGCGAATCCGACGCGATCTCCGACCTGGGCTAGAGCCGCCAGAAAGTTATTCTCGTCTGAGCCAAGTGATGAATCCGCTGCCGTGCCGGGAGTGACAACTCGCGTTACTTCCCGCCGCACCAGCTTTTTCGCCAAGCGCGGATCTTCCATTTGCTCGCAGATGGCCACTTTGAATCCCTTGCGGATCAGCTTCCCGATGTATCCTTCGGCGGCGTGATAGGGCACGCCGCACATGGGCACGGCAATGCCTTTTTCTTTGTTGCGCGAGGTCAGCGTAATCTGCAGCTCTTTCGACGCCACAATCGCATCGTCGAAGAAAAGTTCGTAGAAGTCTCCCAAACGGAAGAACAATAGCGCAGTGGGATGTTCTTTTTTGACCGCGGCATATTGCCGCATCAGCGGAGTGGACGGCTCGGTCATCTAAGCGGGCTTCGGCGGATTATAACAAAGGGTCTCGCACTCATTCTGCGCCATTTCGAATAGGACGGTGGAAAATTCCCGCAGCAATTGGCGGTTGACTATGCTTTGCTGCGGTGTTCTCCTTGCTTCTCCTATGGAATTGCGCAAGGACCCGATCACGCGTTCCTGGGTCATGACCGGCGACGATCCGGGCGACGGAGCCCTCCGTCCCGATGCGCCGTGTCCTTTCTGCGCCGAGGCGGCATCCCCGCCGCAGGTCATCGCCAAAGCGCCCAATCCCGGAGCATCGTGGTCGGCGCAATCCGTGGTTCATCCCAGGCCTCTGTATCGCATTGAAGGCGAACCCGGCCGGCGCGGAGATGGCATCTACGACCGCATGCACTCGGTGGGCGCGCACGAAGTACTAGTCGAAAATCGCAACCACGACCGGCATCTGTGGAGCGCCAGCGACGACGAAATCGCACAATTTCTGCGCCTGGCCGCCGAGCGCATCCTCGACCTGAAACGCGATCCGCGCATCAAGTACGTCAGCCTGTTCAAGGATTATGGCAAGAACGCGGGCCAGGAGTTCAGCCATCCCACCTCGCAGCTCACTGCGACGATGTTTGTGCCTAGACGTGTTCTCTATGAGCTCCGTGCCGGGCGCGAATATTTTGCTGGCAAGGAGCGGTGCGTTTTTTGCGACATCATCCAGCAGGAGGAGCGCGAGGCGCAACGCGTGGTCGAAGCTCGCGGAGACTATCTCGCGCTCTGCCCGTACGCCCCGCGCGTGCCCTATGAAACGTGGATTCTGCCCCGCAACCACGACGCTGCCTTCGAGCGCACGGGCTTGAACAAGCCCGGCCTGCGCACCAATCTGGCAGGCTTGCTGCGCCGTACGCTGCAGCGGATTCGCACCCTGACTGAGGAGTTTCACCTAGTCCTGCATAGCTCGCCCAGTAGCCTGCACCCGCTCAAGAATCTTGGCTACTGGAAGACTATTGATGACGACTACCACTGGCATATCGAAATTCTTCCGGTGGTGAGCGCAAAGGCCAAGTCCTACACCTTCAAAGAGGTGTACTACTCGCCGGTGAGTTCCGAGACGGCGGTGAAGCAATTGCGCGAGGCCAAGATCGAAGGATAACCCGCTCCGGCCACTGTTTGTCGGGCAGAGGGAGCACCTGAACTGCAGAACTGCCTCCTAATTCCAGTTACGTAAGTCATTACAAACAGTAGTTTTCGCTTGTGAGCAGCAGTGGCCAGACCGCATGATCCCAGCTGGACGATTAGAGAGAGCTAACCATGCACGGCTGGATTCCCGTCGAAGCATTGTGGTGGCTGGCGTTATACGCCGGCTGTGGTTTGCTCGTGCCCTGGTTGCTACGCTGGACGCAACTGGGCCGCAGCGGCTTCGACACGCGCCCGCGCAAGCTCTTTGAGCGCGGCGAACTTGGACTCTTCGGACTTTTTCTGGCGATTTCCGGAGTGCTCGATCTACACCGGTCCGCTTTGCCGGGTGCATTTATCGTCGCCAATTCCGTGGTCCTCGCGGTCACCGGTCTGATGGCGGGTTATGCCTGGCTGGAAGACTTTTCCCGCTACGAACAGGGACTGTCGTCGCAGGACGAACGCACGTGGGTGGATTCGCGCAGGCTGCTGTTCCTGGTGTTCACTGTTACCTTCACCACACAAGTTCTGCTGGCACACTCTGCGGAGGCTTTGCAACGATGAGCGAAGCGACGCCCGCAAACCGGTTCTCTCCGGCAAAACTGCGGTTGAGCGACTCCGCGGTACTCGCCGGCGCTGTTTCACTCATTTACGCCGCATCTCTGGTTGCCTTTCCCGATGCCTTTCCACAGTTGCTGGCGCGCATATTTCAGGGCGGATATTTCTTTCGCACGCTGGCCCTCCTGCTAGTAGCTGCGAATGAATTTTTGTTCGTACTGATTTGTAAACGGCGCGGCCAGAAGTTATCTCTTTTTACCCTGGGATATATCGGGTTTCTCACGGTTACGCTGGTATTCGTATTTCGCGCTCTGGTGCTCTTTGCCGATGAGCAGGCGCAGATCTCGTATCTGTCACTCCACATGTCGGGTCACGCTGGGATTGGGGCCGAGGAACTGCTGCTCTATACGCATCTCGGCATCGTGTCTGGAATTTTCTTTCCCTACGTCCTGGTGCGTCTGACACAGGGTTACGTCTCGGGCACACACTCCGAGGAACCCAACGTTAACGCCCGGGCGGCGTCCGCGGGGCAGTAGTCTAGTCGGCATCCCTTCCAACTTCCTGCTACTGCAATCGCCGCCAAGCGGGCATCCGTGAAAAGCTCAGCATCGCTCTCCTGCTACAATCCCGCGTTCAGGAGATCGGCCATGAAACTGCTTCTTAGTTGTGCACTCCTTGTCTCCACCTGCCTCGCCCAGACTCCCGCGCCGTCCGCCGGCAAGCAAAAAATCCTGTGGCAGAAACTCGAATCCAGCATTCAGGAGGTTGACCAGCATCTTGACGGCGTCATGGGACTGGCGATTGAAGACCTCACCACCGGCGACCATTATTACCTGCACGAAGACGAAGTCTTCGCCCAGGCCAGCTCCATCAAGATTACCGTCCTCGCCGATCTCTACTTGCAGGCGCAGGAAGGAAGGTTGAAGCTCACCGATCTTTACACCGTACAATCCTCCGACCTGGTTCCCGACAGCGACATCATGAACGGCCTGACCCCGGGAGTCACCCGCGTCACGCTGCGCGATCTGGCGACGATGATGGTCGCGGTCAGCGACAACTCCGCTACCAACGTACTCATTGACCGCGTAGGCATGCAGAACGTCAATGCCATGCTCGACTCGCTCGGCCTGACCCACACGCGCTTGCGCCGCAAGATGATGGACCTCGAGGCCGCAAAACAAGGCCGCGAGAATATCTCCACTCCGCGCGAAATGATGACCCTGCTCGACGCCATTTATCATGGCAAAGTGCTCAACCAACAATCCACCAACGACTTCTTCAAGATGCTGAGCACGAACAAAGATTCGTTCATCCCCCGCGATCTGCCTCCGGGTCTCAAGGTCGCCAATAAGCCGGGCGATCTGGAAGCCGTCCGCAACGATTCCGGAGTCGTTTTCGTGGAAGGCCGTCCGTACGTGATCTGCGTGATGACCGCTTTCCTGCGCAACGAACGCGCCGGCGAAGAAGCCATCACCAAGATCTCGCTCGAGACCTGGCGCATGTTCGACCGCCTGAGCCGCGCCACCGAATACGGCCGCGTAGTCTCCCCCGGGAACGGCACCAGATGATGAAGGCCAGGATACGGTTGAAGCCCCGAGCGTAGCGCCTGAGACTGTGATACCGAGCGCCGCGAGGGATCTGCTTTTGCTGAGAGCTGAAAGCTGCCGTCCGTCTATCGCGCCACGGCCACCCGCTGTCGCATGAATGACTGCGCCCCCTGCGCGTCGAGGGGCTGGGAGAAGTAATACCCTTGCCCGTACTCGCAACCGAGTTTGAGCAAGCGCTCCACCTGCCGGATGTTCTCAATCCCTTCCGCGATCACCTTGAGATTCATCTTGTGCGCCAGCGTGATGATCAGTTCCACGATGTCGGCGGTTACGCGGTCGGTCTGCATCTCGCGCACCAGCGATAAGTCAATCTTCAACGCGTCCACCGGAAACTGCCGCAGCCCGCGCAAGGAAGTCGATCCTGTCCCAAAATTATCAAGAATGACCCCAATCCCCATGTGCTTGAGATGGGCGAGCACGGTGACCGTCAACTTCGGATCGGCGGCGGCAATGCTCTCGGTCAACTCCAGTTGCAATCGCGAAGGATCGATCCCCGTTTCCTGCAACGCCGCCTGCAGGTCGGTCACCAGCCGGGCGTCGGCAAACTGCCGCGCCGAGATATTGACCGTAATCTTCACCGGTTCGGCGGAATAATTGTTTGTCTCCCAATCGCGCAATTGCTGGCAGGCCTGCATGGTCAGCCAATGGCCGATCGAGACCAGAATCCCCGAATTCTCTGCCGCCTCGATGAACCGGTTCGGCGAGATCAACCCCTGCGCCGGATGCTGCCAGCGCAACAACGCCTCAAAACTGAGAAGACGACGAGTATCGAGTTGCACTACCGGCTGGTAATAAACGCGGAACTGGCGTTCGGTGAGGGCTGTCCGTAAATCCGATTCCAGCCGCAACTGGCCCACCGCGCGGGCATGCATGGCCTCGTCGAAAACCTCCGAGCGCGATCCGCCCAGCGCCTTGGCCCGCCGCATGGCGACATCCGCATCCTTGAGGACCTCTTCCGGGCGCTCGTGCGTGCACGCATTTAAGGCGATGCCGATGCTCACCGAAACGCGCACTTCCCGCGACTCGATGAGAAATGGCTCCGCCACCACCGCCTGAAGTCTTCTTGCGACCCGCATGGCATCGCTGGGATCGGCAATCGCATCCAGCAGGAGGGTGAATTCATCCGCTCCCAGGCGGAAAAGTGTCGCCTCGGCTGGGTCGCCAGGATCGTGGTGCGCCACCGTGTCACTCCGCCGCAGGTGTGCCGCCAGCCGCCGCGCGATTTCGATCAGCAATTGATCTCCCGCCGCCGCTTCGTTGTAGACCTTGAAGTGATCGATGTTGGCCAGCAGCAGCGCATACGAACGCCCTGGATCCCGCCGCGACGCGGCAAACGCGCTTTCCAGCCGGTCCAGAAAGAGTCGCCGGTTGGGCAATCCAGTCAGCGGATCGTGAAACAGGTTGTGCTCCAGTTGCTGCTCGGCGCGCTTGCGCTCGGTGATGTCACGATTCACGATCACCAGCTTCGCCACTTCGCCCTTGGCGTCACGGATGGTGCTGGCTAGCGACTCCAGGACCCGCCAGCTTCCATCTTTGTGCTTGATGCGGTACTCCAATCGCTGGCCCACACCGCTCTCGCGCGCTTGCCGCGCCGCTTCCAGTACCCGGAAGCGGTCGTCGGGATGAATCTGCTCGAACGACGAGGTCTCGCCCAATTCCGTCGGGGTATATCCCAGAACGGTCTTATACGCCGGGCTGTTATAAAGCCGCCGCCCCTTCACATCGACCAAGGCAATCATGTCGGCGGCGTTTTCGGTGACGATCTGAAACAGCTCTTCGCGCTTCCTGCTGTTGCGATCGATCTGGTAGATGCGGAACTGCAGGTACATGGCGAGGATGCTCAGGGCGACCAGCGGAATCCAGAACCATTCGAGATGCATGCAGTTTTCCTGAGAAGAGTTATCGGCAGGAAGAGGGAAAAGCTTGAAGAATTGTTGCCGGTTGATTTTTGACTGCAAACCTTCGGGTGTCCTCGAATCTGGAGCCAAAGATTCTCAATCAAGAATCAACAATCAAAAATCAACAATTTCCCGGATAATGTCGTCATGAGCGTTCGCCGCCTCAAGACCTACACCGGCGCCCAAGGTTACGTGTACCAGTACTACTTCGTGGGCAAACGCCCGGCGCTCCCGGACGATCCCGAGTCCCCCGCCACCGAATTCATCTTCGACGTCACCTCCGACCGCAAGCTCACGTACTCGGTGAGCATCTTTCTCCGGGAAAGCTCGCTGGCAGCCTGGGCCCAGGCGCACGGCCGCTCGCTGAACGATGCCGAACAATATGCGGCGGTCAAACTGCGTCTCTTCCGCGCCTTCGATGAGCTCGAGGACGTAAAGGGCAGCGGCCGCCGCCTCACCATCGACACGGCGCTGCTCGAAGAGGCTCTGGGCAGTCTTGGAGTGGATTAAACGTCCACTAAAACGGCGGCGTCATCCCGAGCGGAGCCACATTTCAGGCGGAGCGAGGCATCTCCGGCTTGCTCCACCGAGCAGCGTTGCACCCCGGGCCGCCATCGAATCTTGCGCCTTGAAACCCCTTCGTCGAACCCATATAAATGCAGTCGGGTCCTTTCCGATGAATCGACTGATTCTGATCTCAATAGCAATCCTTCTTTGTGCAACGACAGCTTTCTCTCAACCTTCCCGCTGGTCCGAGCAAAAAGCCAACGACTGGTACGCGCAACAGCCCTGGCTGGTCGGCAGCAACTACATCCCGAAAGACGCTATCAACGAACTGGAGATGTGGCAGGAGGACACTTTCGATCCCGCCGAGATCGATAAAGAACTCGGCTGGGCCGAAGGCCTGGGCATGAACACCATGCGCGTCTTTCTCCACGATCTGCTCTGGCAGCACGATGCTCCCGGGTTCCAAAAGCGCATCGACCAGTTCCTCACTATCGCCGCCCGCCATCGCATCCGCCCGCTTTTCGTGTTATTTGATTCCTGCTGGGATCCTGCGCCCCACCTCGGCCCCCAGCATCCGCCTGTCCCCGGCATTCACAACTCGGGATGGATGCAGAGTCCCGGCGCCAGGGCCCTCGCCGATCCCAGCCAGGTTCCGCGCCTCAAAGCCTACGTGCAGGGCGTCGTCGGAGCCTTTGCCAACGACGGCCGCATTCTCGGCTGGGACATCTGGAACGAGCCCGGCTCCGATCAGACCGGCAACTATCCCAAGACCGAACTGAAGAACAAAGAGAAGATCGCCCGTGTCGCCATGCTCCTGCCGCAGGCCTTCGAGTGGGCGCGCGAGATGAAGCCCACGCAACCCCTCACCAGCGGAGTGTACGAAATCGATACGTCCGAAGATGAAAGTGCCGTGGATGAACTCGAACGCATTCAACTACGCGAATCCGACATCATCACATTTCACAACTACAGCTGGCCCGAGTCCTTCAAAAAGGAAGTCGCCTGGCTGCGACGATTTCATCGCCCTGTGATCTGCACCGAATACATGGCGCGCTCCATCGGCAGTACTTTTGACACGATCCTGCCCATCGCAAAGCAGGAGCGCGTGGGCGCCATCAACTGGGGATTCGTCGTGGGCAAGACGCAGACCAATCTCCCGTGGGATTCATGGGACCATCCCTACATCCGGCATGATCCGCCGGTCTGGTTTCATGAAGTTCTGCACGCGGACGGGACCCCGTACCGTCAGGCCGAAGTGGACTTGATCAAGCAATTAACAGGGAAACAGTGACGCCGGTGAGACCTGGATGGGTCCCTCCCTGCTCACGAATTGCGACGTGGGTTTTTTGCGACCGTGTCCGGCGGCAAGATTTACAATCACCCTACGATGAAAAATTTCCCAGTCCTTTCGCTGATAGTCCTGGCGGGTTTAGCGGCTGCGTGCAACAAGTCGTCCACGTCCACCTCTTCGGGTCAATCTTCGGCGAAGCCCCCCGACGCCGTCGAGCTCAAGCTGCAGGAATACGCCGGCGCCTCCGCGACCGATTGCGGACGGCTCGACGTCCATGCCAGCCAGGAGCAATCCAAGACCGCGAGCGACTGCGCACAGCAGGCTAGCCAGAGCAAGCACCCGTTTTACGTTGCGTATGACATGCCCGGGATGACGGTCGGAGTCGCCGGCAATTCCGATGGCAAGCTCTTCACCGTGCAAGCGCAGGGATCTCCCTCGCCGAGCGTAAGCGCCGGCGCGTGTCCCTCCCAACTTCGGGTTGCTTCCAGCGGACGGGTGACCTGCTTTGCCCCCGGCGATATGGGATCGATGAGCGCCAGTCACGGTGGTGCGGGCGCAGTTCCTCCCGGCATGGAAAATCCTCACGGTTCTTCTGCTAAGCCGCCGAGCAACTGAGTTTCCGGGACGGGAAATAATATGCGAAAAGAAGCGATTCCATCACATCCTCTCTACCTGATCTTGCTAGCCCTCGTCCTATGCGCGCCGATGGTCGCGCAGAACGAATCGACGCCGCTCACCAAAGTCGTCGACATCCCTCTGCCCGGTCCCGCCGTCCGCTTTGATTACCAGAGCCTGGACTGCACGCACGGTCGGCTTTATATCGCCCACATGAACGCCAACCAACTCGTCGTCTTCGACGTGAAGAAAAGGGAAGTCGTCGCGGACCTCGACGGATTCCCCAGCGTTCACGGCGTCTGGGCCGTGCCGCAAATCAATCGCGTCTTCGCTTCCGCCACTGGCGAACACAGGCTCGCCATCGTAGAACTGGACACTCTGAAAACCCTCGCTAAGGTCGGCCCCATCCGCTATCCCGACGGCATCGCCTACGCTCCCGGCCCAAAGCGCGTTTTCGTTTCCGACGAGCACGGGAATGCCGATGCCGTCGTCGACGCAACGACCAACTCTCTGATCGCCACCATCCCGCTCGGCGGAGGCGCCGGTAACACAGTCTATGATCCCGGTTCGCAACACATCCTTGTCGCAGTGCACGAGAAAAACGAGCTCGCCGAGATTGATCCGGCGACTGCGAAGATCATCGCGCGCCATCCGCTCCCCGGCATCGACAGCCCTCACGGCATTGCGCTCGATATTGAATCCAGGCTCGCCTTCGTCGCCGGAGAAGAGAACAGCAAGCTCGCCCTCGTGGATCTCACCGCTATGAAAGTGCTGGGCACCTATGCACTCGGCAAAGATCCCGACGTCCTCGCGTTCGATCCCGGCCTCAAGCGGCTGTATGTCTCAGCCGAATCGGGTACGGTGACCGTTTTTCAGGACCAAGGCAAGACTCTGGTCCCGCAAGGCACGATTTCCATGCCCCACGCCCACACCGTCTGCGTCGATCCCGATACGCACTTGGTCTATTTTCCTCTCCAGGATGTGAATGGCCACCCAGTCCTGCGGATCATGGCGCCAACCCACTAAACCCAGTCTGTGATCCTAATCACACACTTAAGTGATGGCCTTTCTTTGCCTTAGGTCTCTCCCCCACCGACAATAGCACCGTAGCACTAGGGTATGAGCCTCCGGCGCACGAATTGCGGTAAACTCATTGAAATTCCAGACGTATTCTCGGTTGCCAGTAAATGGGAGCTTCAACGAACTGAGTACTAGGTACTGAGTACTGCTTATGTCATTGCTTTGGCTACGTTTCGCACTGGCGTGCTACTTCATCGGACTGGTCTACGCCTTCGTGGCGCTGACCCGCACCAGCGACCTGTTCAGCCGCATCGCCCTGCACGCCGCCAGCCTTGGCATGGTCTTCCACTTCGTTTCTCTGACGGAGCTCTTTCTATCCGACCGGGTCGTATGGGCATCGGTGCACAATGGGGAATCGCTGCTCGCATTTCTGTCGATGACGTTCTTTATGGTGATTTACACCATATACCAGACCACATCGCCGGGAGTCGTTGTCTTTCCTGTGGTCTTTTTTCTCACTTTTGTGGCGGCCGTCGATGAGCAGCCCGTGCTGCTGACGCAATTTGTCTCTCACAAAGGCTGGCTCATCGCCCACATTATCCTGATCTTCACCGGCTATGCGGCATTAGTTCTCAGCTTCGGCGCCAGCCTGCTCTATCTGCTGCAGGAGCGCCGCCTCAAATCCAAGAAGCCGACCAGCCTGATCTCATTCTTACCGGCGCTGGAAGTCATCGACCAGATCGGCTACCGCTCTTTGCTACTCGGCTTTCCCTTCATGACGCTGGGCTTGATCACCGGCTCGATCGTGGCGGTCACGACGTATGGCCATGTGGATTTCCTCGATCCCAAGATCCTGTTGTCGCTGCTGATGTGGGCCGTCTACATGCTGATGGTCTTCACCCGCTGGAACTCGGGATGGCGTGGGCGCCGCGCTGCTTTCCTCGCCACCTTCGCCTTCGTGGCCGCGCTGGCCGCCTGGGCGGCTAACTATTTCTCCGCGATCCACAGGTTCGCTGCCTCATGAGATTCCAGCTCATTGGCGTGAACCACAAGAGCGCTCCCATCGAGGTCCGCGAGCGCCTCGCCATCCCTGAGTCGCGCCTCCCAGATGTCTGCCGCGATCTCACCGCCTATCCCGGAATCGAAGAGGGCATGGTGATCTCCACCTGCAATCGAGTGGAGATTGTCACCCACACGGTCAACGGCCACGCGGACCTGCGCGGATTCCTGCACCACCACTTTCATCTGGAGCCCGACGAGCTCGATCCCCATCTGTACGAGTTTCGCGAGAAAGATGCGGTCCGGCATCTGTTCCGGGTGGCGGCGAGTCTGGATTCGATGGTGGTGGGCGAGGCCCAGATTCTCGGCCAAGTGAAGGAAGCCTACGCCACCGCGCGCGCGGTAGGTGCCGTTCGCGGACAACTCGATCAACTCTTCAGCCGCGCTTTCGCCGTCGCCAAGCGCGTGCGCAGCGAGACCGCTGTGGGATCGTCTTCGGTCTCGATTGCCTCGGTTGCCGTCGAGCTTGCGAAAAAGATTTTCGGAACGTTAGAAGGAAAGACGGTCTTCATCGTCGGCGCCGGCAAGATGAGCGAACTCGCCGCCCGTCACCTGATGGCGCACGGTTGCGCCACCATCTTTGTCGCCAACCGTACGTACGAGCGCGCGATTGGCCTGGCGCAAAAATTCAACGGGCAGGCTATCAAGTTCGACGATCTCTACTCGACCTGCGACCGCGCCGACATCGTCATCACCTCGACCGGCGCGCCGCACGCTATCTTTCGCAAAGAGCACGGCGAGCAATTCCTCGCCCGCCGCAAGAACCGTCCCATGTTCTTCATCGACATCGCCGTGCCGCGCGACGTTTCTCCCAAGATGGCCAAGCTCGATGGCATCTTCGCCTACGACATCGACGACCTGCAACAGGCGGTCACCAGCCACGTAGCCGACCGCCGCAAAGAAGCCGAGCGCGCCGAAGCCATCATCGCCAGCGAAGTGGAAAAGTTCGAAGCCCGCGCGCACACTCTGGACGTTGTGCCGACCATCGTGTCATTACAGGATCATTTGGAAACGATCCGGCAAGCCGAGATTGACCGCGTCCGCGGCCGCATGGGCCAGCTGACCCCAGAGCAAGAGATAGCGATGGAAGCTCTGACTCGGGGAATCATCAATAAGGTGATGCACACCCCGATCACCACGCTGAAGAGCGCCGCCAAGGATTCGGAGGCGACAACGATCGTCGACGTAGTCCGCCGCCTGTTCAACCTGCAGGTAAAAGGAAAAGAGTCGCCCGAACCCGCAAAGAAAGACGAAATAGGTGTGCGCCGATGAACCCAATGTCGTGTCATCCGGCGCGAAGTCTGGCGACGAGCGAAGCAAATCCCCCGACGCAATCGAAGGATGCCTGCTGCTCCACTGCAATCGGCGGCGCTGAAGGGGGTTTCCATATCGTAATCCGCTTCTTCGACGAGCACGAGGCCGAACGTCTCCCGGAATTCAGCGGCGAAGCGGCGGCATGCAATAGCCCGGGACGTAAGTGCCGGGTAGGCTCAGTGCACTGGGCGAATCCCGTCGGGACGGCACCCTACCGGCCGGCAAACGAAGAATGACCTTGCAACCCACTAACGGCAATCGTCCCAAGCTTCGCATCGGGTCCCGCGGCTCCCAGCTCGCCCTCTGGCAGGCCAACCATATCTCCGGTCTCCTGCGCGACCGCGGGCACGAGGTCGAGATTGAAATCATTCACACCACAGGCGATAAAATCACCGACGTCGCGCTGGCCAAAGTTGGCACCAAGGGCATGTTCACCAAAGAAATTGAAGAAGCCCTCGCCGCCGGACGCGTCGATCTGGCCGTCCACTCGCTGAAAGATCTGCCGACGGAACTTCCCAAGGGATTCGAAATTGCCGCCATCACTGAGAGACAAGACCCGCGCGACGCGTTCTGCTCGCGCCTCTATTCGAGGATTGAGGACTTGCCCCAGCGCGCCCGCGTCGGCACCTCCAGCCTGCGCCGGCAGGCACAACTGAAAGCCATCCGTCCCGATCTCGACATTCATCCCCTGCGCGGCAACGTCGACACCCGCCTGCGCAAGCTGGAGCAGGGAGAATACGACGCCATCATCCTGGCCTCGGCCGGACTGAAGCGTCTGGGCAAGACCGAATTGGTCAAGCAGGTCATCCCCGCGGAAATCATGTGCCCCGCGGCGGGGCAAGGAGCATTGGGCATCGAAATCCGCAAAGGCGACGCGAAGACTCGCGACTTCCTGGAATTTCTCAACGATCCCAACGCCCGCGCCGCCACCACCTGCGAGCGCGCGCTCCTCAACCGCCTCGGCGGAGGCTGCCAGGTACCCATCGGCGCCTTTGCCGAGATGAAGAATGGCAAGCCCCACCTGGAATCCATCGTCGCCGATCCCGACGGCTCCAAAGTCCTGCGCGACTCCCGCGACGGAACCGATCCCGAGAAACTAGGCAACGAAGCCGGCGCCGCCCTGCTTGCTCGCGGCGGCGACCAGATCCTCGAAGCCGTCTACGGTCGCGGCTTAGCCGTCCCTCCGCAGCCCTGACGAATTATGTAGGGACAGCCGCCCTCGGCTGTCCGCGGAGCTAAGCTCTGTAGCGTTGGAATCATCCGCTGCAGACGTAGAAACAGGATTCCCTCCAAAGAAGAACCACGGGTTTAAGAGATTTTCCTTCGTGTACCTTCGTGTCCTTCGTGGTTGAAGAATCGCGGCCTTAGCGTTTGTGCGCCGCCGCACGATAAAATCCTCGATTCATGACCCGCAACGTCCTGCTCAAGCTTCTAGGCGGCTCGCAATCCCGCGCACTGCGCCGCTGGATCCACTTCTGGCCTCCATTTTTCGGCGCAGGCATCCGCATTCAACACATCGCTCCCGACATGAAATCCATCGACGTCGAGATGAAACTGCGGTGGTGGAATGCCAACTATGTCGGCACCCACTTCGGTGGATCGCTCTTTGCCATGTCCGATCCTTTTTACATGCTGATGCTGATGGCAAACCTCGGCCGCGACTACATTGTATGGGATAAAGCCGCGACCATCCGTTATCGCAAGCCCGGCAAAGGCAAGGTCCGCGCCGAATTCCGCCTTATCGACTCCCAACTCGACGACATTCGTGAGAAGCTAAAGACGTTGTCCAAATATGAACCGCTCTTCACCGTAGAAATAAAAGACGAGCAGGGAACCGTGATCGCCGAAGTAGACAAATTGCTATACGTGCGCAAGAAGCAATCACAACCGCCGGAGCCTGCGACGCCGCAGCCGCGTAGCGGCGAAAGAGTACAGCCCACGGCGTAAGCCGTGGGTTCGGCCGCAAATTTGAGGCGAGCCCCGGAGGGGCGAAAGAGACTCGTGTACATCCCCGAACACTTCCGCGTCCGTGATCACGCCGAGGCTGTGGGCTTCATGCGTGCGAACCCATTCACGATCCTGGTTTCCTCCACCGAGGACGGCCTGTTCGCGACGCACCTGCCGCTGGCAATTCGCGAAGACGGCGACCATCTTGCCCTCCGCGGCCACGTGGCCAAGGCCAACCCGCACTGGCGTTATCTCGAACAACAACCTCAGTGCCTGACCATCTTCCATGGCCCGCACTCCTACATCTCGCCGGCGAACTACAATACGCGCGAGGCCGTTCCCACGTGGAACTACGGTGCAGTGCACGCGTATGGCAACGCTCGCGTGTTCGCCGCACCCGACGAGTTGCTCGGCGTTCTGCACGAACTGATTCCCATGTTTGAGCCAGCCTATGCCGATCAGTGGGCCAGTTTGAGCCCAGCCTATCGCGACCGCATGCTCAGCCATATCGTTGGCTTTGAAATCACGGTGAGCAAACTGGAGGCAAAATTCAAGCTCAGCCAGAACCGCACCAGAGAGGAACAGGAAAAGGTCATCGCGTCACTGAAGTCCGCTTGCGATACCGCCGTATCCGGCACTGCCGCGCTGATGCGTGAGCAAGGCCTCGGCACAAAAAAAGAAGACGATTGATGGCATTTGAGCGCCACAGTTCAGTCCGCCAACTCCGACTATGAGCAAGCCTGCCAACTCCGCCACGACTCAGCCACTGAGTGGCATCCGGGTGCTCGTGGGCCGGGCGCGCCATCAAGCCGGCAGCCTTTCCGCCGAACTGCGAACACTTGGTGCCCAAGTCCTCGAAATCCCCTTCATTGAAATCCGCAAGCCGCGCTCGTTCAAGCTGCTTGATTCCGCGCTGAAGAATCTTGCGGGCTACGATTGGCTGATTCTGACCAGCGTTAACGGCGTCGAAGCTATGTGGGATCGACTGAAGAGATTTTCGCCCGAGCGCCCGGGGCTTGGACGCACGAGGCTGGAACTAAGGTGGAAAAGCGGGGCTTCAGCGCCGCGTACCCGCGTCAACAACTCTCGGGCTTTAGCCCCCGCGGCCCGCCTGCGCATCGCCGCCATCGGACCCGCCACAAAGAAAGCCATCGAGCAGCGCGGCGTGAAAGTTGACGTGGTGCCCAAAGAATATGTCGCCGAATCGGTCGTCCGCAGCCTCAAAGGCAAGGTGCGAGGGAAGCGCGTCCTGCTGGTGCGAGCTAAGGTCGCCCGCGACGTGATCCCGAGCGAACTTCGCAAGGCTGGAGCCCACGTCGACGTCGTCGAAGCCTACGAAACTGTCGTGCCCCAGTCGTCGCGCACGCGCTTGCGTGCGGTGCTCAACGACCCGCGAAAGCGCCCTGACGTTGTAACCTTCACCAGTTCCTCGACCGTCAAGAACTTCGTAGAGTTGCTGGGCGGAGCGGAAAAGCTGAAGCGCCACGCAGCCCGGCTGAACGGCATTCTCTTCGCGTCCATCGGGCCGGTTACTTCCTCTACCCTCCGCGACTTCGGGCTTCCCATTCAAATCGCGGCAAACGAATACACGATACCGGGACTGGTGGACGCTATCGCAAGCGCGTTTGCAAATTCCTCCCCCGACTGGCACCCAAGCTCCACGCCGAGTGGCCGGTGAGCACCGATCCCAATGTCCACCCGCAGACGATCAGTGACTTACAGGGTGAAACTGCGTGCAAGCATCAGGGCCTCACAAGAAGGGCTGCGGGACCAGCCCGCAGCCTGCAGATGGTTCGTCCAAGAAAAAATCACTGACCCGAAGTATGCTTCATCCCACTATTCGTCGCGGTCGTTTTCTGTTCGGGAGCCAGCTTTTCCGCGATTTGTAAATGCTGACGCAGCACAGGCAGCGTCTGGCGAGCGAAATTCTTCACCGCCGGATCCTTCGAGGACTGGCTTTCGTGCGCGAACTCAGCCACATCCACCCTGTGGTCCTTTACCATATCGTTCATGTACGCATGGTCGAACTCCGCGCCTGACAACTTCTCCAGACGATCCTTCGTGGCTTGATCTTTTGCGCTGAGATGGCTCGGCAGCTCGATGTGCTCCTGCTGCGCGACATCTTTTAGCTGCTCATTCGCTTTGCTGTGATCGTTCACCATGCGTTCGCCGAACTTTTTGACTTGTTCGTTGCCGGCTTTTTGCTCTGCCAGTTTGCCCAGTTCGACTTCCGCCAGTCCGCCCTCGGCGGCTTTTTTGACGAAATGCGTATCAGCGGTGGTAGTCGCGACGGATTCTTTCGAGGACATTTGGGTATTATTTGGATTCTTGTCCTGCTGGGCGGCGGCAGACGACACAGTCATCGCCGCGCCAAATGAAAATACCAATAAGCTGGTGAATAAACGGTTCATGGAAACTCCCCAGATAATGTAGATTCGTTGTTTACAGGCTAGTCGTCGAGGGTCGACGCGGCTATCGGGGGATCAGTGCAAGCGCCTGAACCCAAGCCTGTAATAGGAAAAATGGCCGCCCAGATCGCGTCCTCGCCCGAGGATGGAATTTGATGGACACAAAGGTTTAAAGGAGCCGCGGTAACCTATTGTGGAAGAAGGCAGCAAGAATGGTCTTGCTGGTCCTATGCTGAGGTCAAAACTTTAGGCCGTGTTACGAATTCGGAACAGGTTTGAATCGCCTCGGTGGCGGAAGATAAATTTTGCGAATATTCAGGGTTGGAAAGCCCGAACCCGAACCTGACGCCTAGGAAAGTTATGGCGCGTGGAGGCACTCGCATCCCGTGCGAAATACCCATCCTGCTTATAAATCCTGATGCTCGGGACGGGTTCACCGAACCATGCAAGATTATCCTGGCAAACCTGCGCGGATGCGCGGCCCGCTCGCCTCGTCCAGTCCCCTCGGGGACGGTGGTTCACCTGCATGGCCTGCCCACGAGACCGCGAGTCACCGCACGCGTCGTGAACTGCATCTCTCTTGGCGAGTTTGAAAAGTTGTGGCTATTAGGTCTCGTCCTGGATGAACCCGGCAACGTGTGGGGCATAAAATCGGTGCCAGTGGACTGGTCGCAGA
>DASYYT010000024.1:0-24143 GCA_035949755.1 Candidatus Sulfotelmatobacter sp.
GCAGGCTGGTGGCGAAGCGATCTTAGTGCGCGCCGACGTGAGCCTGGCAGCGGACTGCCGCCGCGCGGTTGAAGCGACGGTTAAGGCGTTCGGCGGCATCGACATCCTCTTCAATAATGCCGGCGTCTTCTATGCGCAAACCGCGGTCGAGTGTTCCGAGCGCGAGTGGGACGAGCAGATTGATGTCAACCTCAAAGGCACGTTTCTCATGTCCAAGTTTGCCCTGCCCGGCATGATTGCGCGCAAACGCGGCGTGATCATCAACAACGCCTCGGGCTGGGGCATCGTCGGCGGAGATCATGCCGTCGCGTATTGCGCCTCGAAAGGCGGCGTCGTGCTGATGACCAAGGCCATGGCCATTGATCATGGGCCGCAGGGGATTCGCGTAAACTGCGTCTGCCCCGGCGACGTGGAGACGCCCATGCTTCCCGCTGACGCGAAAATGCGTGGGCTGAAGTGGGACCAGTACATCGCCGCCTGCGCGAACCGTCCCCTGGGCCGCGTGGGCACCGTAGACGAGATTGCCAGGGCGGTGCTGTTCCTGGCCTCCGACGATTCGTCGTTCATGACCGGAGCGGCGCTGGTCGTCGACGGTGGCGGCACCGCGGACTGAGCGCATGAAACCTACCGTTTTTCTTGGTGGAGGACGGATCACTGGGGCTCTGGCCGCGGGACTGCGTCTGGCCGGCGACCACCGCGCGATTGTTGTCTATGACCGGCATCCGGATAAATTGCGGACCCTGCGTCGCGACTCACGAATTACGATTGCGCGCGATCTGAAAGGGGCACTCGCTCATGCCGGGATGCTCGTGCTGGCGGTGCGCCCCTTGTCCCTGCGAGAAATGCTCGCTGAAGTTTCTGCCACTGGGGCCGCTCCAGGCTTATGCGTGAGTTTGGTAGCCGGCATTCCCCTGAAGAAGTTGCGGAAGTGGTTGGGCGCCCCGGCGCGCTGGGTGCGCGCGATGCCGAGTCCGGTGTGCCGCATCGGACGCGGCTTGACCGCTCTGTGCTTCGATCACCCCGTCAGCACCGCCGATCGCAAGCGAGTGCGGCAGATGTTCGCGCGGTTGGGCGAGGTGGCCGAGGTTCCGGAGCGCAGTTTCGATGCGTTCACCGCCACCTATTCCTCGAGCCACGGATATCACGCGCTGGCGACTCTGGCCCATGCGGCGCAGGATGCCGGCTTGCCTCGGAAAACTGCGCTCCAGGCCGCTGCCCACGCTTTAGCCGATGGCATCCATTATTGGAAACATAGCGGACTCAGCCTTGAAGAATTGCTGCAAGAAGCCGCCACTCCGGGCGGAATTGCCGCCGCAACAGTATCTGCCATGGATCGTGCTGGATATGCGCGCGCCGTGAAAAGCGGCATCGGGGCGGGGATCGCCTTAGCCCACAAAAACGCGAAGCGCTGAAACGCTGGGGTGCTCACACTCATCTCACCTCGTTCGTGCCGGCTGGCGATTACCTTGGTCATCCTCCGCAACCAAAATGAATCTGCCACAATAGTTAAGGTTCTCGCATCTCTGCCGAGAGTCTTGCTATGGAAGTTTTGACGCCCAAGGCGGTCCGACGCAGTACCCGGCTGCGGGTAGAAATCCCCGTCAGCGTCCTGAGCCTCGATCGGAGACGGCCCTACGGCGAGCGCTGCCTGTTGCTGGTCGTCAGCGCGCAAGGATGCGGCTTCCGCAGTTCCGAACAATTGCAGATGGGCACGCCGCTCATGCTCAGCGGATTGCCCGGCGGCGGCAGCGTGACCGGCCAGGTCGCCAATTGCGTCCCTCTCGGCAACGACGGGCAATTTTTCCTGGTTGGAGTATCCCTGTACACCCACGGCAACGTGTGGGGAATCGCCGATCCACCCGAGGATTGGGGAGTCGTCGCAAAAAACGACTCGGCCCCCGCCAGCAGCCCAACTGCCGCCGAGCCCAGCACCAAGCCGCTCGCGGCACGCAAGAAGTCATGGCCCTACAATCTCTTTTCCGAAGGCGCCGAAACTCATCCCGGACACAAATAAGCAAGCCTCTGCCCAACCGCATTTCTCAGGAAACCGTAGGCCCACAAAGCGGTAATCGCCTTGCGCATCCTTCACCCGCTCAATCGAAGAAACAATCCACTCTCTTGTTCTTTGGTAACTACGCCAACGCCGCCCAGGCTGCGATACTTTGTTCACGCTATGGCAGACGACTTCCAATCTTCAGCGCGCTTGCTTCCACCCGCGCCATCCGGCGACCCCAAGCCCTTCGACCGGCCATTTCGTGTGAAGCTGCGCGGCTCGGTGCTCGTGTTGGTACGGCTGCCGAACAAGCGCTCGCTGAGCGCCGCGTTTCATCAGCTCTCGACCACTGGCGGAGTCATTCATTTCGAAAAACCGCTGGACGAAAAGCTCGAAGTAGAATTGATCTTCCACATCCGCGAGACCACCATCCGCAGCAAGGCGCAGATGCTGTTTCCCATGTGGGCCACCCAAGGCTGGATGCAGCCCTTCCGCTTCCTCGACCTCCCCGAAGAGAGCCGCGGCATTCTGGACGTCGCCTTAAAAACCTTTCTCCGCGAAGGCGCTTCCGGTGCCGCATCAGGACGCTAACCTCACGCTTTCAGCCCTCAGCCGAAGCCCTAAAACCCACACCTCGAACCTCCTGTGCGAGACGAGAGTTGAGGGCCTGGTTACCCTGGTTACATTGGTTACCGCAAGCGATAAGCCTATGATGCGCGAATAGGGCCCCCATACCATGAAACGACTCAGCTTTTTGCTCTCACTCACGAACAACGACAACGATTATCAGCAGGAACAGGCGGCAGCCGCCGAGAAGGCGGCGCGGCGCTGGGGAGTGGACATCAAGATCATTCACGCCAGCAATGACGCGTTAACCCAGAGCCAGCAATTACTCCATTACGTGCAGGATTCCTCAGTCGTCAGACCCGACGCGATTATGTTTGAACCGGCCGGTGGGACGGCCTTTCCCCAGGTAGCGCGGGCTGCGGCAGCCGCCGGCATCGGCTGGGTCGTGCTGAACCATGAAGTCGACTACATCCGGGAATTGCGCCGCCTCTACAAAGTCCCGGTGTTCGCCATCAGTTCCGATCACGAAGAGGTTGGAAAAATTCAGGGCCAGCAATTCGCCGCCTTATTGCCCAATGGCGGCTCCATGCTCTACATCGAGGGTCCGAACAACAGCTCCGCGGCCAAGCAACGAACCGAAGGGATGATGAAGACCAAGCCGGCGACTATCCAGGTCAAGACCATGCGCGCGAACTGGACCGAAGAGAGTTCGCATCGCGTAGTGAGTTCGTGGTTGCGCCTGCGCACATCGCAGGAAGCGCATATCGATCTGGTAGGCGCGCAGGATGACAGCATGGCGATCGGAGCGCGCAAGGCCTTTAGCGACATCCCGGAAGGGGAGCGGGCGCGCTGGATGAAAATTCCGGTCACCGGCTGCGACGGCATGCCCAAGACCGGCCAGACCTGGGTCAAGAACGGGACGCTGGCAGCGACCATCTTTGTTCCGCCCAATACCGACATCGCCATTCAGATGTTAGTGGAAGCGTTTAAAAATCCTACGGCCACATTGCCGGAACAAAAGCTGACTCAAGCCGAGTCGGTGCCTGCGCTGTCGGAACTGGCCAGCACCGGCCGCAACATCGCCAAAGCCGCCAGGGTGTAGCAGAACCCCAGTGCAGAAGTCGTGGCGTCACAGCCACGAACAGCCGCCAACCGGCCAAAAGGTTACTGCTCCACACCGCGGCCTAAAACCGTTCCAAAACCCAGTATCTCCCATCCTACTGTGCCTGCCTTCGAAGTGATCTTTGACCTCCTAGAATCCTAGCCGTGAGACGCCCAAACCTGCTAGCGCGGAAGGCAAGCCAGCCGGGTCCCCTGGGGGGAGCGTTGGGCCGCTTTACGCGGTAATATTTGTGGTGTACTGGTGCAACGGCGCACAACTCTTAGTCAATGCCTCCACGACACGCGGACTTCTGGGACACGAAAAATGCCGGTATCGACAACGGGATGTTGTTCAGTTCGTGGGGCATGGCTGGAATCATCGGACCCAGAATCGCCGGGGTGCTGTTCGACAAGTACAAGAACTACCGGAAGGCGTTCTACACCAGTCGCGGGCTAGTGGCGGATAGACGTTGCAGTTCGGCACACAAAATTCATCCTATGAGGATTAACTGATATGGCTGAGATTCGTCAGAATCCGCAGGCGGTGATTGAGACCAGCGAAGCTCAAATCGCAGTTCATTGGCGCGAAGAGGAATACTACTATCCTTCTTCGAAGTTCATCGGCCAGGCGAACCTGGCCGACCCCGACATCGTCAACCGGTTCAGCGAAGAGAACTTTCCGGAATGCTTCCGGGAATACGCCGATCTTCTGAGCTGGGACCAGTACTGGCACACCACGTTGGACACCAACGATCCGCCCTTCTGGAGGTGGTTCGTTGGCGGCAAGCTTAACGCTTCCTACAACTGCGTGGACCGGCATCTCGCCAAGCACAAGAACAAGGCGGCTCTGATTTTTGTTGCAGAGCCGGAAAGCGAAGCGCCGGTATCGGTCACCTACCGCGAACTCTATGTGCGGGTGAATGAGTTTGCAGCACTGCTGCGCGATTTTTGCGGTCTGAAGAGTGGCGATCGCGTCACCATTCACATGCCCATGGTTCCCGAGCTGCCCATCACCATGCTGGCTTGCGCCCGCCTGGGGATCATCCATTCCGTCGTATTTGGAGGCTTCAGCGGCGAGGCCTGTGGCCTGCGCATCGCCGACTCCGGCAGCCACGTGCTGATCACAATGGATGGCTATTATCGCAACGGCAAGCTGCTCGATCACAAAGCGGCGGCTGACGTTGCACTCCAGGTTTCCAGCAAGGAAGGTCAAAAGTTAGACAAAGTACTGGTGTGGAGGCGGCAAACTGGGCAGAATGCCTCCGCTTCCCCGTTCGTCAAAGACCGAGATTTCTGGGTGGATGAAATCCTGCCGAACTATTCTGGTGAAATTGTGGTTCCCCTCGCGATGGATGCCGAGGCCCCGCTGTTTCTGATGTACACCAGCGGCAGCACCGGCAAGCCCAAGGGATGCCAGCACCGAACCGGCGGCTATCTGGCCTATGTGACCGGCACATCAAAATATATTCAGGACATCCACCCTGAAGATGTTTATTGGTGCATGGCCGACATCGGCTGGATCACCGGTCACTCCTACATTGTGTACGGCCCGCTGGCGTTGGCGGCGACCAGCGTCATCTACGAAGGCGTACCCACCTTTCCCGATGCGGGTAGAGTGTGGCGCATCGCCGAACGTCTGGGTGTGAACATCTTCCACACTTCTCCCACGGCGATTCGCATGTTGCGTAAGGCGGGCCCGGATGAGCCCAGCAAGTACAACTATCATTTCAAACACATGACCACAGTAGGGGAACCGATCGAGCCGGAGATCTGGCGCTGGTATTACGAAACCGTCGGCAAGCGCGAAGCTGTCGTTGTGGACACCTGGTGGCAAACCGAGAACGGAGGCTTCCTGTGCAGTACCAAGCCTGCCATCGACCCGATGAAACCGGGCAGCGCCGGGCCGGGGATGCCGGGGATCTATCCCGAAATTCGCGATGAGATGGGCGAGGTGGTGGCTGCGGGCTCAGGCCGGGCGGGAAACATTTGCATTCGCAATCCCTGGCCCGGGATCATGCAGACGATTTGGGGTGATCGTGAGCGTTTCGTCAACCAGTACTACAGAAAATATTGCAAGGATCCCAAGAGCAAGCGATGGCAGGATTGGCCGTATTTCGCGGCGGATGGAGCCGTGCTTGCCGTCGACGGATACTTCCGCATTCTCGGCCGCGTGGATGACGTCATCAACGTGGCGGGCCACCGCCTGGGCACCAAGGAAATCGAGTCGGCGTGCTTGACGGTTTCCGAGGTGGCGGAGGCGGCGGTAGTCCCGGTCGTGGATGAGATCAAGGGCCGCGTGCCGGAGGTCTACATCGCCTTGCAGCCGGGAGTCCAGGCCAGTCCGGAAATAGTGGACAAGGTGAACCGCGCGATCGAAACCATGATCGGCAAGATTGCCCGGCCCAAACACATCCATATCGTTCCCGATATGCCGAAGACGCGTTCCGGAAAACTCATGCGCCGCATCCTCGCCTCCATCTCTAACCGGATGAATACGGGTGACATCACTACCTTGGCCAATCCCGACGTAGTGGAGAAGGTCCGGGAATTGGTGCAGGGCCACGAACCGGTCGTCATCGGTGAAGCCACGGAGGATATCAAGCGCTTCGGGACCGAAGATTAGCCCCACATCGGTTCACTGGAACCAACTGCCCTGCTGAGCTGCGGGTCCGCGAGTGTGTGGGATCGAATTCGCGGGCCCATGGCCCGCCGCGTTCATCTCTTCCATGGCTCACATCCAATTGCGCACAATCGACTGCGGAGCGGTTGTGTCTCTCCTCCCAGAAATTCCTTAGGCCGCTTTACCGTAAACACCTGATGCCCCGGTTGCGGAAGTTGGCGGATTCTTTGATCCGGCGAGGTTGTAATTCGCGTCGATGGGAACCGGGCGCCACGGTTTTCCGCGGCGCGATTGATCGACCCTTCTCTACTTAATCGCAGGAACCGCATACGAAGCAGAACACCCTGCTGGCCGGAGGTTACTTTGCTACGAACCATGCTGCAAGCCAAACTGCACCGCGCGCGCGTCACTCAGGCTTGTCTTGACTATGAGGGATCGTGCGGCATCGACGAAGAATTATTGGAACTCGCGGGAATCCTGCCGAACCAATACATTGAAATCTACAACGTGACCAACGGAGAGCGGTTCTGTACGTACGCGATCCGTGGCAAACGCGGCTCGGGAGAGATTTCGTTGAACGGCGCCGCCGCGCGAAGGGCGGCCCTGGGAGACATTCTGATCATCTGTGCCTATTCCCAGTACAGCGAGGCGGAGTTGGCGACTCACGAACCAATCGTGGTCCTGATCAATGAGCAGAACCACGCCCGCGAGGTAATCCGGGCCGCTGCGGCGGTGCACTAGAGCGCCGGCCGCCGCAAGAAAAAGCCGCGCGTCAGTCCTCGGCCAATGGCTTGCCTCTCTCGCGGCATGAGTGTGCTAGATTGGGCTTGCGGGCCCATAGCTCAACGGTTAGAGCAGCAGACTCATAATCTGTTGGTTCCAGGTTCAAATCCTGGTGGGCCCACCAGACGGAGCTGTCAGCTCTCGGCTCTTCCCACTCGACCCTGGCCGCCTCGATCCGTGTAAGATAAATTCCAGCAGATCAATTTCGGATCGCTGTTTGAGGGAATCATGGCGCATAACGTATTTTGCGTGAAGTTCAAAAAAGAGATGCCTGGCCTGGAGGAGCCTCCGTTCGACAACGATCTCGGCCGGAAGGTCTATGACAACGTTTCCCAGGAAGCGTGGCGCATGTGGATGGAGCACTGCAAGATGCTGCTCAACGAGTACCGCCTGAATCCGGCGCGCCGCGAAGATCAGGAAGTCATCGTGAAGCAGATGGAAATGTTTTTCTTCGGCGAAGGGTCGGCCAAACCTAAGGAGTACGTCCCGCCGAAGGAGTGAGGCAGTGCTCAGTACCTAGTGCTCAGTACCTCTAGTGCTCAGTACTCCGGACCCAAAAAATGTGGGGACAGCCGCCCCCGGCTGTCCGGCGGCCCGGCCGTATCGGGCCGTAGGGCATCGGGCAATGAGAAACCATGCAGGGACGGCCGCATTCGTCCGTCCGGCGGCACAGGGAGGGCCTGACGTAGTCGTCTCGGACGGTTTTAAAGGACTTAGGGGGTGAAAAGTGTTCCTGCAGGAACATTTCTGTACATAAATGTACATACAATTTCTATGAAGATGCTTGTAACCGGTGTGGATTGTTGAGGTTGCGGGGGCTGGAAGCGCAGGCTGTAAGACGCATTTTGGGGATTGTTTGTCGGGAACAATCTACAGATAACTTGACTCACCCAGCCGAGGGGCGGCTGTCCCCGCATGGCCCAGCTCAGCCTCTACTACTTGGTCTTTCTTAGTGTGTGCGCACGGTCTCTCTGTTGTCCGCATGCGCCGCGGCCGGATACTGCCGGGCCGCCGGACGGACGAATGCGTCCGTCCCTACATGGTCCATCTCGCGGACACATGGTTTCTCTCACAGGACACATGGTTTCTCTCACAGGAAGGAGCGCAGCGGTTTTCAATTCCCCAATTACACAACTTCCCAATTATCAGCCGATTACTAAATCGCCCAATTACTAGATGGGTTTGCCGCGGAAGAAGTAGACCAGTTCGATGATCAGGATCAGGACTACCAGGAGTTCGAGGACGAAGGCGCGGGACTGGTTGAATTGCTCGACCATGAACTTGTAAAGGTCTTCGGCGGTCTGCAGCTTTTCTTTGACCAGGTCTTTGTAGTCGGGGACTCCGACTTTTTGGGCGCAGAGCTTGTAGAGACGCGCGGAGAACATGTCGCTGAGAAACTTAATTGCGTTGTCGGCGCGCTCGGTGAGTTCGTTCACATCGAGCAGGACGGTGTGCAGCTTGGATGCGGCCTTGGCCGTGCGCCAGCGCGACCACCATCCGGTCGCTCCCTTTTCCAGGAAGTCGTAGACGTTTTCCAGTTCGCGGGTGAGCAACTCGTCGTAGTGGCGGAATTCGAGCAGCTGCGAGTTGGCATACTGCAGTAGCTGGATCGCGGTCTCGGCTCCGGCCGCTGTGTCGTAGATGAAGGCGGCGTTCCATCCGATGACCGCGAGGTCGTGGGGATAGTAGGAGATGCGGGAGGCGAGGATTTCGGCGCGCTCGCCCTCGGAGAGCGTGGCGGTTTCTCCGCGGACCACCTGGGAGATGTGGCCGCCCTGCGAGGCCAACAGCGCATCGGCGGCGGGAGCGCCATCGATCTCGCGCACGTGGAAGATGAAGTAGTCCTCCTGCAGCCACTCGTCGGTATAAGGTTTGACCAGCGCGAGGCGGGCCTGCTCCAGCTTTTGCCGGACCACGCGGGAGGCCAGCTTCTCGAAGTTGCTGTCGGAGGTCCAGCGCGACGAAAGCTCGACCAGCGTGTCCCAGGTACAGGAAAAGGGCAGCTCGAAAACCAGGCTGACCACGCCGTAGTCGTAGTACTTGATCACTCCAGCAAGGCGCTCGCCGGATTCGAGGATGAGCGGCTCGAGAGTTTCTTCGACCGGCGGCCGTTGGTATCGAACGTAGGAGGGAGCCTTTTTCAGTACAACGTCGGCTTTGCGCGTCGGAAAGATTTTGCGGAGCTCATCGAGGCGGATCTCTTCGCAGACGTCGAACTGGATCAGAACGAGGACCACGCCGCGCAGGGGGCCGGGAGCTTTGGAAGCGGAGGACTCCTGAACTTTGGTGGAAAGCTCGCGGGAAACCTCGGGGCTGACGATGGTGGAGATGTCGTGGTCCATGAGTTCATCCTTGCGAGAGCTGCGGAGAATGGCTTGTCTATTGTCTCAAGAATGCGGGAGGGCGGGATAGGTGGGCGTAAGTTGTTGATAAAGATTTGGTTAGGCTATGGCTTGTGGGCTTGTCTTTCGCTCCTCCGGAGCTTTATCTCGCGGGGTCGCCGCCTACCCGTGGCTTACGTCATGGGCTGCATTCTGTCGCCGCTTCGCGGCTTGAAACACAGAAGGGGGTTGGGGTGGCCGCCTTTCGCGGCTTGGCCTCGGGTCAGCGGTTGCGGGTGATGCCGTAAAGGAGGAGGCTGCCCGCGGCAAGGGCGCCAAGACCGACGGAGGCGCGCCGCATGGAGTCGCGGACTTCCTGCTCGCGCTGGCGGACCAGGTGGGATTCTGGGTATGGGTCGTCTTCATCTTTGTCTTTGCCGCGGGCGGAGGGGTCGAGGGCCATCTGCAGGACCTCGGCGAGGTGGAGGGCGTGGCGTCCGGTGAGTTGGGCAATCTGCTCGCGGCAGCTGAATCCGTCGGCGATGATGAGCCAGTCGGCGGGGGCCTGGCGGACGGCGGGGAGGAGTTCGAGTTCGCCGATGGCGGCAGAGATTTCGTATTTGTCGTGCTCGAAGCCGAAGGATCCGGCCATGCCGCAGCAGCCGGGCGCGGGGGACTGGAAGTCGATGCCGACGCGGCGTAAGAGCGATTCCTCGGCGGTCATCTTCATGATCGATTTGTGATGGCAGTGACCGTGGAGCAGGGCCCGGCGCGGGAGTTGCGGCAGGGTGGCGCCGGGCTGCAGCTTTTGTTCCAGGAATTCGCTGAGCAGGAAAGTTTGGCGGCTGAGAGCTTGGGCGCGCTCGTCATGGGGAAAAAGATTGACGAGTTCGTCGCGGAAGACGGCGATGCAGGAGGGTTCGAGGCCGACCACCGGGATGCCGGCAGCGATCTCGGGTTCGAGAGTGTCGAGGATTTCGAGGAGCAGGCGTTCGGCGCGATCGAGCATGCCGAAGTCGTAGAGGGGGCGTCCGCAGCAGAGGTTGGCCTGCGGCACGAGGACGTGGAAGCCGGCGGCTTCGAGGACTTCGACGGCAGCGCGAGGGGTCGAGGGCAGGAAATAGTTGTTGAAGGTGTCGGCCCAGAGAAGAACGGGCGGGGCGAGGGTGCCGTCCCTACGGGACTCGCGTTCTTGCGGATCGCCTTCTTCCCGGCACTCACGTGCCGAGCTATTGAAGGCCGTTCCTTCGGGACTGCGATCCGGCGCGGCGTCCGACGCTCGCTGCGCTTCGCGGGGCGGACGGATGCGTCCGCCGCTAGGTGATCTGAAGTGGAACCAGTGTTTGAAGGTTTCGGGGGCGAAGGCGGGGATTTTGCGCTGGAGCGGAATTCCTCCGACTAGCTTTGCTATGTCGCGGAGGAAGGGGAGTTGAGTTGCTAGATTGACTATGCCCGGAGCGTTCGAGGCCAGGCTTGCCCAGAGATCGATGTTGCCGAAGGCGTAGGCGCTGAGTGGACGACGGCGGCCTTCGTAGTAGTGGGCGAGGAATTCGGCTTTGTAGGTGGCGACGTCAACGCTGACGGGGCAGTCGCTCTTGCATCCCTTGCAGGCGAGGCAGAGATCGAGGGAGCGCTTCACTTCTTCGCTGCGCCAGCCGTCGCGGATGATGGCGTCGCCACGGCTGGGATTTTGAGTCATCTCCCAGAGCAGATGAGCGCGGCCGCGGGTAGAGTGCTCTTCTTCGTGGGTGGCACGCCAACTGGGGCACATCACGCCGCCTTCCTCGCGGCGGCACTTGCCGACTCCAACGCAGCGCAGGGCGGCGTGCGAGAGGCTGCCGTGATCCTGCGGGAATTGAAAGTGAGTTTTCGGCTCCCATGGCGCGTAATCAGGGCCGAGGCGGAGATCGGCATCGAGCTTGTTCGGGCTGATGAGCTTGCCGGGATTCATCTTCCAGTCGGGATCCCATGCCGACTTGAATTTGCGGAAAGCGTCCATCAATTCAGGGCCGAACATTTTGGGAAGGAGTTCGGCGCGGGCTTGTCCGTCGCCATGCTCGCCGGAGAGCGATCCGCCATAACTCACGACCAGGTCGGCGGCTTCTTCCACGAAGCGGCGGTACTTGGCAATGCCCTCGTGCGATTGCAGGTCGAAGTTGAGACGCGTGTGCACGCAGGCGTGGCCGAAATGTCCATAGAGCGAGCCTTTGTAGTTGAAGTCGGCCATCATCTTGCGAAGGTCGCGGAGGTAGCCTCCGAGTTTTTCGGGGGCAACGGCGGCGTCTTCCCAGCCTTCCCAGTTGAGAGGCTCGCCGGGAACATGAGAGGTAGCGCCGAGACTGGCTTCGCGAACTTCCCAGACGCGCTTAGCCTGCGCGCCGGAGTAGAGGCGGACGTTGGGAGAATTAGCGCTGCGGTTGAGCGCGTCGATCAGGCGCTGCGCCTGCATCTCGGCACCGGGAAGCGATTCGGCGCCGAACTCAACCATCAGCCATCCGCCGCCCTCGGGGAGCAGGGCGAGGCCTTCGGGATTGATGCCTTTCGTGCGTTCGTAGTAAACGAGAAGATCGTCGAAGCCTTCGAGGCCGATGGGCTTGTGGGCGAGGATTTCGGAGATGTGGTCGGCACACTGGTAAATATCGGGATAGGCGAGAACCACGAGCACGCGCTTGGGAGGACTCTCGACCAGGCGGCAGGTGGCTTCGAGAATTGTCGCGCAGGTGCCTTCGGATCCAACCAGAGCGCGTGCAACGTGGAATCCGTTTTCGGGGAGGAGGTAGTTGAGGTTGTAGCCAGAGACGCGGCGCGGGATTTGGGGGAATCTGGCGCGGATCAGGTCGCCGTAGTCGTTCGCGATTTGTTTTAGAGCATTGTGGATTTGACCCGAGCGTCCGGAGTCGCTGCGGCCCGATACTTCCGGGCCGCTGGGACGGACGAATGCGCCCGTCCCTACGTGGTCACTTATAAAATTCTGGCCCGCTGTCAGGCGGGTGCCGTCGTAGGTGACTACATCCAGAGCTTCGATGTTGTCATCGGTCTTGCCGGCCATAACCGAGTGGACGCCGCAGGAGTTGTTGCCGATCATGCCGCCGATTGTGCAGCGGTCGTGGCTGGCGGGATCGGGAGCGAAGGTAAGGTGATGTTTTTCGGCAGCGTTGCGGAGGTGGTCGAGGACGACGCCGGGCTGGACGCGAGCCACGCGGCGCGCGGGATCGATCTCGACGATGTGGTTCATGTAGCGCGTGAAATCGAGAACGACCGCGACATTGCAGCACTGGCCGGCGAGCGAGGTTCCACCGCCGCGGCAGAGCAGAGGAGCACCGACGTCGCGGCAGACGGCGATCGCGGCAAGCACGTCGTCGGCATCGCGGGGAAGAACGACTCCGATAGGGACCTGGCGGTAGTTTGATCCGTCGGTCGCGTAGAGCGCACGGCTGCTGTTGTCGAAGCGAACGTCGCCGCGAACCTGGGCGCGCAGGGCTTCGGCGAGCCCCACAGCATCCGCGATCGATGACTCTGGAGCCGATGTGGAATCTGCGATGGTATCGGACATGGGGCTTACTGCGATTTCCTGGTCACGGCAACGATCTGGAAACGGGAGGCTTCGCCGCTGGAGTCGACGTTGATGGTGACCATATTGGGCGGAGAGTTGGAGACGATGGTACAGCGATTCCGGTCGGAGGTGCTGACGTTGGCGTTGGGAAATTTCGAGCGGTAGAAGGCACAGACCTTGTCGCTCGAATCGCTGCTCTGGAACGAAGCGGTAACGGTGTGCATCCCGCCGAAGGTGGCACTGGATGCGCCGTCTTTCTGGACCTGCGCTCCGGGATAAATATCGACGCCGAGATCCTTGGCAGCCTGGTCGGCATCTTTGGTAGTTTCCACGGTGCCAAAAGGAGTTTCCACCTTGACGTTGTCGCCGTTCTGGGAGACATGGGATCTCTTGGCGATGTGAAGGCCAATGAAAGCGAGAGCGACTACGAAGAGAATTCCGACAAGAATGACCGAGCCAATTACGATCAGAACGGTTTTTAGGGAACCGCTGCCACCGGTGCTGGGCGGGGGCGCGGGGATTCCGGCGACAGTGGGCGCAGGAGCGGAGGCTCCGGCAACGGGCTTGCCGCATTTGCTGCAGAATTTCGTTCCTTCAGCCAGGGTTGCGCCGCAGGAGTTGCAGAAGGCCATAAGACACCTCGAACGCTGGATAATTTCCGCTCGACGCGTGAGTATACCGCAGATTATGGACCGCCGGGGCGGCTCTGCCTAGGTAGTCCGGAAGACCTCAGTGATAGCCGCGGGTACCATAATCGGCCATGGCCAGGGCCAGGAGGATGAATAGAAAAAATATTGTGGAGATGACTACCAGCTTGAGCAGTTTTTCGCTAGCGCCTTTCAGGTGCATAAAGAAGAGGGCGACCAGGAGCGCTTTGGTGGTAGCGATGATCAGGGCGACGGCGGAATTGTAAGCTCCGAGGTCGATCTTTGCGACCTCGTAGGTGAGGAACGTGCCGAACAGCAGTGCGACCCATACGGCAAAGTACGTTTTTAACGGCGACGATTTAGCGTGAACAGACATAGGTTCCTCACGGATGCCGGTCGATCAAATAGAGCAACGGGAACAGATAAATCCAGACGATGTCGACGAAGTGCCAGTACAGGCCTCCGATTTCCAAAGGCGTGTGATAGTGAGGAGTGAAGCGGCCCTTCCACGCCATGATGAGGAGCCAGGTGAAGATGCCGAGGCCGACGACCATGTGGAGCGCGTGCAGGCCGGTCATGATGAAGTACAAGGCGAAAAAGATTTCGGCGTGACGCGGGTTGGCGTACTGATCAGGATGGCCGGGAATCGGCTCGTGTTCGAAGCTAAAGGATGCGCCGGGAACGTGATGCTCGTCGAATTTGTCTTTGTACTCTTTGCCTTTTATGCCGAGGAAGGCGAGGCCGAAGAGCATGGTGAGAATGAGCATGGCGATCATCAGCTTGCGCTGGGAGGTCTGCGCGGCCCAGATGGCAAGAACGACCGTCAAGCTTGAGCAGATCAGGACAGCGGTGTTGGTGCCGCCGAGAGCTGCGTTGATCGACTTGCTGGCGGCGGCGAAATCTCCGAAGTACCAACGGCGGTAGATGAGATAGGCGCAGAACAATCCGCCGAAAAACATGACTTCGGTGCCGAGAAAGACCCACATGCCCAGACTGGAGGCGTTGCGCTGCTGCTCCTCGGTCGCGAAGTGATGGCGCAGGGCCGGATCGTTAGTTTCGCCGTGAGCTACGGCGGCGACGGAGCTATCCGACAATGGGAACCTCCTGTTTATTGGGGGCGTCCAACTCGTCGTAGTTGTAGGCTTCCCAGGTGACAACCGGCTCTTCGTCGAAGTTGAAGGTCGGCGGCGGAGACGCGGTCTTCCACTCCAGACCGGCGGCATTCCACGGATTATCGGATGCGGGCTTGCCGTAACGCATCGACCACAGGAAATAAATCATGGGCAAGAGATAGCCCACTCCCAGCACGGTGGCGCCGGCGGTGGAGAGCACGTTCAGAACCTGGAACTCGGGCATGTGGCTGTAGTCGGCATAGCGGCGCGGCATGCCGAGATAGCCGAGAACGAATTGCGGGAAGAAGGTCAGGTTGAAGCCGATGAAGACGATCATCGCGGCCAGGCGCGCCCAACCTTCGGGATACAGCTTGCCGGAAATTTTGGGCCACCAGAAATGCATGCCGCCGAGATATCCCATGACCGCGCCGCCGACCATGATGTAGTGGAAGTGAGCGATGACGAAATAGGTGTCGTGAACATGCATATCGACGCCGAGCGCTGCGAGAAACAGTCCGGTCAGGCCGCCCATGGTGAACAGGCCGAGGAAACCGAAGGCGTAGAGCATGGGCGCGTCGTAATGGATCGAGCCCTTGTAGAGCGTCGCGGTCCAGTTGAAGACTTTGACGGCGGAGGGCACCGCGACCGCATAACTCAAGATAGAGAAGACAAGCGCGGCGTAGACGGAGATTCCAGCGACGAACATGTGATGCGCCCACACCAGGAATCCGAAGACGGCAATGGCGATCGAAGAGAAGGCGACGAAGCCGTAACCAAAGATGCGCTTGCGCGAGAAGCAGGGGATGATCTCGGTGACGACGCCCATGGAGGGCAGAATCATGATGTATACGGCAGGATGCGAATAGAACCAGAACAGATGCTGGAAGAGCAGCGGGTCGCCGCCGAGCTTAGGATCGAAGATGCCGAGGTGCAGAGCGCGTTCCGCGACGACGAGCACGAGCGTGATGGCGATGACGGGGGTTCCGAGGATCTGGATGATGCTGGTAGCGTAGTGCGCCCAGATAAACAGCGGGAGGCGCGACCAAGTCATCCCCGGGGCGCGCATGCGGTGAATGGTGACGACGAAGTTGAGCCCGGTGAGGATGGAAGAAAATCCGGAGATAAAAATGGCCAGCCCGGCTTCAATGACTTTGGTGTTGCTGAAAGCGGTGCTGAAAGGAGTGTAGAAGGTCCAGCCGGTATCGACGCCGCCGGTCAGCATGCAGTGCAACATCAGGATGCCGGCGATGATGTAGATATACCAGCTCAGCAGGTTAATACGCGGGAAGGCGAGGTCCTTGGCGCCGATCATCATGGGCACAAGGAAGTTGCCCAGCACGGCGGGGATGGACGGGATGAGAAAGAAAAAGACCATCACCTGGCCATGCATGGTGAAGAGCTTGTTGTAAGTGTCGGGCTGGACCAGGTCGCTGGCGGGGGTGAGCAGTTCAAGCCGGATGAGGAGCGCGAAGAACCCGCCAATGAAGAAGAAGAAGGTGATCGAGATCAGATAGAGCAGGGCGATGCGTTTGTGGTCGGTGGTCAAGAGCCACGATGCGACGCCGTACTCCTTATTTAAGTAGTTCTCCCGCTCGACGGGTTGACTGGTTGCAGTAGCCATACTCATTGCACCTGATTTCCGTTGCTGGGCGCGCCGGAGGACTGCGCGGTTTTGGGTCCGGCGACGCTGGGCTGGGCCAGCGATTTCACGTAGGCGACCAGCGCGTTCAATTGTTCTTCACTCACCAATCCCTGGAACGTGGGCATGACGGGCTTGAAGCCCTTGACCACTTTAGCTCCGGGATCGAGTATCGATTCGCGAAGATAGTTTTCGTCGGCAGTGACAATGCGGCCATCTTCGAGTTGCACCGGATTGCCGAAAAGTCCCGCCAGATTGGGACCGCGTCCCTGCGTGTCACTGCGATGACAGGTGGCGCAGCCGAGCTCGGCAAACATCTTTTCTCCGGTGGCGGAGAGGGGCCCATTGTTGCCGCCGTTCATCCAGGCTTCGTATTGCGCGGGCTCCATGACGACGATGTCGCCGATCATGCCGGAGTGTTGCGTGCCGCAGTATTGGGTACAGAACAGGTGGTAGGTGCCCACTTTAGTAGCGTGAAACCAGGCGATGGTGTAGCGGCCGGGAAGCACGTCCTGCTTCATGCGGAAGGCAGGGACGAAGAAGCTGTGGATCACGTCCTGCGAGGTCATGATGAGCTTGACGTCACGGCCGACGGGGACGTGCAGTTCGTTGATCTCGCGCTGGCCTTCGGCATGCTCGAGCTTCCACATCCATTGCTTGGCGACGACATAAACTTCGGTGGAGTCGCGGGGTGGGGTGCGGCTCTTGAAGTAGACGACTGCGCCCCAGGCGAAGATCACCATGAAGACCCCAAGCGGAATGATCGACCAAGTGATTTCGAGCGGAATGGAACCTTCGATCTGTTCGGCCTGCACGCCGGGACGATGGCGGTAACGCGCGGCGAAGTAGACGATCGCGACGAAAATCAGCAGGGTCATGAGCCCTGAGACGATCAGCAAGAAGATGAACAGGGCATCGACGTTGCCGGCCGCGGTGGAGGCCCGTTCGGGCCACAATGGAAAATTATTAAACATATCGCTTGCGAGTTAATCCTGGCTGACCCGATTTGGTCTGATCCCAGCTTCGTCGTTGCGCGCTGCGGTCGAGGTGGAACAGGATCAGAAGAAGTCCGCCCAGGAGCAAAATTGTGAGCGCGCCGCCGACCTTCAACATGTGGCTGACGACCGCTCCGTATTTTCCGGTGGCGGGATCGTAGTGATAGCAATACAAGAGAATTTGATCGATGGGATTGCCGATCTTTTCGTGCGAGGCTTCGACTAGTCCCATGCGGAGGTCTTTGGGGGGAAAATCGACGCCGTAGAAGTAGCGCGAGATGCGGCCTTGCGGCGTCAGGATCATGATCGCGGTGGCGTGGGCGTACTGGTTGCGCGCGGCGTCGTACTGATATTGGAAGCCGACAGCCTTGGTGAGGGCGTTGATGGAATCGGCGGGGCCGGTGAGGAAGTGCCAGCCGGAAGCGGCGCCCGGACGTCCATAACGCTTGAGGTACTCGGCTTTCTTGGCGGCGGCCATGGCCGTGGTTTCGCGCGGGTCGAAGCTGACGGTGAGGACGTCGTACTGGTTGCCGACGTCGAACTTGACCAATTTCATGGCGCCGGTGAGTCCCGCCAGCACTTCGCCGCAGAGCATGGTGCAGTTGTAGTAGACGAGATTGAGGATCAGGGGCTTCTTGCCAAAATAGTCGCCGAGTTTAACGGGGCGGCCGGTATCGTCGACGAAGGCGAGATCCGGGGGAACTGGAGAGTCTAAGCGCTGCTCGATGCCGACATTCTGCAAGTAGGGCGGGCGGACGTTGGCCGGTGGGGACATGATGCCCTTGGACATCGCCTGGCCGAAGGCGGTAGAGGCCAGGGCCATGAGCAAAACGGCGTTAACGCAGAGTCTGGTAACAAAAATCGTATTGTGAGGCCGGCGATTCACTTTTTTGGTCCTTTGGTCTTTTGTGGCTCTGAGGCTGGTGCCTGGTTGCGCACGGGCAGTCCGCGCTGGACTAAAAGGTCCATGGCGCGCTCGATCGGAATGTGAACTGTGCCGGCGTTTTTGTCGACCCAGTCGTACGTGCTGAGAGTTTTTTCTTCGCGCAAGCGGACGTCGTCCAATTCGGTCTGCTCGTCGACTTCGAGGTGGGGCGCTGGAAAATTGTCTTTCAGGTACCGGTCGTAGTCTCCGTTGTACTGCGGAGGCAGGTGACGCGTGTCTGCAAGCGGCGCCTTAATGAGCGGGCTGACTGCGGGCTGTTCGGTTTCGTAGCGATGGTTGAGATAGCGATACAAACCAGTCACGATAAAGTGGACGCAAACGCCGGCGATGACCAGCGCCGCGAGGAAATAGAGGACGCCGGCGGGGCCGATGTCGCGGCGCTCGTAGCTGCCGTGTCCGGTCGAATTCGGGTTATGCAGGTCGTTGTTCATAGCTCATGCGATCTCGGCTAGGTGCCTCCGTGATGATGCGCGGGCTCGAGCACTTCTCCAACTGACGGATCGTAGGCCGGCAGTAGAGGCATGGAAGCCAGGTTGCGGAAGAAAAACCAGAGCCAGATTCCGCCGATAGCGATGGGCACAACGATGTCGGCGACGGTGATGCTGAGGTTCTTCGAGAAATTCGGTTCGATAATCCAGAACAGATCGGCCCAGCGCATCAGGATCAACCAGATGGCCACCCACACCAGCTTGCGAATATTGCGCTTGAAGGGGCGCGAGAGCAGGATGGCGAAGGGCACAGCGAAATGGAAGAGCGCAAGGAACAGGCCGACCCATCCCCAGCCAAAACTGAGACGCTTCAGATAAAACGTGATCTCGCCGGGCAGGTTGCCGGCCCAGATAATGAGCCACTGCGAAAAGCTGAAATAGGCCCAGACCATGATGAAGGTCAGCATCCACTTGCCGTGGTCGTGGACGAAGTCGGGCCGGAGCATCTCGGACATGGGCTTGTAGTTGACGAGGATGCGCTCGACGACTACCGCGAAGCACATGGCGGAGAGCACTTCGCCGATAAGGATGATGAGGCCGAAGATGGTGGAAATCCAGCTGGGATCGAGGGACATGACCCAATCGATGGCGGCGAAGGTGATGGTGAAGCCGTAGAGGATGAGGCCGGGACCGGCGACGGCTTTGAATTTCTGAGTGTTGTCAGGATGGCCGGGGCGGTCGGTCTGGCGCGACCAATGCGAAAGCAGGAAGGAGAGAACGTTCCAGATCGCGAAGTAGATGATGGCGCGGACGATGAAACCGGAAGAATTCAGGTAACTGCTCAGGATGAAGCCGTTCTTGGCGAGATGCTCGTGGATATGTGGTTCCTTGACGGCATCGGGCGAAACGGTCCAGATCGCCCAGGGATAGATGCGATGCTGCAGGACTGCAACGATAATCGGGATAAACAGGACCGCGAGCAGGGGCAGGGTGCGCATGGCGGCGCCCAGGATGCGGCGGATGACCATGCCCCAGCCGCCTCCGGTCAGGTGGCGGATCATGAGAATCGCCATCGAGCCGAGCGCGACGCCGAGCCAGCACATGAAGCCGAGAAGGTATCCGCGATAGAACTCGTCGGGGCGGACGAAGGCCAGGATGACGGAGCCGATCGCGAAGACGACGCCGATCACGAGCGAGCGCAGCGCGATGGTCTTGACCACCGGCGGGGGCGTCAGGTCGAGATGGTTGGCGTGGGCCGCGCTCATTTGTGATCCATCTCCGGGTTCTTTGGGTTCGCCATTTTTCTACTCTCAAATCTCTTCATGTCGATATCGGGCGGCTCGGCCGGGGGAGCCGATTGTCCGGCAATTACCGGCAAAGTGGCTCCCGATCCGGGCGGTCCGAATTCCGGCGGCTCGGAAGGAATCTTCTGGCCGGGGGGAACGTCGGCCATGGTCGCGTCCTGGCTGAGTTGCAAGGCGCGGATGTAGGCAACGATGTCCCAGCGATCTTTGGGTGGAATCTGGGAGGCGTAATCGGACATGATTCCGAAGCCGTTGGTGATCACGTCGAAAAAGTATCCCAAGGGCGCTTTCTGCAGGCGCGGCGTGTGGTACGAGGGCGGCATGCGGGTGAAGCCGCGCGAGGGCACGAAGCCGTTGCCATCGCCGACGCGGGAGTGACAGGGAGCGCAGAAAATGTTGTAGCGCTCGCGGCCGCGCTCGAGAACTGCTTTGGTGACCGGGAAAGGCATGACGTCGCCAGGATTGCCGCCGATCTTTCCGGTGAAGAAATAGGTGTCTTCGTGCAATTCGCCGCGGGCGACTGTGCCTGGAACCAGAGGACGGGCGGAGCGGCCGTCGGAGAAGAAGTCGCTGCGGGAAAGAGGATTTTCGCGCGGCTGCACTTGCATATCGAGGCGGCAGGCGGCGGTGAGTGACAGGGTCAGAACGATGGCGACGAAAACCGCTGTCGAGCTTCGCTCGACCGGACGGACAAGGGCGTCCGTCCCTACACGGACGTTGCTGTCGAGCTTCGCTCGACTCGACAGCCGAGGGCGGCTGTCCCCACATAGGCATTTAAGGAGGTGGCGCATTTAGCTGGGCACCTCCGAGACCGAGCGGGGGTGCAGGCCTTCCATGAAGCGGCGCGTGCCGGCGGGATCGTACTTCTTGTCGGAGGAGAACACGATGAGGAAGAAACGATCTTTCGATGCCGAGGAGAAACGGGGCACGTTGAATACCGGGTGATAGGGCATGGGCAGGCCGTTGAGGGCGAGCATGCCGAGCACGGCCGAGATGCCGGCGAACAGGATCGTCATTTCAAAAGTGATCACGATGAATGCGGGCCAAGAGTGATACGGCTTGCCGCCGATGTTGACGGGATAGTCGACGGCCGAGATCCACCACTGCATGAGATATCCCGAGATGCCGCCGATGAGGCCGCCGATGAGCACCACCAAGGGGACTTCGTCGTGATGAAATCCGATTTCCTCGGCGAGGCCTTCGATGGGAAAAGGACTGTAGGCGTCGATCTTCTTGTAGCCGGCCTGATGCGTGGCGTGGGCGGCGTCAACGAGGGCTTGGGCGGAATCGAACTCCGCCATGAGGCCGTAAATGGGATCGCGCTTCGCCATTAGAGTTCGCCCACCTTCGCGAGAATTAGTCGGCCCTCAGCGGCTAAAACCGTGGCCCTAGCCAAGCCCTTCCCCAACTTGCTGGTCCACGGGAGATCCCTCCCTCCGCCTGAAAACCGGCTGCGGTCGGGATGACGCATTCCGATACCCCGCGACGGCTGCACCTGTTGCACCAGTCTCATCATTCCTTCACCTCCGCCTCGGGCAGGAGGGTGCGCATTTCAAAGATGGAGATGGCGGGCAAGAAGCGCAGGAACAAGAACATGGCGGCGAGGAACATGCCGATGGTGCCGATGAAGGTCATCCAGTCCCAGCGCGTGGGGTAGTACATGCCCCAGGAGGAATTCAGGAAGTCACGGTGCAGGCTGACCACAACGATGATGAAGCGCTCCAGCCACATGCCGGTGAGAATCACTCCGGAGATAAAAAACAGCGCAATAGGGCTAGTGCGCAGTTTGCGAATCCAGAGCACCTGCGGAATAAAGATATTGCAGGCCAGCAGAGACAGATACCAGGGGGCATAGGGGCCGTGCAGGCGATTCCAGAGCGTGAAGGAGTCGTAGCGATCGCCGCTGTACCAGCCCATGAAGGCTTCAATGCCGTAGCCGTAAGCGACAATCAATCCCGTGGCCAGCATTACCTTGGCGGAATTCTGCAGATGGCGCAGGGTAATGAAATCCTCGAGGCCGTAAATCTTGCGAATGGGGATGGCCAGCATGAGGACCATCGCGAAGCCGGAATAGATGGCGCCGGCGACGAAATAGGGCGGGAAAATGGTGGTGTGCCAACCGGGGACGATGCCGATCGCGAAGTCAAAGCTGACAACGGTGTGCACCGAGAGTACCAGTGGTGTGGCCAGGCCAGCCAGCAGCAGGTACATCGTTTCATAGCGATGCCAGTGGCGGGCCGATCCGCGCCAGCCCATCGAGAGCATGCCGTAGATGATCTTTACCCAACGCTTCTCGGTGCGGTCGCGCAGTGTGGCGAAGTCGGGGATCAGGCCGGTGAACCAGAACAGAGCGGAGATCGTGGCGTAGGTCGAAACGGCGAAGACGTCCCACATCAGCGGGCTACGGAACTGCGGCCACACGCGCATGGTGTTGGGGTAGGGGAAGAGCCAGTAAGCGAGCCAGGGGCGTCCGACGTGAATGGCGGGGAAGATTCCGGCGGCGGCGACGGCGAACAGCGTCATGGCCTCGGCGAAGCGGTTGATGGAGTTGCGCCACGACTGGCGGAGTAATAAGAGGATGGCGGAGATTAGGGTTCCGGCGTGGCCGATACCGATCCACCACACGAAGTTGACGATGGCGAAGCCCCATCCGATGGGGATGGTGACGCCCCAGATGCCGATGCCCTTGACGAACAGGTAGCCGATGGCGAACAGCATCATCATCGTGAGCATGAAGCAGATGCCGAAGCCGACGAACCAGCCGTTGGAGGCGGGGCGGGTCAGGACGATGGCGCTGATTTTTTCGGTGATCGTGCCGAAGGTGTGGCCCGGGGCGATGACCGGGGTCCGCGGGGCTTCAACCGTTAGTTTGGCTTGATCGTCCATCTAGTGTTTGCTCGATCCCTCGGGGGCTAAAGCCCGGTTTCTAATTCGTGCTCAACGCGGCCCTAAAGGGCCGCTCTTCCACGGTGGCGGCGCGGCTTAAGCCGCGAACTTCCAGAAACTTTCTCAACACGCGGCTTGAAGCTTCAAATCAATTTCCTGCGGCCGCGCTTCGCGCTGGCCGGACAGCCGATGGCGGCTGTCCCTACATGTATCCTTCCAACTCCGGATTCGGGTTGCGAACTTCCGCCAGATACGTGGTGCGGGGGCGGGTGTTCAGTTCGCCGAGCAGGCTGTAGTTGCGGGCCTGCTGCTTCAATTTCGAAACTTTGCTGTTCGGGTCGTTGATGTTTCCGAAAACGATCGCTTCCGCCGGGCATGACTGCTGGCAGGCAGTCTGCAATTCGTCGCCGATGCGAATTTCTTTGCCTTCGCGGACCGATTGTGTCTCGGTGTCGATGCGGCGCTCGTTGATGCGCTGCACGCAGTACGTGCACTTTTCCATGACGCCGCGGCTGCGCACGCTGACATCGGGATTGCGCATCATCTTATATTGCGGCGTGTCCCAGTCCTGGAAGAGCAGGAAGTTGAAGCGGCGTACTTTGTAGGGACAATTGTTGGAGCAGTAGCGCGTGCCCACGCACCGGTTGTAGGTCATGTCGTTCAGACCTTCGGTCGAATGGACCGTTGCACCCACGGGACAGACGACTTCACAGGGTGCGTTTTCGCACTGCATGCAGGGTACCGGCTGGAAGAAGGCCTTGGGATTATCGCGGTCGCCCTGGTAATAGGCGTCGACGCGAATCCAGTGCATGTGGCGTCCCAGCAACGTCTGCTCTTTGCCGACGACGGCGATGTTGTTCTCGGAGACGCAGGCGATCATGCAGCTGTTGCAGCCGACGCACTTGTTGAGATCGATGCTCATGCCCCACGCGTAGGTTTCCTTATCGTAAGGGTAGGGCTGGTAGAGCGTGAGGCCAGGCGCGGGCTGCTCTTCCTGGGCGAAGGTCGGCTCTTTCTTGTATTCCTCGAGGCTCGTCTCGCGGACCAGCGGGCGGGTGTCGCCATCGGGCGTGGTCATCGACTGCATGCCCTGGGTGGAGGCGAGCTGGTAAATTTCTCCGGTCTTGCGGATCTGCACGCCAGAAGCGATCCACGGAGCAGCGGTGGTGCGGAACTGGTAGGCATCGAAGCCTTGCGCGGTGCCGACGCGTCCGGCGCGCTTGCGCCCGTAGCCGAGCGTGATGGTGA
>DASYYT010000025.1:0-34208 GCA_035949755.1 Candidatus Sulfotelmatobacter sp.
TAGTCGGTATTGAAATCCGGAAAGAGCGGATCGAAGTGGTCGCGCAGCACAGCCTTCGTGGGCTTCACGCCGCTGAATAGCGGCACGGCCCACGGCCACGGACTCGGCCCGCCAGGCGGATCGCCCACGTTCGGAGGTAGCATGTCGCCCTGATTCAATTCGGTGCGCGGACATTTTGCTTCCTGCCCCGATGGAGTTCCCTGCTTCGGATTCTCCACTTTGATCTTCTCGTTGCACCACTCCGCGTTCACGAACTCGCCATAATCGCGAAAGCTGACGTGGTTGCGCGCGAGATTGTCCCAGAGGAATCCCGTGCCGGGATCGTCCACGTCCGGTTGGTTGTGCTCGAGCGGGTATTCGTCGGCCACCTGGCCTTGGAAATCGTACGTGCGCTCCTTGCCGCGATAAGCAATCGGCCAGGTTTTCTCGTTGTAGTCCGAGGTAATCGCCGCGGTTGACCACTGGTGGCCGTCGCCAGACACCTCGCCGCTGTCGTAGAAGTTGTCGAGTACGCCGAACTGCAGCGCGAGTTTATGCTCGTTCGGAGTGATGTCTTCGCCGTACATGTTCAGCGAAGGATCGCCGTTGCCGACTTTCAGATCGCCGAGAATCTGATCGTAGGTGCGATTTTCTTTGATGACGTAGATGACGTGCTTGATGGGATTCTGGCCGCCCGCAAAGGTCATCGTGCCGGGATCGCTGTGCAGCAAATTGTCGCGTGCCACGGTCTGAGTAAGAAACATGAGTTGTGCCAGAGTTTGCGGAATGTTCAGACGCGCGACTGAGCCTCTAATCAGGGTCGGAATATACCCGTGCTCGTGGTGTCTGATCTCGTATTCGATCCTACCCATCGTCTTGTTCGGACCCGAGCCCTGTCCTTTAGCCGTTGCGATGAGGAGATCGTCGCCGCGTATGGCGAGCGCGCTGGGGTACCAGTCGGTGGGAATGAAACCTAGCGTCCTTGAGGATAGGTGGATGGATTTCGGGACTCCCTCCCCGCCTACCGTAAAAATTTTCCAAGGCGAGGTGTCGAGGACAGCAACCGCGTCAAAGGAGGAGTCGGCCACGAACAGCCGTTTCCCGTCTTCAGACAGGGCTAGAGCAGTCGGACAGACACCGCGCAATTGCTGTCCCAGGACATTGGTCGATAAATACGCAGGGGGCTCCGAGCCTGCAGTCGAAAGAGCCACCACCGTGTCCGCGTTCGACAGAGCCACGTACAACGTTTTCTCATTCGGGCTTAGTAGCATCGCCGTCGGGTGCGATCCTGGCGCGAGCGGATCTTTCGGCTTTTCCAACTCAATCCACCGCGCAACTTTCCCGCTGGTCAGATCCAGTTCCGCTACTTGCGACGTATTCCACAAGCTGCACCACGCGCGCCGCCCGTCGCGCGTAGCTACGCACGTGTAGGGATAGGACGACGGCACCAGATCGCTCGTGCTGAGATCGAACATCTGCAAAATCTTTCCAGTTGCAGGATCGAGCAGGACGGCATTGTCAGAAAGATTATTCGCGGTGAGAAGTTTGTCGTGACCTCCATCGGAAATCACGGCCATTCCCGCGGGATAAGGGATCGCCATGTGCGCGGGCGCGGCCAGCCCCACAGCTAGATGCTTTCCCGACGACATCGGCTGCAGCGGAATCGGAATGAATCGTTCCGGAGCAACTTTGCCGTCACTGAACCTGTAAACCGCGATGCCATTCCCAGTGTCGCCCTTCCTCGCACCCATGGGATCGCTCAGCGATCCCACCGAAGCATACAAATGCTTGCCGTCCGAGCTGAAGGCTAGCCCCAGGAAATAGCTCTGGTGGGCATGATCGCTGAAGCGGGAATCGGGAAAATCCGCGATCTTGTTCGTATCCAAATTCAGCACCGCAATAGATTGTTCCGCGAGAGTCTCCTGCGTGCCGTAGCCGTCGTTCAAAAGGGCGGCGTAGCGGCCGTCGGGGCTGATCACCATGGTTGCGGGAAAACTGTTGGTGCTGCCGATGTAGCCGGGCGTGGGCCGAGTCAGAACTTTGCTCGTGGGCAGCATGATGGAAGAGTGATCGGGCGAGGACTGCGCAACCACAGCAGATGCAGCAAGCAGACACAGAACAAGAGGGCGAATAGGACTCACAGATCCTCCGCAATAAGTTTGGGGCAAATCAAGAGAGGACACGAGACTACTGCAATTTTCCGGGAATGGTCAAAGGCTGAGCCAATTCATAATCGCGAAATGTTCCGCGCCGGCCGCTCCGCTTCCCCCGCCTCTTCAGGATGCACATTGTGGCGCACATCAGACCCCTGTACCCAGAAGATGACGTCTTCGGCGATGTTGGTGGCGTGGTCGGCGACACGCTCCAGATTGCGCGCCACCAGCAGCGCATCCAGGGCCTGGCGCACGACCTCCGGGCGATCATTCATGGTCTTCACCAGTTGAATGAAGGCGTCGTCGCGCATGCGGTCGATGACGTTGTCCATCTCCAGCACGGCCTGGGCGAGCTCCACTTTGCCCTCGATGAACGACTCCAGCGCGCGGCGCACCATGGCACTGACCGCGGTGCCCATGCGGGCAATATCCACCGGCAAGTCTGCGGCGGGTAGCTCGACCATGTCCATCACGCGCTCCGCGATATTCACCGCCTGATCGCCTACGCGCTCCAGGTCGGAATTGATTTTGGTGACCGCGAGAATGAAGCGCAGGTCCACCGCCATGGGCTGCTGCATGGCCAGCAGATCGAAGGCGGCCTCGTCAATTTCGCGCTCGGCGGTATTGATCAGGCTCTCGCTCTCGAGCACCATCTGGCAGCGCGTGAGATCGCGCTCTACGTATGCCTGGCGGGAGCGATCCACCGCCTGCTCCGCCAGTCCGCCCATGCGAAGCAACCGTTGGCGGAGATCGTCGAGCCCTTGCTGAAAACGCGTGCGCATTCTGTCCAGCCTTCCTTATCTTCTTCTATCCAAATCTTTTCTATCCGAATCTGCCGGTGATGTAATCTTCCGTCTTCTTGTCCGACGGCTTGGTGAAAATTTTCTCGGTCTTATCGAACTCAATCATCTTCCCCAGCAGGAAGAAGCCGGTAAACTCGGCCACCCGCGCCGCCTGCTGCATGTTGTGCGTCACAATTACGATGGTATACCGCTCCTTCAACTCAAAGATCAACTCTTCGATCTTTCCGGTCGAGATCGGATCCAGCGCCGAGCAGGGCTCATCCATCAGCAGTACTTCAGGCTCGACCGCGAGCGCCCGCGCGATGCACAAACGTTGCTGCTGGCCGCCCGACAAACTGGCCCCCGATTTCTTGTGCAGGTGGTCCTTGGCTTCATCCCAAAGAGCGGAGACTTCCAGCGATCTCTGCACGATCTCGTCGAGCTTGCGACGGTCACGAAAGCCGTTCAGCTTCAATCCTGAGGCCACGTTGTCGTAGATCGACATGCTGGGAAACGGATTGGGTTTTTGAAAGACCATGCCCACCCGCCGGCGCAACTGCGTAGCCGATGTGCCGTTGTAGGCATCAATCTCCCCAATCCGTACGCGCCCCTCGACGCGCGCTTCGGGAATGGTTTCGTGCATGCGGTTGAGGCAGCGAATGAAGGTGGATTTCCCGCATCCCGACGGCCCAATCAGCGCGGTGGCATGATTGGCCGCCACTTTGATGTTGATGTCGTAGAGCGCCTGGCTCTTACCGTACCAGGCATTCAGGTTCTCGACATTGATGCCAACGCCCATAGGTTATGCCGTTCCAAACGAGCCCCGGCGCACCGCGTACCGCACGGCCGCTACCGCACCCACGATAATAATAATCAGTACCAGCGAGCCCGCCCATGCCTGGCGATGCCAGTCGTCGTACGGAGAATTCGCATACACATAGATCTGCAGCGGCAGCGCGGCAATGGGCTGGTCGGTGCGCAAACTCCAGAAGGTGTTGCCCAGCGCCGTAAACAGCAGTGGCGCGGTCTCGCCGGCCACGCGCGCGAAGGCCAGCATGATTCCCGTGATTACTCCCGAAGTTGCCGTTCGCAGCACGATCGACAGCGTAGTTCGCCAGCGCGGCACTCCCAGGCCATACGCCGCCTCACGCAACGACTGCGGCACCAGCAAAAGCATTTCCTCCGTCGTGCGGCAGATGGTCGGCACCATCATGATGGCCAGCGCCACGCCGCCCGACAGCGCCGAGAAATGTCCCTGCGGCAGAACTACCAGCCCATACGCCACGATTCCAATCACAATGGACGGAACGCCATTGAGCACGTCGGCGGTAAACCGGATCGAGCGCCCGAGCTGGTTGCGCCCAAACTCCGCCAGGTAAATGCCGGCGCCCACCCCGAACGGCACACCAATCAGGCTGGCTATACCCAGAATCAGCAACGATCCCACGATGGCATTCGCCATGCCCCCTCCGGACTCGCCCACCGGCTTCGGGGTCTGCGTCAGAAACGCCCAATCGAGGGCGCCCACCCCGCGGTACACCAGATAGCCGAAAATTGCGATCAGCGGAGCCAGCACCAGAATGACCGTCAGGATCGCGGCCCCGGTCATCACTTTGTCGGTTGCACGCCTGCGCCAACTGATCGGCGCCACCGGGGCTTGGATAGCAGCAGTGTTCATTCGCCTCAGACATTTCCTTTCGGGGGCTGCCCGCGCGTCACGGTCCAGATCATCAGTTGCGCCAAGGCGTTCACGATGATGGTCACCAGAAACAGCGCCAAGCCGATCTCTATCAGAGCCGAGCGGTACACGTCTCCCGTCGCTTCATTGAACTCGTTGGCCAGCACACTCGCCATGGTATATCCAGGGGCGAACAGCGACTTGGCGATCTCCGGGCGATTGCCGATCACCATGGTGACGGCCATGGTTTCGCCGAGCGCGCGCCCTAACCCCAAGATGATCGCTCCCAGAATGCCAGCGCGCGCGTTACGCAGCACGCCCACTCGAATCATCTCCCAGCGAGTAGCGCCTAACGCCAGCACGCCTTCCCGCTGGTGTTGGGGCACGACCAGGAGCACTTCCCGGCTGATCGACGAAATGATCGGGATGATCATGATGGCCAGGATGATTCCCGCCGCCAGCATCCCAATTCCGTAAGGGGGGCCGGTGAATAATCCCGTCCAGCCCAGCGTTCGCCCCAGAAACGGTTGCACGTATCCGCTCAGCAGCGGTACCAGTACAAACATCGCCCACAGTCCGTAGATCACGCTGGGAATCGCCGCCAGCAGTTCCACAAAAAACGAGAGCGGACCGCGCACCGCTTTCGGGCACATTTCGGTCGTAAAGACAGCGACGCCAATGGCCAGCGGCACTGCGATCACCAGCGCCACCAGGGAGGACACCAGTGTGCCGTAAATGAATGGCAAGGCCCCGAAATGCTCGTTGACCGGATCCCATTCGCTTCCCGCGAAAAATCGAAAACCAAAGGCGTGCCAGGAGAGATTGGAGCGGGCGACCAGTTCGTAGACGATCAGCAGCAACGCGGCCAACACCGCCAGACCGCATGCGGTTATGGCAGCCTGGAACGCACGGTCGGACGCTTCGCCGCCTGAAACCCGCAGCAGGGGCGCTGCCCGCGGCGCCGTAACCGGTGTAACACTCGCGTTATCAAGAGGTTGCGGTCCGGGCATATCAGGCCGTGGGAAGGCGTGATGGGCCATCCCGTCCACCCTAGCAAAGAGTTGTTACAAAGGTGTTAAAATGAGCAGGCTTTTTCGGCTGCTCCGGTCTTCCCCTCCATACTTTTCAGGATTTCGCGTGATGACACCTGGAATCAGGCGGCTGGCCGATCATAGGTTCGTTCAGGATTGTTTGCAATGCCCATAGCGCGCGAACGTGGCAAGATGATCTTCCGCAAGATGGAGCGAGACTTGCTCCGGCTTTCCTCCCAGCAGGAAGCCGAGAATGTGCACAGCTTCCGAACCACGACCCGCCGCCTGCAAACTCTGCTCGACCTGATCCCCGCCCGCCACCGCAATCAGAAAAAACTGCTGAAGATGCTGGAGCGGATTCGCCGGCGCGCCGGCAAAGTTCGCGATATTGACGTGCAGCTCGCCGCTCTACGGAGCCTTAAAGTTCCCTTGGAACCCCGTCGCAAAACGCAGCTTATGCAGCGCCTGATCGAAGTTCGCGCTGAAGACGAAAAGAAGCTGAAAAAATTACTGAAAACAAGCAACCTTCGTGAGCTTCGTAAGCGTTTGCGCCGGGCTGCACGAGAAATTCATTTTGATTCGATTCGCGATCCCCTGGTACTGGCGAGACAGGCGCTCGAGTCAGCACTCCCTGCTGACGGCGCGCTCACCGACGAGTCGTTACATCATTGCCGCCTTGCCGTGAAGCGCGCCCGCTACGCTGCCGAGTTCGCTCCCAAGTCTGCCGAGAGCACGCAATTTATGGTCCAGCTCAAGGGCTTGCAGGATACGCTCGGCAGCTGGCACGACTGGCTGACCCTCACCGACACCGCCATGGCACAATTCGGGGAAGTGAATCAATCGGCGCTGGTGGCCGCCCTGCACAACGTGACTCGAGGAAAATTTCGGCAAGCCGCCGTGTCAGTTGCCGCTTTGCGCGACCAGAATGCGAGCAGGCGGGCTAAGATCGTGGAGCGTTCCCGAAAAACGGGGGCCCAGTCTTCGTCTGCCGCTGCTCGAGTCCCCTCTGCGGCGTAGTCTTTTGATTCGAGTTCCTCAAATTTGAGATGGTCAGGTCACATCCTGAGCCGGTTCTTGCTGCCACCGCCCCCTGACCGCCTCCTTCCCTTTTCGCAACCAAGTGCGCTGATGTCTTCCCCTCTGCATGTAAACTATCAGGCGTCGCATGCCCACCTTCGCCGCAGTCGATATCGGGTCCAACTCAGTACGGCTTAAAATCGCTCGCCTGCAGGCTGGCCGGCTGCGGCCCTTGCACGAAGACCGCGAAGTTACGCGCTTGGGGGAAGGCGTATTCGGCTCCGGATTCCTGACCCCGGAATCGATTGCGGAAACGGTGAAAGTGCTGCGCCGCTTCCATCGCGCTACGCAGCAGATCGTCACCGACAGCGTGCGCGTGGTCGCGACCAGCGCCCTGCGCGATGCGCGTAATTCTCAAGCTTTCGTTGAATGGGTGCGCTCGGCCACGGGCTGGCGCGTCGAGGTCATCTCCGGAGTTGAAGAAGCGCGCCTGATTCACCTAGGCCTGGTCTCCGGTTCGCGTATCGACACCTCGCCCACGCTCCTGATGGACCTGGGCGGCGGCAGCTGCGAACTGACGGTCACCCAGGGCGGGCATATCCGCGACGCCGTCAGCCTGCCGCTGGGCGCAGTGCGGCTCACCAACGAGTTCCTCCGCCATGATCCGGCGCGCAAGAGCGAACTGAAGCGCCTGCGCGGCTTCGTGACTCGAGAAATCAACAAAGTCGTAAGCCGCCTCGCCACCGCAAAAATAAAGAATGTGATCGCAACCTCGGGTACGGCGGCAGCGCTGGCCTCGGTGGCCAGTCATTTGCGCCGCGCTCAAAATCGGCCCCGCCTGGTCGTGTCGCGCGCCGAAATGAGCCGCATCGCCAAGCGCCTGGCGCGGCTTGCCGTCGCCGAGCGGCGCAAGATCGAAGGCGTTGGCCCCCGCCGCGCCGAAATCATCGTCGCCGGCGCCACCGTCTATCACGAGCTGCTCGATCGGCTTCGCCTGAAAGGATTCCGCTACTCTCCCCTCGGCCTGCGAGACGGAATCCTCGCCCAAATGGCCGCCGACTACGATCGCAGCACGCGTTCCGGACGCCAGATCGAATCCGAGCGCTGGGAATCCATCGTTCGCGCCGTCAGCCACTATGGAGTCGACCGCAAGCATGCGCTGGATGTGCGTAACGCAGCGACTCTGCTGTTTTCATCCCTGCGCTCGGTGCACCAACTTCCGCCTGAGTATCGCGAATGGCTCACCGCCGCGGCCATGCTCTACGAAGTCGGGGACTTCGTGAACCGCAACGGTCACCATCGCCATACCCACTACATCATCTCCAACTCGGAAATTCTCGGGTTCACCCCGCAGCAGCGCCGCACCATTGCGGCCATCGCCCGTTATCTGGGAAAATCGCGCCCCACTCTGGAAGACGGTCCCATGAAAATCATCGACAGCGCGGACCGCGCCAATGTTCAGAAGGCAATCGTGCTGCTTCGCCTGGCTCGCGCTTTGAATCTGGGCCGCAGCCGCGCCGTGGAAAAAGTCCGCATTGCGTTGCGCTCCGCGGAAGTCAAGTTGACCCTGCTGCCGCGCCGCCGCATGGGCGTGGACCTGGAACAGTGGGCAATCGAAAAAGAGGGAGACTATTTCCGCGAAGTTTTCGGGCGGGCGCTTTCCACGGCCGTGTCGTAAAGCGTGCGTAGCACCTTCGGCGTGAGGCACCACTGCAGCGTCCCGGTCGTACGCCGCATCTCCACCCGGGCGACCGCGCCTTTCTTCAAATCTACCGAGGCTTCACAACCGGAATCGCTCACGACCGCGCCCAGGAACTGGCTCAGGTTGGGATTGTGCCCGACCACCATCACGGCTTCCTGCTTCGCATATTTTTCCAGGATCTTGCGAAAGTCCGCGAACCCGGCCCCCGGCCGCAGTCCGGCATCGATCTGCAGTTTTCCTTCATAGCCGATCTCATTGCCCACCAGCGAAGCCGTCTGCGTGCAGCGCTTCAGCGGGCTCGAAACCATCGTATCCACTTGCACGTTGAGCGCGGCCAGAGCGCGGCCAATGTAGCCGCACTGCTCGATGCCGTCCTTGTCGAGGGCGCGCTTCTCGTCCTTTTTCGGATTCATCAGGTGCTCGCCCGCGCTGGCATGGCGCAAAAAATAAAGAATCATCGCTGGTTATCGTTCCCTTCCTGCGGCCACTCTATGCCTTCGCGGCGGAGCGGGCGACGGGAGCGCGGCCGGCGCCTTCCCTTCCGCAACGTTCATCAAGAATTCCTGCGCACTAAAAGCCGCCGCGCCGCTGGGTGGTCGGCGATTGCGCTTCCCGCTCACCGGCTGCCACGCGGGAATATAGGTCGCATCTTTGAGCAGAATGCGCGCTTTCCGGTTGTCCGCGAGATAGGCATCGAGAATTTCGTGATGCACCCGCTCGCGCAGCATTTCATCCCGCAGGGGCACGAGCACTTCGACACGTTCGTACAAATTGCGCGGCATCCAGTCGGCGCTGCCCATATAAATTTCTTCTTCGCCGCCATTGGCGAAATAATAAATGCGGCTGTGTTCAAGAAATCGCCCGACTATACTGCGCACCCGGATATTCTCGCTGACCCCGCGCACACCCGGCCGCAACGAGCAGATCCCGCGCACGATCAGATCGATCTGCACTCCGGCCTGCGAGGCTCGGTAGAGCGCCTGCACAACGTTCTTATCCAGCAGCGCGTTCATCTTGGCGACGATGCGGGCAGGCCGGCCCGCGCGCGCGTGTTCCGCCTCCCGCTCGATCAAAGCCATGCATTTTTCCGCCAGATCCAGCGGCGCGACCAGCAGCGGCTCGTAGCTGGGGTTCTCGGCGTAGGCGGTGAGAAAGCTGAAGACATCGTGCACCGCGCGTGTAATTTCAGGATTCGCCGTCAACAGGCTCAAGTCGGTGTAAATGCGCGCCGTAGTCGCGTTGTAATTTCCTGTGCCGATGTGGGCATAGCTGCGCGTCACTCCATCCGGATCGCGCCGCACCAGAAGCGATAGCTTGCAGTGTGTCTTCAGCCCCACTAGACCATGGAATACCTGCACTCCGGCATCTTCCAGATCGCGCGCCCAGCGGATATTCGACGCCTCATCGAAGCGCGCCTTTAACTCCACCACGGCGGTGACTTCTTTGCGCGACGCCGCGTCGATCAGGGATGGAACGATCAGCGAATGCTCGCTGGTCCGATAAAGGGTTTGCTTGATCGAGAGTACGTTTTCATCCTCGGCCGCCGATTCGATGAACGAAACCACCGCGTCATACGAATCGAAGGGATGATGCAGCAGGATGTCGTGCCCCCGCAACTCTTCGAACAAATCCTTCGATTTCGAGGTCAGACGCAGTTCCCGCGGCACAAACGTGCGGTATTTCAAGTCGGGCCGGTTCACCTGCTCGTAAATATTGAACAGGCGCGACAGGTTCACCGGCCCGTTCACCGGAAAAACCTGCCCCGTGTCCAACTCGAAAACCGTGCGCAGGCGCTCAATAATCTCCGGATCGGCGTCGGCCTCGATCTCCATACGCACCGCGTCGCCTTTGCGGCGGTTGTGCAGTTCCGCGCGCACCGATTCCAGCAGGCTGCGCGCCTCTTCTTCCGCCAGGTAAAGATTGCTGTTGCGAGTCACGCGGAAGGGGGCGGACGACACAATATCGTAGCCGTGATACATCCGGACGGCATGATGCGCGACCAGATCGGCCAGAAAAATGAAATCGGCGGTGTTCTTCGAGGGCAGCTTTACCAGCCGCGGTAATGCCCGCGGCACCGAAACCACTCCCGTATAAGTCAGAGCCGAGCGCCGGCGGCGCCGCAGCAGAAATCCCAGGCACAGCGCCTTGTTGATGACTCGCGGGAAGGGATGCGCCGGGTCGACGGTAACTGGCGTCAACAGCGGATCCAGTTCCTTCTCGCAGTATTCATCGACGAACCGGAGCGCCTCCGCATCCAGTTCGTGCAGGCCCAGCACGCGAATTCCGTGGTCGCCCATCCCCGGACGCAGCCGCGCATTCCAGCAGTCATACTGATCGTCCACGAATTCGTGCGTAAGTTTGCTGAGCGTGTCGCGTTTTTCCGTGAGCGTCAGCCCGTCGGGTCCGGCCTCGTTGTAGCCGTCCTCGATCTGCTGCATCATCGCGGCCACGCGTACTTCGAAGAACTCATCCAGATTGCTGGCCGAAATCGACAGAAATTTCAGCCGCTCCAGCAGAGGATTGCCCTCGTCCTCGGCCTCTTCGAGCACACGGCGGTTAAATGCGAGCCACGACGTGTCGCGGTTGAGAAAATACTGGGGATTGTCTAAGGAGATCCGGGCCATGGAGCGCGATTACCGCACGGTTTCAAACTACTTCTGTGCATTTACTCCAACTGTTCCTTGCGCAGTCGCAGAGAAGGCATGCCAGATGACAGTATAGAACATGCTGTCGTCGACCGCCTAAGACGGGCTCGATTCGCCGATTTTGCGGATCAAAGCGCGGACCGGCAACCGGAGGAACCGCCGGCTGCCGTCCCGCGCTGTTTCGTGCTCATAAAGTTACGGCAAATAGTAGCGGAACGAGGTCCAGACCATGTTGTCCACGGCCTTGGGCGAAATCCCGAACATGGTAGCGCCGCCATTGTTCCCGGACCAGCCGCTCCTCGTAAAGTAGGAATACTGAATTCCCCAGCGCAGCCCGCCTTTCGGTCCCTGGGTGATCCTGTGCCAGAACCCAAGAGTTCCCTGCATGATGAGACGAGTGTCTCCGGCGCAGGTCCCGCCGCCGGAGGGAGTAAGCTGGTTGGAGGGCGGATTTTCTGTGGCGCAACCCGAGTTGTTGGCGAAAGGTGAACCGTATCCGCCGTATTGATTTAGCTTGAACGCGGTCGTTGTTGTGGCGGGAATCGCCGGACTCGTGCCGTCCGAGGGGATAGCCGGCGTCTTGGTCACCGTAATGCTGTCGTACCCTTGATACGCCGCGCGCCATCCATACTCACCGCCAAAGTAGGCGTAGACATCCAGTTTCGGGGTGGCGTGCCATTCCAGCTCGCCCAGCGCATGGGCAGTGCGAATCAGGGCTTGCGTGCCGTCGGGACGCAGGGTCACGTCCGCGAGCTGCGCCGACCCGTATCGTCCAATGCCGTCCCCGGCCGCGCCCTGGATGGCGAAATCCAACTTCTTCGCCACCACGGGAACGCGGATGTTGGCTCCGAAACCACCGCCTACCCGGGTATCGTTGAACGCGCCAATTGCGCTCGGCGACGTGGAAAAATTGAGTGGACACGCAATCGTTGTGGGGGTCGCCGGGGGAGTCGTATCTTTGGCATTCGTGCCCACCACGCCACAGGGATAGACTCTGTTGCGGAACGTGCTCAAGATGCCAAACACTTCGTAATGGCCCCACCCGGGATCTGCCGCTGCCTTAACCACCAAGTCAGGCGTCTTGTTGAAGGTGTATCCGGAAGTGTCGACGAAGTTATACAGGCCGCCACCGTTACCCGGCCCATTGATGAAGGCGTTTCCCGTTGTCGTTACAGTGCCTTTGGTGAGGTCGTCAGTGGAAACGCTGGAGAAACCCCTGCCCCCAATGGTTGCCTGAGGTCCCTCCACGGAAATACCAAGCGCGAACTTATTGCCGAAGTCTTTCACCACTCGGAAGCCGTACTGCCGCTCCCAGCTGAACCCGACGTGGTATTGCGAGTCAATGGTCTGCGGAAGCACTTCTGTACGGTTCGTGATTCCTGTCTTCGTTTCCGTCACCAGCGACCACTGCTGCCCGCCGGTAATGATCCACCCGCTGTCAAATGCGGCTTGGGCGAAAAGAACGCGCTGGCGAAAAACATAGCTATTGCTCTGCCGGTTATTGGAAGTCACGCCGGTGCCCAGAAAGTCACCTTCCCAGTATCCGGTAATTTTGGCGCTGCCCACTTTGCCTTCCGCCAGCATCGAGAAGCGGCTCTGACGAGCGGTGAAACTGCTCTCGGTGATATGGTCCAGCGCATTCCCCGGATACGGAATGCTGTTAAACGGGGTGTTGATGTCGGAACCTGTGGCCCGTTGGCGGTTCACCGTTTCTGCCGCCACGAAGCCCCCCGGCGTAATCGTGATTCCCTTGTAGTGGAGAGCGGTAGGACTTTCGGTGGCGGCCTTGATTCCCTTCTGCGCGTCCTGCACCGTCACAACGGTACTGGCCATGTTGCTTTTTAGATCGGTGACGTCGCTCTTCAGTTCAGTCACCGATTGCTGTTGCTGGGTCGCAGCTGCTTGCGCCGCATCCGCCTTGCCGGCGGCGTCGGTGGCCGCAGTCTGCGCCTGCTGCACCGCCTGGTCGCGCCGTTGCAGTTCCTGCTGCAGTTGCTGGATTTGCTGCTGTTGCTGGGCCAAAGCAGCCTGCTGCGCCGCGATTGCGTTTTTGAGTTCTTGCACATCCGCCGCGGTAATGGCAGCGGCTTTCTTTTTTGTGGTTTTCGGCGCAGTGCTGGTTTGCGCAACCAGTCCTGCCGCCAGGCATAGAATTGCGCACAACGTCCACGCAGACTTCATTCGATCGCTCCTTTGTGCATGTTCCAAATTACGAGTGCCAAGACGGCTGGTTAAACCGCGAAACTCAAATCAATCAACATGAGCACGTTCAAGTCCGCACCGACAAACCAGTCAGTCGATTCATAAGATCTTGACTGTGTGGGACTTCGTCTGTGTTCCACGAGATGACTCGGCTGCCACTGCGCGAATGTTTCGATTCCCGGAACGGATTCTGGAAAACGAACAAAAGCGAATTTGGGTGCAAGAAGATTTCATTCGTCTTCGCCTTCCCGAAGCGCCAGGGCAACCTTCCCTACTGCAACGGCACTACTTGATTTGTTTGATCGCTGCTCTCTCTTTGGCCGCAACGTTTTCCGGCAGCGGCGCATACGCCAGCGCTGACGTCATCTTTTGGCCGTCGCCCACCATCCAGTTGAGAAAGTCGACCAGAATCTTGCCTTTGGCCTGGTCCTTCGACTGCACCGGAATCAGCAACCAGGTAAAACTGGAAATTGGGTAAGCATCCTTGCCGGGAGAATTGGTGATCGAAACGCGAAAGTCAGCAGGCATTCTCGGTGCTGAGGCTGCGGCCGCCGTTACGCTCTCCAGAGAAGCCTTGATGTACATCCCAGCAGCGTTGCGCACGCTCCCATACGTAATATTGTTTTGAATGGCATAGATCAGTTCGACGTATCCGATCGACCCTTGCAGTTGGCGCACGAATCCCGCTACGCCTTCATTGCCTTTGCCGCCCATTCCGACCGGCCAACTCACCGAGGTGTTGCTGCCCACCGTGCTCTTCCACGCGGGGCTCACTTTCGAAAGATAGTCCGTCCATATAAAGGTGGTTCCGCTGCCATCGGAACGGTGCACGACGATGATGTCCTTATCCGGAAAATTGATTCCCGGGTTCACCGAGGTAATTGCTTTGTCATTCCACTTGGAAATTTTGCCCAGAAAAATTCCCGCCAGCGCCTCCGGCGTGAATTTCACTTCCCCGCTGACGCCCGGGACGTTGTAGGCAGGCACTACTGCGCCCAGCACGGTCGGCAGATTCAGAATCTTCGTTTTCGCCTCTTGCAGTTGCTTGTCGGTCATCGGCATGTCGCTGGCGCCGAAATCAACTGTGCCCGTTGTCACCTGCTGGATGCCGCCGCCGCTGCCAATGGATTGATAGTTGATTTCTACGTCGGAATGGAGTTTGTGATATTCGCTGAACCACTTGGAATAGATGGGATAGGGAAAAGTGGCGCCTGCTCCGTTCAGCGTGGTCTGTCCTACCACTGGCAGGGCGAGAACAACACACACCAACAGCAGCAAAGTTTTGCGCATCGCTGGAAGGTTCCTCCTTGATGGTTGATGACACTCGTTTCTATCGGCGCAGTGTTAAAGGAGGGTTACAAACGGGTGAATTTCTGATGAATGGCCGCACGCTAAAAGTGAATTTCGTGAACGCGGGGAGAAAAAAGCAGGCGTCACGATTGCCACGACCGGGCGGATTTCAGTGCGCCGCCTGCAGGTGAGCGATCTCGCGTGGAAATAAGGAATTTCGTGGAAATTCCTTCTCGAGTCCCGCCAGCAACTGCAAGGCGCGCGTCTTATCTTTCTCGCGTACGTAGGCGATAGAGAGCAGAATGCGCGCAAAGGGTGCGAGATAGTGTCCGTGATCGGCGGTGGTTTGCAGATCGGCAATGCCGCCTTGCTTGTCGGCGGGCAAGCCTCCCAGGCGTAGGATCCAGCGCACCGGCGCCGCCATGCTTCCGATGATGTATTTGCTCGTTCCAGTCGCCAGCAGCGCATCGTAACAATCGTGGCAGACGGCAAGCAACTGCTGCGCCCACGCCGAAGCCTCTTTGGTGAAGCGCAACGAAGCTAGATTTCGTTTTTCGATGAGCGCGGCATAGTCTGCCTGCAGGCCCGCAGATAGCGTCATGGCGAAAAGCGCGTCCCGATCCTTGGGATCCTTGGCTAATTCGCTGCGCGATAGGTTCTCCGCTCGCTCAATCGCATTCTCGAAAACCTGGTGCACTCCCGGATCAGCCGTGAGCTTCGGCCTGCCGGTAAATGCCGCGTCGTTTTCATAGAACTGCGCCTCCAACACCCCCAGGCGGTTGAATTCCGAGAATAAGAAACCCGCCGCCTCGCTCACCGGACCGACCGGGTCCTCCGGATGAAGCTTCTGCCAGCTGACAAAGTCTTTTTCTGCCCCCGCAAAGTCGAGGTTGTAAAGCCCGGCAAATCCGCGATCGAGCGCCGAGTACGACTCCGTTCTCGGAATATCCTCAGCCTGCGCTACCAGGCAAAGCGCGCACAAACACCACCCCAACGCCACTTTCCTCCATCTCCGCGCATCTACACTTGAGAGCATTCCAGATTCGACCATTTCACGATCGGTTATTTATAGTTAGTTGCGTGTTTCCCAATCGAGGGCTACTGATTCGTTTGATGACGCCTCCACTCCGAACTACTATTCCGGCTTGTAAATGTTGTGTCAAATGGGCCCAGCCTTGCCCTTTGGCGCCAGGAACGCGAATCCATGTCTGACACCCGCTACGCTCCCGGATGGCCGGGCATTCCGCCGCGCTGGACCTCCAGCGCGAAAACCGGCATTGGAACCGCCCTCAACCAGCACAGCAAAGTGTGGTTCACCATCAGCCACGGTATTCTCAATGAGGTTTACTTCCCCCGCGTGGACCAGGCCTGCACCCGCGACATGGGATTTATCGTAACCGACGGCAGCGCTTTCTTCTCCGAAGAAAAACGCAACTGTTCGTTCGAGAACCGGCCCGTCGAACCTGGCATTCCCGCTTATGAACTGACCAACACCTGCAACTTCGGACGCTACCGCATTCACAAGCGGGTCTTGAGCGATCCTTACCGGAATGTGGTCCTGCAAAGAGTTCGCTTCGAGCCGCTACAGGGAAAACTCTCAGATTATCGCCTGTACGCCCTGCTCTCGCCACACTTGGCCAATTGCGGCAATGGCAACACAGGTTGGGTCGGCGACTACAAAGGTTTTCCCATGTTCTTCGCTGAGCGCGGCGGCGTAAACTTGAGCTTCGCCTCCTCTGCGCCCTGGAAAAAAATGTCCGTCGGTTTTGTCGGCGCCTCCGACGGCTGGCAAGACCTTTCTCAGCACTTCCAGATGTGCTGGGAATACACGCGCGCCGAAAACGGCAATGTTGCCTGCACTGGCGAGATCGATCTGGCTGCCTGCAATGGCGAATTCATCGTCGCCCTCGGCTTCGGCTCCATCTGGTCTGAGTCCGGCCAACAGGCACGCTCGAGCCTGTTGGAAGACTGGGACGAATTGTGCCGGCATTATGTTTTGCAGTGGAGTAACTGGCAAACCAAGCTGCTCCCACTCGACCAACCGCCGCGCCAGAATGATCTCTATCGCGCTTCGATCTCCGTCTTGCGTGCCCATGAGTCCAAGGATTTTCTCGGCGGCATCATCGCCAGCCTTTCCATTCCCTGGGGTTTCAATAAGGGCGATGAGGATCTGGGCGGATATCACCTGGTCTGGCCGCGCGATCTGGTCGAAACCGCCGGCGCGCTGCTGGCGGCCGGAGCCGTTGACGATGCGGCCCGCGTTCTCCGCTATCTGGAAGCCACCCAGGAAGCGGATGGCAATTGGGCGCAAAATATGTGGCTCGACGGCCGCCCCTACTGGGGCGGCATTCAGATGGATGAAACCGCCTTCCCGATCCTACTGGTCGATCTGATGCGCCGCGAAGCCCCCGATGCTTTGGGCAACCTCCAACGCTGGTGGCCTATGGTCCGCAATGCCGCCAGCTTCATCATTCGCAATGGCCCGGTCACGCAGCAGGATCGCTGGGAAGAAGACGCCGGCTATTCCCCGTTCACCCTCGCCGCAGAAATCTCCGCCCTGCTCGCAGCCGCCGATATTGCCGATCTCACCGGACACTCCCTGCAAGCTCAGACCATGCGCGATACCGCCGACGCCTGGAATGACAACATCGAGCGCTGGGTCTACGCCAGCGGCGGCGACCTTGCCCAGCAACTCGGGGTCAGGGGATATTACGTGCGCATCGCGCCGCCCGAGACCGACGGAGCCGCGTCCCCCACCCAAGGCTTCGTCCCGATCAAGAATCGTCCGCCCGGACAGGACGGCGAACGCGCCTATCACATCATCAGTCCCGACGCGCTCGCACTGGTCCGCTTCGGCCTGCGCGCCCCGGACGATCCGCGAATCATCGATACCCTTCGCGCCATCGATGCATTGCTGGCGGTCGAACTTCCCCAGGGGCCTTGCTGGTATCGCTACAACGGCGATGGCTATGGCGAACACAAAGATGGCTCTGCGTTCGACGGCACCGGAATCGGACGTGCCTGGCCATTACTTGCCGGCGAACGCGGACACTACGCCGTCGCGGGCGGTCATCGCGACGAGGCCGAGGCGCTGCTCACTGTCATGGAGAACTCGACCTCAGGCCACACCCGCCTGTTGCCCGAACAAGTCTGGGACGCCGCCGACATTCCTGCTCTCGAACTGTTTCGGGGCAGGCCTACCGGCTCCGCTTGTCCCCTGGTTTGGGCCCATGCGGAGTACATCAAGCTCCGCCGCTCCATCCACGACGGCAAGGTTTTCGACCAGCCTCCACAAACCGTGAAGCGCTACCTGATCGAAAAGCACGGCCGACAGCACTTCGGCTGGCGGCTCAACAACAAGACCCGCACCGTCCCGCGCAACCAGACCCTGCGGATCAACCTGCTATCACCCGCGCGCGTACACTGGAGCATCGATGGTTGGAAAACCGCTCACGACATCGATACCCGCGACACCGGCATGGGAATCTACACCCTCAATCTGCCTACGGCTTCGCTGCCGGTGGGCGGGCAAGTGGTCTTCACATTTTTCTGGCCCGATCAGAACCGCTGGGAAGGCACCGACTATCGGGTGATTGTGGAGAAGTAACCCTTGAAGAGTATCGGGCAGGGCTCCGACCACCAACGATAATCTCAACTTTGCTATCTCTCAGCGTCGTCGCGGGTAGACTCGGCGCTCTCTGCGTTTCAAGGTTTCAGCTTCGTTTTGCGAAGGCCGCTCGATGGTGCTCATTCTCTGTTCCCCGGCAGTTGACATGTGACTCACATGAAAGTATGTTTAAAACATGTCAAAGATGATTCAGTTGCGCAACGTTCCCGACGCATTGCACCGGCGCCTCAAGGCTCGCGCTGCCATGGCCGGAATGTCCCTGTCCGACTACCTTCTCGCCGAGATCAGGGAAATTGCCGACAAGCCCACGCTGGCCGAAATGCGCGAAATCCTGCACCAGCGGGACCCCATCTCCATTCCCATCGACACTGCCCGCCTGGTGCGCCACGAGCGAGACTCGCGGTGATCGTTCTCGACGCTTCAGCCGCCATTGATTGGCTGCTGCAGAGTCCTGCCGGACAACTCATCGAAAGAAGGATCTACTCCCGGGGCGAGACCCTCCATGCTCCTCACCTTATCGACGTTGAAATAGCACAGGTATTGAGGCGTCTGGCGCGAGAGGCAACCATCTCAGATCGGAGAGCAGATGCGGCAATTCACGACCTGATCAGACTTCGGATAGTCCGTTATCCCCATGTCGTCCTGCTGCCGAGCATCTGGCGGCATCGGCACAATCTGTCGGCTTACGATGCCGCGTACCTTGCGCTCGCGGAACAGCTCGGGGCGGCGTTGATCACACGCGACGCACGACTGGCGAACACATCGGGGCATGCGGCAAAGATTGAACTGTTTTGATCGCGGGGGCGCCGTGCTTCGGCTACGAGTCGCAGTTCACGTAACACAATTCCACGACCGTGCAATCGTCGCTGAGCGGATTGCCCGCACAGAATTCCGTAACCGCCCCAAAAATTCCTTCCAGCGTAGGCGACTTCGCCGCCGCCTCCTCCAGCCGGAAATCTTCGAAGAAATCCCCCTTCATGTTTTCCGCCTCGGTCACCCCATCGGTCACCAGGATGAACCGGTCCCCGGGCTTCATCTGACAGGTCGCGCTCTCAAAGGTGGCGTCCGGCAGCAATCCTACGGGCACGTTTCCGTGGGGAGGACGCATGACTTCCCCCGCGCATACCAGCAGCGGAGGCACGTGGCCGCAATTCACATATTCCAGTTCCCCGTCGCGCCGCAGCCGTGCCAGCAGCACAGTGGCGTACTTTTCTCCCACCAGTTTGTCGGTGAAAAAGCGATTCACCGCTGAAACTACCTCCAACAATGGCATGCCCGCCAGCAGGTGCGAAAAGATCATGCCCTGCAACGTCGAAGCCAGAATCGCCGCCGGGACTCCTTTGCCGCTCACGTCGGCCAGCACTACGGCCAGCCCTTCTTTGGTATTGACCGCATCGAAAAAATCGCCGCCAATTTCCTTACAAGGCAGGTTGCGCCCGCGCAGCCGCGCAAACGGCACCTCGGGTATTTTGACCTGCATCAGCCGCTGCTGGATGCTGGCCGCGATGCTCAACTCCTGCTGGTAGCGCCGCGATTCTTCCTCGGCCTGCACCAGGCGCGCGTTTTCGATAAGCGACGCCGCTTCAGTCGAGATGGCGTGCAAAATATCGCGGCTCACGCCGCTGATGTCACGCGAGGCAAACCGCGAATCGACATACAACACGCCCAGCGCTTGCGCGGAGTCGGCGGCTGGGACCGGAGTCTGCGCATCGCGCGTGGCACGCATTTGCAGTTTTCGCAGCGGAATGCATACCACCGTTCGCAGATCGTAGGCGACAATGCTCTGCCGGCCCGCCAGATCGAGCGAGCGACTGGTGTCAGTCAGCAGGAATTCTTCGTTGGCCCGCATCGACTCTTCCAGAATCGAGTGCGAAATCGTCTTGTCGTCCAGCAGTGGCTCTTTTTTGGCATTGCGGCCCGCCATCAGGCGCAGCTTCCCTTCCTCATCCTTCAGAAATACGTACGCGCGCTCGGCCTTGGTCAGCTCCAGCGTCACGTCCAGCATCGTGATCAGAATTTCGTCGAGCACGCCCGCTGTGTTCAGTTTGCGCGCCGCTTCCAGAAATAAACGCAGGGTTTCCAGTTCGGTTCTTTCCGGCTTGATCCCGATCCCGGAGAGCTGGCTGAGAAATTCGCGGGCGGTATTCGTCGTGCGCTGCGCCGGGTTGAACAGGACGTACGCCGAATCCCGCGCTCCAAACTCGAGCCGGTCGCCCCGCTCCAGCTTCTGCTTCTGAATCCGTTCACCATTGACGAAGGTGCCGTGCTTGCTACCCAGATCTACTACGAAAAAGTCGAGCCCTTCCTGCGTGATCTGTGCGTGGTCGCGCGAGACGCGGGGATCGGCGATGACCAGATCTTTGTCCACCTTCCGGCCCACCGTGAAGGGGCTGCGATTGAGAACGATATTCTTCTGCTCGCTGCCCTGCACGAACACCAGCGCCGGGAACACTCCGGACGTGGAGCTGTGGCTGATTCCGCTGCTGATGCCGCTGATGGTCATCAATCCGTTCTGGGACGGGCGGTTCGCCGCCGCCCTCAACTTCCCGACTCTTGTAGCGGAATCAGACTACTCTGACGTAACACTCGCCTGCAAGACGCGGACTTGCTATACATCGGGGTTCCTCAGGCACAAATCGCCATGCGCCATCGCTACCAGCGCCCACAGCGTGACCGGGATGGCAAAGTTGGTCAATAGCGGCAAAACCCACGCCCTCTGCACCGTGCTGGAGGGCAAAAACCAGAGCGCAAGGACCAGTCCTGCGGCGGCCAGCCAGGGCCAAAACACCGCCGCCGCTGCCATTCCCAGCAGAAACCGGGAGAATCGGTGCCCCCTCCAAAGCCGTCCGCTCCCCCGCACTATCAACATCGCGACCGGCAGCAGCAGTAACTGGTTGTACGGAGCAAACATAGGGATTACGAGCAGCGTCGTCGCCAGCATCAGGCAAAGGCACCCCTGAAACTCCGCGCTTTCCTGCGCCGCATGCCGCGATCGCCACGCCTGAATCAGCAGCACTGCGACGAGAATTAAAGCCACGGTCCGGCCCCACGCCGGGGTCAGCAAAGAGTCCAGCACCGACTTGCCCCCGCCCGTGTACTGATAATAGGCAACCGAAGCGGCACGAAACTTGCCAATCCAGCCCGGCAGCAAGACTTCGCCGCCGATCACCAAAGCCAGTTCCGCCACGGCGAGACTCCAGAAAAAACGCTGCCGCTCGCGCCACTTTCCCGCCACCCAGATCAACAGCCACAGCGCCGGCAGAATCACGAGTTGCGGCTTGATGCTGGCCAACGCCAGCAGAATTGCCGCCCAGACGAAACGCCTGCGGATGATCCCGTAGATCGAGGCCGCCAGCAGCGCTGCCACCAGCAGCGTCAATTGCTGCAGCTTGAATCCCTGAATCGCCGGGAACGATCCCAACGCCAGCAGAATCCACGCCATCTTTGCGGGGATAGAGATCCGCCATCCCAGCACCCGCAGCCACAACAGCACCGAGCCTGCGGTCAAGGCCAGCAACAGCCCAAGAAATGCCTTCTGCACCACGCCAAAGGGCAGCCACACAGTGGGCGCCAGCAAGAACACGACATACACGGGATAAGCAAATCCCTGCTGATCTTTGGGATCATTCGCGCGCGCGGGATCGATGGGCCGTCCGTAGTAACCGGTCTGAATCGCCTGCGTGATGTCTGCGCCGTAGGGATCGCGCCCATGCAGCAGCAACTCCCGCGCCCCCAGCCAGCGCGGATAGAGATCCGAAAGGTTCCCCCGCGGAATTCCCAGCGCCGCCGCGTCCGCCCTTTCAGAAGGAATTAAAACGCCCTGCACGTACGACCACATGCTGGCGGCAGCGACCAGGGCCAGCAATAGAATGTATTGCGATCGACGGAGCATATGTGATCGGTTGGCGGGAAGCAGTGTGCCCTAGGGCCACTCATGGTAACGTATTCTCCCCTATGCCTGCGACGCGGCCGCGCTTTATGATTTCGATTCTCCTCGGCCTTGCCGTGGGATTGCTTTGCTGGTATGTCATGCGGCGCCTGAACCAGGGTGCCGCCGATTTTATATGGGCCATTCGAGCCGCCAGGGACCTGCTTTCGCGGCATAATCCGTACGCCACACGGTCACAACTCTACCCGCTTCCCGCCGCGTTTTTCGGACTTCCCTTCGTCCGAGTACGCCCTGAAATTGCCGCCGGCATTTTTTATGGACTCAGTTCTGCGCTCCTGGCCTTTGGAGTGACTCGTCACGGCTACCATCGCCTGCTGATTTTTCTCGCATTTCCATACTGGGCTGGCATGCTGTCCGTGCAGTGGATACCGCTGATTATGGCAGCCGCTTTCTTTCCGCTTCTCATGCCGGCAACCCTGGCCAAACCTCAAATCGGCTTACCCATTCTCTTAACCCGCATGGGCAGGAAAGGCGCCATCGCTTGCCTGACACTTATTCTTCTAAGCTTCGCGGTCATGCCGCAATGGTTCCCCCTCTGGTTGCATCAACTGGGAGGCTATGCTCGTTTCATTCCGTTGTTCGTGCTCCCCGGCCCACTCCTGGCTTTGGCACTCCTGCGGTTTCGTGATCGCGAAGCATGGCTCCTTTTTACAGCGGCTTGCATGCCGCAGCGCTGGTTCTACGATCCGTTTTTTCTGTGGCTGATCCCGAAAACGCGCAAGCAGATTATCTACACGGCAGCCATCAGTTGGATCCCAGGGATTTGGCGTTGGAATTACACCCCACACAGCTTCAGCCAAGTTGGACGCTGGATGGTACTTTGCTTTTATCTGCCCATGTTGGTGATCTTGCTGATGCGGAAGACGCTGCCAGAAAACCAGCGAACATCAAAAGTACCAGCGCGAACAGATTCTGGTGACCAAAGTGAAGAGTTAGAAGCAAGTAGAGCGGAGTGAAAAACATCAGCCCCAGCGCGGTCTTGACGCCGAATCCCGGCAATTCTTGCCGCAGTACTCGATCAAGAGTAATCAACGCTGGCAGCAGAAGCGTGCTCATATCCTGGTTGTAGCCGTGATACCCAACCAGAAATGTAGCCACCATGGCGACACAGAATCCGGTGTTCCACGATGGAAAATCGGGCACATCCCACGATTTCCACTGCCGCGACGCCCAGACCAGAGCAGCCAATGATACTAGTAGCAGCGCAAGATCCATCGCATACGAACCCGGATTCACATGAGCCCAGCCTGAGAGCAGACCGCGCAAATTGGGCATGTTCTGCGGCACAATCACGCGCGCGGGTTGCAGCTGATTAATCCGCCAGACATAGCGAGGGTAATAAAGCAACTCCCTCCAACCCGTTATGGCCAGCGAGAGCGCCAGGTCGAAACACGCGGCCAGGACCACGCCGCCACAAGCCCGCCAGCGGCGCTTCAAAAGAAGAATGAAGACAAATGGAAATACCAGGTGGAACTTGAATAGACCCAGTCCCAGATAAACTCCCGCTCGCAAGTCCTGTCGGCGACGAAACGCCGCATAAGCCAATGTGTACAGCAGCAGGAGAAGGACGGAGTCCTGGCCCTGCATCAGGGCATAGGCCACCGGAAAGAAGGCCAGAGGCACCACGTACACCAGCCGGGGAAAGATGGCCTGAACCGTCGGCAGCCACGGAAGGATCACATGGATAGTAAGCGCCACCAGCACCAGATTCACCATGAACCACAGAAAATAGGCACGGATGTACGAAAAGTAGGCCATGCCCACGTACAGCACCGCCTCAAACGGAGGGTGGTTGTATGGCAGGGGACCATCCTGACGGACCACCGCAGCGGCAAACTCCTGCTGGGTTCTGAGCTGGACATCGCCGTGGTATAGCAGCTGGCCCTGGCCGCGCTTGAGCATGCGCCCGGCGGTGTAGAAAATACGGAAATCGGGCGATCCAGCCAGCACCTGCCTTCGTACCACCCAGAACAGGGCGGCATGGGAGGCAAGCAAACTCAGGCAAAATGTAGTTATAGCCAGGCGGAGTCTGGGGCCGTTCATCATTGCGACTGCCGTTGATTCTATCCCACAGGATGCACGGAGCCGCGAGCCCTGACCCTGGCAGCGACCGGCTTTAGCATCGCTCAAAGCTCACGGCTCGCAGCTCAAAGCTGAAGATGTTACCTAGGGACACCAGAAATGTTGCAAGAATTTGTCATTTTCTGCCCAGAGCGCGGTATGATTAAAGCCAGTCGAGTGGCGGGGCAGCCACGCAAGAAGGTCCCGGCCTAACACTTCTTAAATTCTATTCTGCAAGAGCAACGCCTGAAGGAGGGATCACAATGCTCAAAGAAGTTGTGCGTAAACTATGGTGCGAAGAACAAGGACAGGATATCGCGGAGTATGCCGTGATGCTGGCCGTCATTTTGGTGATCGTGGTTGGAACCATTCGCTTGATCGGCTCCAATGCAAACAACGTATTTTCCAGCGTCAGCAGCTCCTTGCAGTAGTCTGCAGCATTGAACGAGTAGAGGTTTACGGGGCATGAATCGTACACGTTTGTTGATGATCGGAGTCCTGGCACTGGGACTCGGATTATTTGCCAGTCTCTACGTCTATAAGTCTCTGCAAGGCAAGGCAGTCAGCCGCGACTCCGACGTGGAAGTCATTGTTGCCGCCAATGACTTGCAGGTGGGCGCCCGTATCGAAGATCACGACATCAAGATCATTAAGATTCCCCCTTCCGATCTGCCGCCATCCGCCCCCAGAAGAAAATCGGATGTGCTCGGTCACGGCGTCATCATCCCCATCGCTAAAGGGGAATTCATTCTGCCTAATCGCCTGGCCGCCGAGAATGCCGGCGCCGGGCTCCCCTCCCTGATCCCTCCGGGTATGCGCGCAGTCTCCGTGCGGGTCAACGAAGTGGTTTCCGTCGCTGGATTCGTTACCCCCGGAACCCGCGTGGATGTCCTGCTCACCGGCACGCCCACCGGGGCCGGCGAGCAACAGACTACAACCGTTCTCCAGAATGTTGCCGTGCTGGCTTCCGGGCACACTTTGGAACGAACCTCCACCGGGGAAGCTCAAAACACTGCGGTCATCACCCTGCTGGTCACACCCGACGACGCTGAGCGCCTGACGCTGGCCAGTTCCGAAGGTCATATTCAACTGGCTCTGCGCAATCCGCTCGACACCAAGCAAGGCGATATGGCCTCGGCCAATGCCAGAGGTTTGTACAAGGGAGTAGCTCCTCCGCCTACTGCAGTCCCACATGCGCCGGCTCACAGAGTCACTACCGCCAAGGTCATTCCACCCCCTCCGGCTTCCACCGGCATGACTATTGACGTTTACCAGGGAGACAAGAAACCCGACGTGATCAAATGCAGCGACGATGGTTGCGAGTCCAAGTGATCGGTTCGAGTTCGATGTGGCGCTGCGGCTTCTTGCCGGCCGGGCAAGCTCTTACAGGGAGACCAATCGGAAAATGAAAGTTCGCACGTCTTGGTTTGGGGCGATCCTGCTCGCCGCGGCACTCGCCGTTCCCGCGTTCGCTGAGATCATGCAGCAAACCGCCGCCGAGCCGCAGCCACAAAATGCCAATCCCGGCACCCCCACCGCCAACCTGCCCCCGCAGTCTGCAGCCACCCCGGCTTCCGCGCCCTTGCGCGTTATGGTAGGCAAGTCGCTGATCATTAACACCACCGAACGCCTGAAGCGCATTTCCGTCACCGACCCAAACATCGCCTTTGCCCAGCCCATCACGCCCACTCAAATCCTGGTCCACGGCAAGAGTCCCGGTGAAGTCTCGCTCATCATTTGGGACGAACTGGAACGCTCGCGCAGCTTCGATTTACGGGTAGACGTGGATGTCAGCGCCTGCGCCGAAGAAGAGCACCGCGTCTTTCCCGACGAGCAAATCACGGTCACCCCTTCGCGCGCCGCCATCGTTCTCTCCGGCCACGTGACCACCGAAGACGTTGCCAAACGCGCCGGCGATCTGGCCAGCGCCTATTCACCCAAAATCATCAATGTGCTGACCTTTGGCCCGGTTGGCGCGCAGGAAGTCTTGCTGGAGGTCAAGTTCGCCGAAGTCGATCGCACCGCCCTCACCCAGATGGGCGTCAACTTCATTTCCACCGGAGCCTCCAATACCATCGGCACCATCACCACCGGGCAATACGGCGGATTTGGTCCGCAGACGCTCACTCCCAATACCCCCGGTTCGACCACAGGCAGCGGAACCACGACCACGACAACCGGTCAGACCATCAACGATGTTCTGAACCTGTTCGTTTTTCGTCCTGACATTAATTTCGGCGCCGTCATTGAAGCTCTGGAAAACAAAAATCTGCTGCAGATTCTCGCCGAGCCCAATCTCATCGCCGTCAATGGCAAGAAAGCCAGCTTTCTGGCGGGCGGACAATTTCCGTTTCCCATCGTGCAGCCCGGCGCCGGTTTTACCGCCGTGACGATTTCCTTCAAGGAATTCGGCGTGCGCCTGGAGTTCACCCCCGTCATCATGCCCAACGGCAACATTCATCTGCAGGTGGCGCCCGAGGTCAGCACCCTCGATTTCGCCAACGCGCTTACCATTTCCGGATTCACCGTCCCCGCCCTCAGCACTCGCAAGGCGGATACAGAATTTGAACTGCAGGATGGACAAAGTTTCGTGATCGCCGGCCTCATGGATAATCGCGCGACCGACATCTACAACAAGATCCCCGGGCTCGGCGACATCCCGATCCTGGGCAATTTCTTTCGCAGTAAGAGCATTCAGAAAAGCAATTCCGAATTGATGGTGCTGTGCACGGTGCGGCGCGTGTCCCCGAGCACGGAACCGGTCAACGGTCCGAACATGGTGCAACCGTTCTTGAATAACGACAAGTTTGATAAACCGATCAGCAAGTAAGTGGTAAAGAACCAGTTTCCGCAAGCGGAAGACGCGAGTCAGGATGCCAGAACTTTCAGTTGTCATCGTAGCCACCGACAACGAGCAGCGCGCTTTGCTGCAGGTGCTCGTCGACGGCACCAACGTGGCCCGCACCGCGCACAGTTGTGCCAGCTTTCCCGTGGCAGCGGCTGACCCGGTCACGCGCCGCGTCCGCGCGGCCAATCCTGATGTCACGCTGGTCGACATTCCTGCCGATAATCCCACGCAAGCGCTCCGCGCCATCGAACTTTTGCAGCAGGAGATGCCCGAGGCCGCCATCTTTGCGATTGGAAATCTCAATCAGCCGCAGGTCATCGTCAACGCCATGCGGGCTGGCGCGCGCGAGTTCATCGAACGCCCCACCAATACCACCGATCTGCTGGAAGCCTTCGTCCGCCTCACCACCGCGCAACGCCGCGGACGGCAGGAAGGCCTGCGCGGCAAAGTCTTCTCCGTAATCAATGCCAAAGGGGGCAACGGCGCCACTACGGTCGCCGTCAATCTTGCCCTCGCCTTGCAGTCGGCCCACGGCCAGTCTGCCCTGGTGGACCTGGCTCCCCTCGGTCACGCCGCTCTGCACATGAATCTCAAGCCGGTGTTCACCGTGTCCGATGCCACCCGCAACCTGCACCGCATGGATGCTTCCCTGCTCGAGAGCTTCATGACCCGCCACAGCGGAGGCCTGCAGTTGCTGGCGGGAAGCAACATCCCCGCGGCGCTCGATCCCTCCACCGCCGAGTTCGTCCGCCTTTTCGACATGCTGGTGACGCACTATCGTTACGTCGTCGTGGACGCCTCTTCGCGCTTCGATGCCGCCAGCCGCCTCATCGCCAGTCTTTCCGAGACGGTCCTTCTGGTGGCCTGCAGCGATGTGGCTTCGCTGTGGAGCGCGGCCCGCGTTCATCAATACCTGAGCGAAAGCGGCAGCCGTGAGCGTGTTCGCCTCGTCCTGAACCGTTTCCGCAAAGTGCCCGGATTTTCTGAAGCCGATGCCGAGGCCGCCGTCGGCGCTAAATTGATATGGCGGGTGCCCAACCAGTACTTCGCCATTTCCACTGCCATCGACCGCGGCACTCCGGTCATGGATCAACGCAATTCAGAGATGGCGCGCTGCTTCGCCAGCCTCGCCCATGAGCTCACGCGCAACGACATCGAAGTCAAGCGCGCTACCTGGTCGCTGTTCAAGTCCGTTTAGGAATTTAGGAATTAGGGGACTATGGCGAATCTTCAATCCTTCGAGCGTACCGATTACCAGCAGGTAAAAGCCGACCTGCATCGCAAGATTCTCGACCGCCTCGATCTGGAAAAACTCGGCAAGGCCCAAGGCGACTCTGCCCGCGACGAAGTCCTGGTCGTGATTCGCAGCGCGGTCAACGGCGAAGTCGTGCCCCTCAGCTTTGCCGAGCGCGAACGCCTTTCCCGCGAGATCCTCGACGAAATCTTCGGTCTGGGCCCTCTGGAGCAACTGCTCAAAGACGCTACCATCTCCGATATCCTGGTGAACCGTTTCGACCGCGTCTATGTGGAAAAAGCAGGCAAGCTCGAACTCACGCCCCTGGCTTTCAAAGACAACGGCCACCTGATGCAAATCATCGAGCGCATCGTTTCGCGCGTAGGACGGCGCGTCGACGAATCTTCTCCCATGGTCGACGCCCGACTGGCCGACGGCTCCCGTGTCAACGCCATCATTCCGCCCCTCGCGCTCGACGGCCCCTGCCTCTCCATCCGCCGTTTCGGCCGGGAGCCCGTGACCGCCCGTCAGATGATCGAAAACCAGACCCTGACCGAGTCGATGCTGGAACTGCTCTCGGCCATGGTGAAAGGCCGGCTGAATATTCTGGTCTCCGGCGGCACCGGCGCCGGCAAAACCAGTTTGCTCAACGTGCTTTCCGGATACATTCCCAATTACGAGCGCATCGTCACCATCGAGGATGCCGCCGAACTTCAACTCAAGCAGGAAAACATCGTGCGCCTGGAAACCCGCCCGCCCAACATTGAAGGCAAGGGCGCAGTTCGCCAGCGGCAGCTCGTCATCAACAGTTTGCGTATGCGTCCCGACCGCATCGTGGTCGGCGAGGTGCGCGGCGAAGAGGCCTTCGACATGTTGCAGGCCATGAACACCGGCCATGAGGGATCGCTCACCACCGTCCACGCCAATTCGCCCCGCGACGCCATGGCTCGTATCGAAAACATGGTTTCGATGGCGAACTTGAATATTCCCGAGCGCGCCGTGCGCCACCAGATCGCCTCCGCGGTTCACGCCGTCATCCAGATCGCCCGCCTTTCCGACGGCACGCGCAAAGTGATCACTATCTCGGAAATCACCGGCATGTCCGACGACAGCATCGGCATGCAGGACATTTTCAGCTTCGATCGCACCGGTACCGATGAAAGCGGCAAGGTCCGCGGCGTCTTCCACGCCACCGGGGTGCGCCCGCAGTTCGCCGAACGTCTGGCGACCTCTGGGGCTCGTTTGCGGCCGGCGCTGTTTGAATCAAAATCTGAGGTCTGAGTTTTGTTATGCCCGCATCACTGATTGCGTTACTGGTTTTCGTGGTAGTCGCGGCCGCTGCGTTCGGCTTGTTCTCTATTTTCGATCAGCGGAGCGCCCAGGCCCGCCTCATCAAAGATCGTCTGGCCAACGAGCGCAAAGCTCCCGAGCGCGCTCCCGAAGACGAACTCGCTTTGCTGCGCGACGAGCAACTCAGCGAGATCCCCGCTCTCGATTCCCTGCTGCGCCGCTCCTCCCGCATCACCGACATGCAAAAAATGCTGGCCCAGGCAGGAATGTCCCTGCGCGCCGGCAACTTCCTCGGCTTCTCCGCCCTGGCTGGAATTGCCGCCACGCTCCTCGCCTATTACTTCAGCAAACGCATCGAGGTCGCCTGGATCGCCTTGATGGTCGGATTCGTGCTTCCCTACGCCTACGTTTCCATCCGCCGCAACAAGCGCTTCGAAAAGTTTGAGGAACTCTTTCCCGAAGCCATCGACACGCTCGCCCGCGCCGTCCGTGCCGGCCACGCCTTCACCACCGCGTTGGAAATGATCACCAACGAGATTTCAGAACCCATCGCCGGAGAGTTCCGCCAACTCTACGAAGAGCAGAAGTTCGGCATGCCCGTCCGCGATGCTCTGATGAATCTCACCGACCGCGTGCCTCTGGTGGACGTGAAATTCTTCGTCACCGCAGTCATGCTGCAGCGCGAGACCGGCGGCAATCTCGCTGAAATTCTCGATAACCTGTCTTATGTCATTCGCGAACGATTCAAGATTCAGCGCCAGGTGCGCGTCTACACTGCGCAGGGCCGTCTCACTATGGCCTTGCTCATGGGCATGCCGCCCATCATTGTCTTTGTCATGCTGATCCTGAATCCCGCATTCATCCACCCGCTTTTTGCCGACCCGATCGGCCACACCCTCCTGGTCGCCGGAATCGCGCTGCAAACCGTGGGCTATTTCGTGATTCGAAAGATCATCCGCATCCAGGTTTAGGGACTAAGGTTTTCGTTATGCCGTTGCTTCTGATTATCGTCGTCTTCCTCACCGTCGTGCTGGCGGTCTTAGCCTTTGGCGCCGCTGCCGTTTCGCCCGGTTCGGTTCTGGGCGCGCGCCTGCGCGCCCTCGGCGGACAGCAGGCCGTCCCGGTCGAGAATAAGCCCGCGATTCGCGAGCGCATCGAGCAGGCGCTCGATCCCATCAGCAGGGCCATTCCGCTCTCGGCCGCCGACGTTTCCCGCACCCGCCGCTGGCTGATCCAGGCCGGATTGCGCAACGCCGCCGACGTCAACTACTATTTCGGCGCCCGCGTTTTGTGCGCCGCTATCGGTTTCATCGCCGTCGCCGTTTTCTCCGGATTCAACAATCTCCCCCTCCTGATCGGCATTACCGCGCTCGGCTTCATTCTTCCCCGCTTCCTCCTCAAGCGCATGATCAAAGAACGGCAGAACCGCATTCGCTTGGGACTCCCCGACGCCCTCGACCTCACGGTCATCTGCGTCGAGGCCGGACTTGCCCTCGATCAGGCCCTCAGCCGCGTCGGACAGGATCTGCATCACGCCCATCCCGACCTCAGCGACGAATTCCATCTCGTCAACCTCGAGATGCGCGCCGGCAAGCCTCGCGCCGAGGCCCTGCGCAATCTGGTCGAGCGCACCGGGGTTGACGACATCCGCTCTCTGGTTGGTACACTGATACAGACCGACCGCTTCGGTACCAGCGTCGCTCAAGCTCTCCGGGTGCATTCCGACTCCCTCCGCACGGAACGCAGGCAGCGCGCCGAAGAACAAGCAGCCAAAACTACCATTAAGATGGTTCCCCCACTGGTGATCTTTGTTCTGCCCTCGATCATCTTTGTGACGATCGGGCCGGCGGTGATCGAATTGATCCGGCAACTGGGGCCGGCTGGCATCGGCCGTTAAACGCGGCTTGCAGACCAAGCATGGGGGCTTCATGGGATTTTTTCCCGCGCCAAGGCAGGCTTTCAATCGTACTCGCCAGGCGTGGCTTGCCACCGCTCTGGCCTTGGCCGATACTCATTGGACCCGCCTCCGCGGCCTGCTCGGGGTGAATTCTAATGACTTCCGTAATGGCTCCGGACTCTGGATTATCCCCTGCCACGGCGTCCATACTTTAGGTATGGGATTTCCCATTGATGTGGTCTATCTCGATCGCGAATCGAAGGTAGTCCATATCCAATCCGCCCTGCGCCCCTGGCGTTTTGCCCCGGTGCGAAGACAGGCTACCTCGGTACTGGAGCTTCCGATTCACATCGCCCTTGAAACAGGAACCCAGATTGGCGATACAATTGAAATCACTCTCGCAAAGGATTCCCCCCAAACCACAGCGTGATTGAGACACTCCAACTCGAAGAGGTCGCGCCCGTCACTGCTCGCGAGCGTCACGCTGCGCCCAGGTTGCTGGTCGAGTGGTCTTCGCCGTGGAAAGAATTTCCCGGCTCCATCAGGCCCGCGCTCTCGCGCTCCCAGCCTCGTCTCGCCGGAGAAGCTCCCTTCGGACTCATCCCGTTCCGCATCATGATTCCCTCCTATGTGCTGGAGGCATTCCTGATCCTGGCCGCGATCTTTGTGAGCGTGAAGGTGGCTGAGTTGCGGCCCCGTGTCGTGCCCCGCTTCTCGCCCCATGACGTGATTTATTACAGCGGCGACGAACTTCCCCGCACCGAAGATCTGGGAGGCGCTCAAGCCGGCGCCACCGGCCGCGCGGGAGGCGACGAAGCCTACCATCGCTCCCAAACCATCAAGATCGCGCGCGGCAACTCTCTGGTTTCCAAGGTCGTGGACGCTCCCAATCTCAAACTGCCGTCTTCCAATCTGCCCGTCGCCAATCTGTTGGCGATTCGGCCGAATGTGGGGCCTCCACCCACCGAAGGCATGCGCGCCGCCCGTTCTGCGCCGAGATTGACCACCGCCATCGTAGCTCCCACTCCCGACGTAATTCGCGACTACACCCGCAACAACATCCAATTGAATTCCGCAGTCGCTCCCGCGCCCACGGTCACTCAAGACCGCACCCCGGTAGTGCCCAGCCTGCGTACAACTCTGATTGCTCCTCCGCCGGCGGTTTCCGACGACCACCCCTTGATTGCGCCTCGGCTGACTCCTACGGTCATTCCTCCCGCGCCTCGCGTTACGCGCGACCGTACTCAGGCAGCCCCCAGCTTAAGCGCCGTGGTGGTTGCACCGGCTCCGGCGGTCGCCAACGATCGCCTGCGCGCCAGTCAAATGCTGGCGCCCAACGTGGTTCCACCGGCTCCAGCCGCGGTCAACCGGGATATCTCCAGCGCTCCGGTTCGATTTACCGACGCCAATGTCGTACCGCCGCCCGTATCTGCCCCGCAGCGGGTCGCCTCGCGCACGCCACGGCTGAACCTGCCGGCACCCGCGGTAGTCGCTCCGCCGCCCTCGGACAATGTCTCCGCCGATCTGCGCCGGATTCCCGCGGGAACAGCGCCTGATTCGCCCCAGGCTGTAGTTCCACCTCCGCCTTCGGCCACAGCCAGCGGATCGTTCATGGGCAACCTGATCGGCAAGATTTTCGGACCCGCTGAAGTCGTGCCTCCGCCGCCTTCGGTGAATGCGACGGGCCCCAGCACTGCGTCGCACTCGTTGGGTGCAAACGTTTTGCCCCCGCCTCCCGCCGTGAATTCCAATGCGGCAAACGCGGCTTCGGGCAATCGCCGCAGCCTTGGAACTCTCAGCCCCAATGTTGTAGCCCCTCCAGCTTCGGTCAGCGGTCCTGTTGCAGCCGGGACTCGCGCTTCCACAGTCGGTCTGGGCAGCCCGAGCGTGGTCCCGCCTCCACCCACAGTATCGGGATCGGAACACGGCGGCGCTGCCAAACGCACGCTGCTCGCCAATAATGTCCTCCCGCCGCCGCCTTCGCTGGGCGGCGGTTCGAACGCCACCGGATCAGGAATGGGCCGCAAAGGTTTTGGACTTGGCGCGCCGCTCACCTCCGGCTCCAATTCCGCAGCGGCTAACAATGGCGGCAGCGGCGGCTCGGGCGCGGTCATGTCCACTCAGCCCGGACCACGCGTCGGCCTGCCTACCAGCGGGGGCAGCGGCTCCCTCGCCATGTCTCCCGGCGGCGCAGATAAGCCCGGCTTGGGCGGTTCCGGCGCTGGCACGGGCATTGGCACCGGCAGCGGTTCTGGCAGCGGCATGAATGGTTCCGCGACTGGCGCAGGCAAGTCCGGCGCAGGACGCGGCACCGATCCCGCAGCTCGCGGCGGCATCTCCACCGCCTCCGGGCCGGGCGGTGCTGGAAGCGTTTCTGCCGGCAATCCTCCCGTGCGCGGCGTTGATATCAGCGGCGGCACCGGCATCGTCAACCTGCCCAGCTTCGGCTCCGATCCGGCTGGCTCGAATGATCCCAAACAACCCGGCCGCTCGGCCTTTAAACACGGACAGGAGATAGGGGTAACTGTTGTTGCTACAGCCACTTCCGGAGGCGCCTTCGAGCCTTACAGGAACCTGCTGCGGGGCGAGAAATATACAACCTACATTGATACCTCTCTAGGCACGGCAGTGATGGAATTCGCCGACGAAAAGTCCACGGCCCATGCCTTCGGCAGCACTCTGACGGCTCCCGCCCCGCTCCGTTCCGATCTTCCCGCGGGCCTGCCGCACGCCCGCATGGTTGTCACCTGCACGCTCGACGCTGAGGGAAATCTGACCAACGTGCGCGTGCTCGAACCTGGCCCGGCCACCATGACCGCCAA